>CAJXXT010000297.1 GCA_913063495.1 uncultured Gammaproteobacteria bacterium | reverse complement strand
GCTTGTGTATGTGCCGGGTTGCTGTGGTGGTTACTAGGGGAGCGACAGGGGTCTCAACAGGAGCCTCAAGAGAGGACGTTGTCACAAACACCTTCAAAAGAATCACTGTTGCAGAACGATTCAGAGCTACTTAAATTGGAGCTACTTAAATTGGAGCTACTTAAATTAGAACTACCCGATTCACAACATTCAGAAACTAATCGGCTACAACAAAAACAAGAAAATACCTCTTCTAATGCTATTCCCCAAAAAACGGAGTCAACGGTAAGTGTGACAACGATGCTCAGTATTCCGGGGGGACAGTTTGTTATGGGCTCAACAGATTACTCCAAAGTGGAACGTCCTGTACATGATGTATTAATTAGGCCTTTTCAATTAGGGGAAACAGAGGTGACATGGGCACAATACCAACCTTGTATTGATTCGGGGAACTGTTCAATTTCAGCCCATGATCAAGGTTGGGGTAAATCCAGTCGACCCGTAATAAATGTGAGTTGGAACGACGTACAGCGCTATATTCAGTGGTTAAATCAGAAAACTGGACAACGGTTTAGATTGCCCAGCGAAGCTGAATGGGAATATGCAGCAAGGGCTGTTGTGGGGAAAGGTAGCAGTAATAAAAATTATTCTTGGGGCGAGAATATCGGTGAAAATAATGCTAATTGCGATGGCTGCGGCAGTCAGTGGGACGATCAACAAACATCGCCTGTGGCGAGTTTTTCTGCTAATGCCTTTGGTTTGTATGATATGCACGGCAATGTATGGGAGTGGGTGCAGGATTGTTGGCATGATAACTATCAAGGGGCACCGAGTAATGGAGATGCTTGGCAGAGCGAACCGCTAGGAGAACCTCAGCAGCAGGAACAATGTCGACGGCGTGTACTGAAAGGGGGCTCCTGGCATAACGTAAAGGGGTATTTACGTTCGGCGTACCGAAGTTCAGATAGTGTTGATAGTACCTATTTCAACTTTGGATTTAGGCTCGCTCATGATTAGCAAAATACGTTGTGTATTGGTGTTTTTGGGTGTTTTTGTTTGTGGCCTTAGCTCTGGTCAAGCGCAGTCAACCCCTCAGGGAAAATGGCGTATTTTAATTGTTGCAGAGTCCGATAAGCTTGGCTTACGTGCGGGGCACCCTGCCTATAAACGGGCGAATAATGCAATTTTCACTCAACTGCAACGAGCAGGGTTTGATGTGTTGAGTTTAGCAGCTGACAAAACCTTGCCTTTATGTTTAATGGATGTGTGTAAGCAACAAACAGAACAAGATATCATCGCTTTGGCAAATGCCAGTGCATCCGATATTGATTTAGTCATATTATTCAGTATTCGTTACATTGAACGTGTGGGGGCGGGATTCATTCATCGAGAAATAAGTGTCCCGAGCCGCATGGTTGACGTGAAGAGTGGACGTCGGGTAGGGCTCTGGGATGATGATGGTGTGTTGACGGAACCTATCCCAAAAGAGTGTGTTGATCGTTGTCTTCAATCCGCATTGTCGGATTATGCTCGTCAAATTGGGCGTGATAGTGGGTTGGCGATTGCGACTAAATTGCAAGAGTATCAACGTTGGTACGACTATGAGCTTACATTTTTAAAATTTGCGAAAGGGGAACTGTTTGCATTTGAACAATATTTTCAGAATAGCTTTAAAAGCAATATTGTTAGCGAGACG
Source organism: uncultured Gammaproteobacteria bacterium (assembly GCA_913063495.1). GTDB lineage: Bacteria > Pseudomonadota > Gammaproteobacteria > Pseudomonadales > Ketobacteraceae > 42-54-T18. The sequence continues at coordinate 4,493 of CAJXXT010000297.1, read as the reverse complement.
AGCAATGCAGTAGATAACAAAAATCTACATCAGGTGTTATTACATACGGTTGTGAACAAGAACATCGTTATCGAATCGAAATTAGCACCGTTGGGCTTTCGTCAGAGTTTAGAGAAAATACTGGATGATGAAAACCTACGTGCCAATATTCAAACAAATGGCCACGAATTTACATTGAATCGTGAGGGGGTGGCGTACTTGTGGCGATATATTTTAGCCGCCACTTTATTTATAGTGTTCATCGTGTTTTCTTATTTCAGATATGTTCGGTATCAATACAATACTGTGTTATCTCAGTTGGCATCAATGTCATCAACAGAGAATAACCCTTACCCTTTGTTTATGAAGGTTGAGACGTTATTGAGTCGTTTGAATGGGGATAGAATACAACAGGAAAAAAATAGTATAATTTCTGCACGAGATGCTTTTATTAACAAACTGTTAGTGCTGACGGGACGAAGTTCATTAATGTTAGAAGGGCTATCCATCACCGTTAATGTATTGGTTGATGATAGCGTGCAGATTGGACGAATTAATGACAGTGGTATTAAGCATGGTGAGGCCGAGGGTAACGACGGAAATATTGCTATCGGTTTTACACGATTATCGCAAATGGGAAAACAAAATAAGATAGAACGTCATCATGATGGTTTTACGTTGGTAGATGAAGGAAGTTCCAATGGTAGTTTTTTAGATGGAATATCAATGGTTCCTGATCATCCTGTTGTATTAACAGGTGCATTAACAGGTGCAGAGCATGTATTGTCTATGGGCGGGAGTCGTATCCCTTTGGAACCAGGAATGTGCAAGTTGCGATTGCATGCAAAAAAAAATACCAAGGCGAGTTCACTTATCATTGAGGTTGATCGTGATGCTGTGGCGTTTTCTGACCCATCGCTGCTGAATAAAAATTGGCCCAACCTTGCTTATGACCAAACACAACAATGGCTGTTGTTAGGAGCGATGTTAGACTTGGGTGTTGATACAGATGGAGCACTGGATATTGGATGTTTACGGGGCAGTAAACCCCTCGCGAGGCTGTCTTATTTGCATCAATCTGAAGATTTAGAGCACTGTTGCCCTGGTTACTGGCTTGATCCGGTTCTAGGGGCGGGTAAATCCATGAATGTATTTGTCAATCAAACCCTTGTGTTTACTGCTGTTCCGCTAGTTCAAGGGGCAAGAATCAGTATGGGAGGAATACATTTTTCATTTATTACGCATTAACTAAGCACTAATTTTTTTATCTTTTAAAAAATCATTCTAACCCTCTCATAGTCATAGTCAGATATCCTATATTCGGAGTTGACCATGAAATTCTATAAAGTTTGCGGCTTGATGATTCCATTATTGTTAGCTGCTTGCGCAACAGCCCCACGGGCTCCCGTTGCAATTGCCCCGCTGAGTGAGAAACAACAATTCGAACAAAAACAAATGGCGGCTGCTTCTACCGCAATGGAACAGTTTTTACGTTGTAAGCAAGGCGGGCTGTTGTTGGGAGAAAGTGCCCGTGAAAAGAAATCATCGGCACAATATGCAGCATCGGCAAAAACGCTTGATCAATGTCTTGCAGATATCGATGAATATCGTGATGTTGCTCCCGTAACATCGGTTGAGTTTGTTGAGCAGAGAATGCAGGTACATGCTTTAACGGTGCTAAATTACTTTAAGGCCGGGGATATTAAGCATGCAAAATTACAACTGCGTGCTTTTGAATTGTCTTATCCCGGCCGAGATCTTTACTTTTCGGATTACACCTCATTTATTGATAGCTTATCTCTTTTATTAGGTATTGATACGGTTGAAAGCCGACGAAAAGTATTCAATGTCAATCCTACGTTAGCGTCAGAAGTGTCGCGTTATCGATATTGGCAACGCCACTAGATAGCTCATGTAGAAAGCTTACATAGAAAGAATGAGAAACAATAAATTTATTCAATAAAGGAGATTGTTATGTTTAAACAGTCATTAACGCAATCACTATCAATGTTAGCCTTGTTATTCCCTCTGGGCATAGCTTCCACTCTTGTATACGCGAGTAAGGATGGTATGGATTGGCAACCCGCGGCTAGTGAAACGCTCATTCGAATGCCCGCTAAATATATTGATGCCTCCATTGAAAATAACTTTCAACAATCGCCGCTGGCGAGTGGGATTCATGCCTTGGATGCACAGATTCAGTTGGAAGTAGTGCGTATGCATGAGTCATATAAGGTTGTTTCTGAGATGGAGAATGAACAACCTTTGAGTGAGAAAAATATAGAAAGTCGTCATCAATTTCTAACGGCAAAATCTAACTATTTAGGGTTACTGCATGAGAAACAGCAGTTATCAGAACGTGTGTTACATAAAAAAGCAGCGTTGTATCAACGGGTATTAAAAAAGCTGAAAAAGAATAAGGCCGATGCAGACGATCCCGTGAGTATGGCTCTGGTAGAAAAACAAAAATCTGCACGAGTTCGGCTTCAGCGGACAGCGGCGCGAGTAGATAGTTTATTATCTCAACCGTTAACAAACATGGGCGTGGGTGTCTCAATCGGGGGGGCTGTGCCGTCTAGTACAACACCTGCTGCTTATAAGCCCAGTAAATATCAGCTTGAGTACGGTGAAAACTTGGCAAAAGTTCAGCAATTAAAACAGGCTATTCAACAACATAGCTCGAACGAAAATCCGGTGTTAGATGGGCAATCATTAGATCGAGAACAATATATGCGTTATTTACTGGGCCATGTGGATAGTGAATTGGCGCTGCTGGATCAAGAACGGTTAATGTTGGGTTATATGGCGAAGCTTGTGGCATTAGATGCTCAAGCCTTAGAGCATGAAATTGCGTACGTAGAGCCAGATGGTGACGCAATGGCGATTAAGGCACAGATGCGCATTGCCAATACTTCAGATATGTTTATCGGAAACTAATACAGGCATAAGAAAGAGGGCGGCATTATGTTGGAACTGAAAAAAATGAACATTAAATGGGTGCAGAAAAATAAATCGATATCTAATGACGTAATACGACGTATTTTTTTTGTCATGACGTTATTGGTTAGCTCTATTACGTTAGTTCATGCAGAAAGTAGAACATTATCAAATTTGGAGAGAGAACGTTCATCCTTAATGGATATTGTTGCACGGGAGACACTTTCGCCGATTGATCGAGAGCGAAAAATAGCGTTGAGTCAACGTCGATTGATGGACATGGAGCGAATGGTTATTCGTGATGATCGTTTGTTGGGTTCACATGATCCCATGGTAAACAAAGCCTTTGATCATTATGAGACGACATTTTTGGTGCATGCCAGTACCGAAGCGAATCAACACATTGTCGATTTTTGGCTGCAGCAACTAAACCTTGATAGCCAGTCAATATTAGAAAGTAAAAGAGGGCGACGATAATGACTGCGTCATTGTCTGCGGCAGCATCAATATCAGAGTCAACAACATTAACGCGAGGAAGGTTAAAGTTACCAGAGAAAACGTGGATGATTTTGTCTGTGATAGGTGTTGGGATTATTGTATTGGCACTAGCGAGTTATATCACCGATCAACGACTAAGTGCTTTATTTGAATGGATGCAACAGGTTTTTGGGTGGGGGTATGCGCTGATCTATAGCTTGCTACTTGGGGGAGCATTGTTTTCTTTCAATAAGCTCAGTTCTGGCAAGGACTCAGTCTATTGGTTAGAGCTGGGCCAGCAAACAGCCGGTGGTATTGCAACCTTATCGCTAACGTTTACTCTATTGGGTATTAGCTTGGGCATAGGAGCGTTATCTGACAAAACCATTGACCCAACAACGATTCAGAGCATTATTCAGGAGCTAACGAGGCACTTTTCCACAGCGTTTATGACAACAGTGGTGGGTTTACCAACCGCGAATTGCTTGCGAGCATTAATTTCATTGAAGTATGTACGCTTAACACTGGATGGCGTAAAAGAGCCTACAAATAGCCTTGAAGCAGGAGAAAATCCATGAAAACTCTATTTTTAATTGCAGTTGTTAGTTCCATTGGTTATTTGGTTTATCAAGAGTCACCTCGTATTGAACAGATGCTTTCGGCATCGTGGTTTCCGTCGGATAACGCCCAAATAACCGTGGAATCAGTAAAACACGAAATGCAAAAAAAACTTGATGATGTCACTTCAGAGCGAGAGGCGTTGTATGAGCTGCTCGCAAAAAAGGAAGCGTTGTTGATGGCTAGAACGAAACAAAATACACAGAGCGAAAGTACAGAGCCGTTAGCAAGTCCCGATGCTTCAAAGCGAAGGGAGGCGTTGCTTGAATTAGCGCAAAGAATGGAGTTACAAGCCTTAGGGTTAGGTGTCGATGAACTGGCTGTGCAATGATACTTTCCATACAGCGATTTTTGCAACCATCGTATTGGGTATCTGAGCTGGGTGTAGTAAAGAGTGTAGTAAAGGGTGTTGTAAAAAATGTTGTATGGGTAGTGGCGTGGATGTTGTGGTTGGTTTTGGTTTTTCTATATTTGGATTATCG
>CAJXXT010000296.1 GCA_913063495.1 uncultured Gammaproteobacteria bacterium | reverse complement strand
TTAAACATCAGTGAAAATAACAACGGAATGACAATCAAGGTTAATACTGTAGACACCAGTAATCCAAATATAATGGTAATCGCCATTGGCTCCCACATTGGCCCACCACCAAGCCACAAAGGAATCAAACCCAACACCGTTGTAAATGTCGTCAATAGAATTGGACGAAGCCTTGACTGACACGCATTAATCACTGCATCCGGCCAAGAGTTTTTAAACTCATCATGCTCTTGATTCATTTTATCCAGCAAAACAATCGCATTATTGATTACAATCCCTGCTAAAGAAATCACCCCTAACATTGTCATAAAACCAAAATACGACTTTGCCGCGAGAAGGCCAAAACTGACACCAATTAATGCCAGAGGAATCGTCATTAAAATAATGATAGTTCGGCGAATACAATTGAATTGAGCCATCAGTAAAATACAAATAACAAACCCTGCAATAGGTAACTTCTCACCGATGGATTCATTTGCTTTACCAGAAGACTCTGCTTCACCACCTAGCTCCCAACTATAACCAGGAGGCCAATCTTTAGACATCTCAACAAGCCAAGGAACTAACTCGGCATTGGTTGCACTTGCGGTAACACCCTCACGTAAATCAGCGGATATCGCGACAGTTTTTGCACCGTTGCGGGTAAATATTTTGGCCGATTGAAACACTAATTCTGGATCCACTAATTGAGAAATAGGGACACTTACACCCTGATTATTCAAAACACCGATCGACCCAGCTGAATCATAATCACGATCTCCTGCGTGCTGGGATCGCATCACAATGGGTATAATTGTATCGTTTTCTCGGAATTCCGTTAGGGTAATACCGCTAAAAGCCGTTTGCAAAGATGTTGCCACATCAGAATGCGTAACCCCTGCCCGCTGCGCCCTTTGCGGATCAATATTAACTCTAACCTTTTTCTGAGAAAGCCCCCAGTCATCTTGGATATTGACAGTACCATTCAACATTGCCAATTTTTGTTTAATTTCATCGGCGAAGGCAAACAGTTTTATTTCATCACTACCCGTCAGCCGCACACCCAGAGGATGCTTTACCGAGGTGCCATTCTCCAGTTTTTTAATGGTATATTGACCATCAACTAGATTGTCAAACAAATAGCTATCGACCTCTTGAATCAATTCATCCACCAACACTCCTTCCTCACTGGTATTAATCAGTAAAAAAGCATAGTTACTTGAAGCGGGTTTCGGTGAGTGGGTTAGTACAAATCGTACACCTCCATTACCAATAAAACTGGTCACATCTTTAATACCGCGATTTCTCCCATCTTTTCTAAAGCTTTCCTCTGAATTATCCACAAGTAACTCTTTGGAAAAATACGCCTCAATCTCTTGTAAACGTTTTGCCGTGTACGTTAATGGAGTCCCAAGGGGGAATTCAATTTCCACCGTAAATACGGGATCTGTTTTGGATGGAAAGAATATCTTTGGCACCCACCCAAGCCCTTTTATAGCAATCAAAAATATAAACACAACCACAGCAAGGCTAACCAAGCGTTGACGTAATACTGCGTGAAGGAAAACCAAATACCAACGGGTAATTTTTGCAAAAAAACCACCTCCAGTATTAGCACCCTTCGTCTGTTTGATTTTTATAAATAACATACAAAGTAGCGGAATCAACGTCAGTGCAACCACCAAAGAACATAACAACGTGATAGTCACCACCTTAAAAAGGGGCGCGGTATATTCCCCAATGGCACTTTCCGCCAGATATATAGGTAAAAAAGCAGCCGACGTTGTTAATGATGACGTTAGTAATGGAACCTTCAGCTCATTGGCAGCCGAAAGTGCCGCTTTCTCTCTTTCAATACCTGCTTCAATTTTCACTAGAATACTTTCAGCCATTACGATCGCATTATCCACTAGCAACCCCAACGAGATCATCAACGCCGCCAAAGATATTTGGTCGACCCCAATGTCAAACAGAGACATCATAAAAAATGCACTCGCCATCGTCACCGGTATCAATGTTGCAACAATAATCCCCGTTCGTAACCCCAGAAAAGCCAACATAACCAATGTCACAATAACGACGGCTTGTAGCAAATTGTCTAAAAAGTCATTCACCGTTTTATTGACAATATCAGATTCCATTGTCACTTTATGGAAATCAATACCCACGGGGTAACTCATCACAAGGTCATTCATTTTCGCTTCGACCTGCGCACCTAAGTCAACGACATTCCCACCTACACGCATGGCAACCGCAATACCAATGCCCTGCTCACCATTAAAACGAACCTTGCTTTTTGCCGGGTCCACATAACTTCGATACACATTAGCGACGTCTTTTAACGCAATAACATCATTACTTTCGGGGAGTTTAATTAGCGTTGAACGCAATTCCTCTATAGATTCAAAGTTCCCTGATGGCTCAAGTGAGATTGTCTCGTAAGTTGTATATATTTCACCACCCGGATTAATAATATTACGACTCGATAATGCACTCGCAAGTTGCTGTGGTGAAATACCCATTTCATTAAGACGGCTAGGTTTATATTCCACATAAATCCGCTCTTCTTGAGCACCTAAAATATCCACTTTTGCGACATCATCAAATAACAACAATTCGTCACGAATATTATCCACGATATCTTTTATTTCTGCATAACTAAAACCATCTCCGGTTATCGTGTAAACGATACCAAACACATCGCCAAATTCATCGTTTACAATGGGAGAAGACACTCCCTCAGGCAAGTTACGTTCAGCTTCCTCCACTTTACGTCGCAAACTATCCCAAATAGGTCGCATATCCGTAAAACTTTCTCGAATATTGACAATAATGATAGACACGCCACTTTTATTCTCACTACTCACGTAATCCAACTCGGGCATTTGACGAATTTTTTCTACTATTTTCTCGCTCACCAATTCTTCAACACGTTCGGGGCTTGCGCCTGGAAAATAGGTAATCACCTGAGCAGCTCGAATAATAAAACCCGGATCTTGTGCTCGCGGAATATCCATATACGCTTGTATGCCCGCAATAAACATCACTACGATAATAAGCAGGGTAAACTGACGTCGTTCTAACGCTATCTTGGTAATATCCATAGTCATCCCCTAACTTATAATGGCTGTGCGACTGCAGAAGAATATTTTACCCGCATTCCGTCATACAACTGGCGAACCCCTTTAGATACCACTACTTGCCCAACCTCCAATCCCGACATTACTAATAGCTCTCCCCCTGTAAACGGGCCTATTGTTATTGCTGTCTTAACCAAGTTTGCGCTGCCATCAGCATTATCATTAAGCACATAAACAAACGTATGTTCTCTTTCCGCTTGAATGACGTGCATCGGCAAATACACGTTTTTCCCACCACCATTACCTAGCTCAACTTTAAAAAACACAATCGCAGCCATACCCGGCAATATCGGTGCCTCAGTCTCCGCTAAAGCCACCGTCACGGGGTAAGCCGTTCCTTTTGCATCAACACCAACCTCCGTCACCACCGCTTTAAATTTCTGCCCCGTAAATGCATTAAATTGCACAAATACTTCATCACCATGCTTCACTCGCGAAATAAACGTTTCCGAAACAACCGTCTCAACTTTTGTAGTATTCCCACAATTAACAATAACAACGGTGCTTCCTGCGCTGACATTCTCTCCAGACTCAACTTCTGAATTAGCAACCAAACAATTATTTTCTTGGTTTACTAAGCGGGTGTAACCTAAACGCTGCTCAGCCAACGCCAAGGCATTCTGCGCTTGACGAACCAAGGCACTAGCAGCTTCGCTGCCTGCCTGAGCACTATCAAGCTCTGTTCTAGATGCCGTTTCCGTTTCATATAGAGACTTTATACGACCATAGTTAGCAGAAGCGTTACGGGCTTCAGCCTTGGCTTGGCTTAACGCCGCCTGGGATTTTTGCAGTTCCAGCTGATAATCCGATGGGCTAAGTGTCGCTATCAGCTGCCCTTTCTTAACCTTCTCTCCCACCGCTACGTTTAATGTTTGTATCTTGCCTGCGATACGAAAACTTAAACGAGAAGTTAGACCGGCTTTCGCAACACCTGAAAATTCATAATATCGCTGTTGTGCAGAATAAGCCGTTGTTAGCGTAGCAACAGGTCTCAATCGCTCCACTTGGGCTTGTTGCTCTGGCTTGTCACAACCGTTTAATGCCACAGTTAAACCCAGTATAAATGGCAATAACCCCCTAATGTTTGTAATTTTCATGGTGTTACTCCTGAATTCGCTGAGGCATTAGACGAGTCATTAAACATAAGTGAGTAAATCCCTTGAGGATCATTGAAGTAGAAGAAATATCCGATTGACCGCTGATAACGCATATAGTCATCCAAATAGTCGTACACCGCATTGGCAGAAGATCGTTCCGCTGCAAATACCTGATTTTGTGCATCCAAGAAATCAACAATAGAAACCGTACCGCGCTCATAAGAGTCTCTCACCATTTCATAGTTTTTCTTTGCTGCCACAAGCGCATTCCCCGACAGTTCAATGCCCGGATAACTTGCTGAAAGTTGATTAAATGTAGATCTCACCCGCTGTTTAACGCCATTTTCTAACGATGCTTTTTGATAACGTAACTTATAAATTGCATTGGATTGCTGAGCTACTTCCGCATATCGCTCACCACCACTGTATAACGGTAACGTAAACACCACGGCTACGCTGGCATCAGTATTATTTATACCAACACCTTGAGGATAATTGTCGCCATCACCATTCTTATCTATATGCTCCTGAATCGTTGCTTGCAGGGTTATATCAGGCACATAGTATTGTCTCTTAACCCCTTTCAGTAAACGTTCCTGCGCGGCAATTACTGCATTAATACTTTTTAACTCTGGTGCATGTGTCACCGCATAAGCTTCGCTGCGATTCGCAAAATCGACTAACGCTGAGGGGCCTGTTAAATAGGTCGATGTAACTTTGCGATTAAACTCAAAGATGGCGTGTTGTTTATCAATCATCTCTATCACAAACGGTGTATCCAAGGGGCGATTTAACAACTGATTGATTTGTAAAAGGCTGTTTTCATACGTTGACTTTGCATTTAACAACGAACGTTTATTATCGGCTTCTTGGCTTTGCCAACGATAAATTTCTGATTTCCTCGCCACACCCGCTACGACTCGTCGCTTTGCTCTTTTTAAGTTCGCTTCGGTTAAACGTAAATTACTGGTTTCTATTTCAATAAGGCTCTTCGCTCTTAATCCGTTAATATACGCAAGAGTTGCTTCCTCAATGACATCTAGCTCGGTAGTTAGCAAGTCGCTCTCTCGAGATTTTTGCAATAGCTCCTGTGCTGATACATTTGACCAAGCCGCCTCATTATAAATAACTTGCTGTAAGGTCAGTGATGCAGAAAGATCACGTTCCGCATTACTGCCATTGCTAAACGTCGCCCGATCATTATCAATCATGGTTTGTTGTAATCCCAATGAGAGCTGCGGCAAACGTTTCGCTCTTGCAACATCAACATCAGACTGCCCAACAGCTAGTGTTCTACGCTCTATTTTCAAATCCAAATTGTTCTCAAGTGCGGAGTTAGCCATTTGCGAAAGGGAAAGATGAGGTGAAGATGTTAAGCCAGTGTTAACTATTTTGGCTTTTTTAAGGGTATTCCAGGTTAAATCTAAACCCAATGCATCCAGCGTTTGTTGATTAATGTATAACTGATGATCAATCTCCAAGTGCACACTAAGCTCTTCTGCAGGTATGCCATCAAGAATGTCCTTGATATTTAATGCTACCCTACGACGTTCACGCCGAAACGTATTTTCATGGCTATACACAGCGAGAAAACCATACTCAATAACCCGATTGTCTTGCATCGCAAACGCTGGAATTTTCCTTTTTAGCAACTCCTCACCAAGAACAGCCAACTGTTTTTGAGATAACCGTTCATTGGGCAGCAAGTACACTGCATCATTTTGAGTGATCACCTTATCAATTTCTGCAAGTATGCTATCAACGTCACCGGAATCAGCAACAAACAAAAACTCGATACCGTCTTCTTTCACCCGTTCTTTTGCCGACTCAAGCATGCGACGAAACTCTGCGATTTCTGTCATCGAAGCATCACCTATAACGGCCAATGTTTTGAACGGCGCAACCTCACGGTATAGCTGTATATCTTTTAAAAATGTTTTTTCGTGCTGTATATACGTCAGATTATGCCGCCCACTTGTTTT
>CAJXXT010000295.1 GCA_913063495.1 uncultured Gammaproteobacteria bacterium | reverse complement strand
TTGATATTTTTAAAGGCTTTTATTAGGCCAAATATGGATTCATTTTTCTTCTTTTTTCCGTGCATTTCACCAACGTAGGTACCGCCTTCCAGAAGGCGCTCGTAACCAAAATACACAGGAACAAAAACAAAAGAGCGTTTTCTTGTACGTAAAAAACTGCGAATGGTCATTGATACCATGCCTGGGCGAGGCGATAACAAACGGCCTGTTCGACTTCGGCCGCCTTCTACGAAATACTCGACTGGGAAACCTCGGTCAAATACAGTACTTAAGTACTCGTTAAATACTGCGGTGTAGAGAGGGTTGCCTTTAAAGCTTCTTCTTAGGAAAAAAGCACCACTCTTTCGTAAAAAACTTCCAATAAGTGGCATGTTGAGATTAATACCGGCGGCTATATGAGGAGGTACGTGGCCGTTTTCATGGAGAACGTAGGATAAAAGCAGGTAATCCATGTGGCTGCGATGGCAAGGCACATAAATCACCTCGTTGTCATTGGCAACTTTCTGCAAACGATCAAGGTTAGTGATGGTGACGCCGTCATATAATTTGTTCCACAGGCGCTTTAGCATCAGCTTAAAGGAGCGAATAACGGGGTAGGAGTAATCAGCAGCAATTTCATTGCCGTATTTAATGGCTTTGGCTTCAGCTTGTTTTTCGGAAATTTTAGTAGTTTTTATTTCTTCTTGGACTGCAAACTTAACGCTATCCGTTGAAAGTAGGGAATTAACGATGGTTCGTTTGTGGGATAAATCCGGGCCAGTAATGGTTTCTTTTTGACGTCGAAAATGTACTCGTAAGATTCGACCAATTTTTCGTACCGCTCGCTCACTCGATATGTTGCTGTCTTCTTGTAATACCGTACTGATTGATAACGGTTCGTTAAAGTGTACAAGTGTTTGCCGTCCTTGGATGAGGATAATAAAGAGTTTACTGATGAAGCCCGGAACTGCCCAGCTTTCAGAAAAAAGTGCTTTAAATATCGAATTTTCTTTGTCAGGATGACTGCCCCATAAAATGGATACAGGAACAAGCTGAACATCCATCCCTTCTTGTTTTTGGACTTGTTCTACTAGTTGGTGTAGTTTCTCTGGGTTCTGGGTTGTCGTGCGCCAGCCTTTTTGTTCACTTAAATATAAAGCAGCATTGGGTTCTTGGTAGCCCGCAACGTTTAACCCATCTATTGGGCGTGGTAGACCCAGGTTTTTACACTCTTGATCCATTACCAAAAAGTCGGAAAGTGACTTGTCTCTTAAAACAAAACAAACAGGTTTTTCAGGGTCAATATTAAGGTGTGTTAAATCGGTGGGTTGAGCCTTGCTCTTAACCAATAGAAATAGGATGTTTCGAACAATAACAAGAAAAAAACGTTTCAATCCAGACATCGATAGACCTTGAATGCAATAAAACATGCAATATGCATGTAAAAGACAGCGTGACCTTGGAGGCTCGCTGGACAATTATTCGTAACAAGCCGGTTTTGCTGTGGAATGGGCAGGACGGCTGTTTGGTCGGTAAGTGTACCTATTCTTTCGCTTGTCGGCAAAGCCATGCCAGAAGTGGGGTGTAACATTTTATAAATTACGTATAAATAACCTTAATCTATTGAAAATTAACCGATATGTTTTATATTCCGTGACCAGGGAACTCCTTTGGGAACTCTTGCGGTACAGCTAGGTCAATAAGGCTTGAGACAGTATGTTGGGGAATAAAAAGTAAACAATATGATTACAGTTGATAATTTAACGAAACGATTTGGCCCATTCACTGCGGTTGACGGTCTCTCTTTTACCGTTAAACCGGGAGAAGTGTTGGGTTTTTTGGGGCCCAATGGTGCTGGGAAATCCACAACCATGAAAATGATTACAGGGTTTCTTGCTCCCACAAGCGGACAGGTAACCGTGTATGGCCACAATACCCTCGACGACAGTCTTAACGCTCGAAAAATCATGGGATATTTACCTGAAGGCGCTCCTAGTTACGGGGATATGACCCCATTAAAATTTCTTCGCTTCATCGGTGAAGTTAGAGGGTTTCGTGGTGCTGAGCTAACGCAAAGAGTGCAGTCAGTGGTTGATGCTTTGCAGCTAGAGTCGGTTCTTAACCAAACGATTGAAACTTTGTCAAAAGGGTTCAAACGTCGAGTCGGCTTGGCGCAGGCCATTATTCACGACCCTAAAGTGTTGGTGCTTGATGAACCAACCGATGGGTTGGATCCGAACCAAAAGCACGAGGTTCGAAAACTTATTCAAAATCTATCGAAAGATAAAATTGTTATCGTATCTACTCATATATTGGAAGAGGTCAGTGCGGTTTGTACGCGGGCGATGATCATTGCTGGCGGCAAACTTCTGGTTGATGACACTCCTCAAGCCCTGGAGGCGCGTTCGCGGTTTCACGGCGCCATTCAGTTAGTGTTAACTCATGCAGAGGGTGCACTTGAGCAATTGCAGGCGCTGGAGGGAGTGAAATCCGTTGAATTGTCAGAAAGTGGGTTGTCGCTTACCGTATTTCCGGAGGTTGGTGCTTCGTTATTTTTACCCATAAACGACCTGCTTCAGAAAAATAACTGGGAAGTACATGAGTTTCATGTTGAAAAGGGGAAGCTTGATGATGTGTTTCGAGCGATTACTCATGGAGGTAGTGTAAATGAGTAACTTTACCGTAGTATTAAAACGAGAGCTGGCCAGCTATTTTGCTACCCCATTAGCCTACGTTTTTATTGTGATATTTCTGATGTTAACGGGAGTGTTTACCTTCTTTTTGGGTGGTTTTTTTGAGAATGGCCAAGCTGATTTGTGGGCGTTTTTCAACTTCCACCCATGGTTGTACTTGTTTTTAGTGCCTGCATTGTCGATGCGTCTTTGGTCTGAGGAGCGCAAAAGTGGCACCATTGAATTGTTAATGACATTGCCCATTTCACTGCGTGATATGGTCGTGGGTAAGTTTTTGGCTGCGTGGTTATTTACAGGTATCGCTTTGTTATTAACCTTTCCATTATGGATGACGGTTAATTACCTAGGTGAGCCGGATAATGGTGCAATAATGGCGGGATATCTAGGTAGCTGGATGATGTCTGGCGCTTTTCTTGCTATTGGTTCTTGCATATCTGCGGCCACAAAAAACCAAGTGATTGCGTTTATTCTTACGGCGGTTGTATGTTTCTTGTTTGTTATGAGTGGTTTTAACCTGGTGCAGGAATGGTTCACTGGGTGGGCATTGGATTGGGTTGTTGATGCAATAGCAGCGTTAAGTTTTTTAACCCATTTTAATGCGATTGCTAAAGGTGTTTTAGATCTTCGTGATGTGCTGTATTTCATGGTCATCATCATCGGTTGGTTGGTAGCAACCGCCATTGTTCTTGATATGAAAAAAGCAGATTAGGAGATATGTTAATGAAAACCAATCGATTGTTTTCAGGTGTTGGCCTGATCGTTGTAGCAGGTATCGTGCTGGTATCTACGGTAGTATTTGACCGTTTATTCACAAATGCACGTATCGATTTAACAGAAAATAACCTTTATACCTTGTCGGACGGCAGCCGAAATGTAGTTGCTGGCCTTGAAAGGCCTGTAGATCTATTCTTTTTCTTTTCAAAGACGGCAACAAAAGATGCGCTGGCTTGGCGTAACTATGCAAAACAGGTGAGGGAATTACTGGAGGAGTTTGAGTTAGCATCCGAAGGTAATGTACGTTTGCATGTGATTGACCCTGAGCCGTTTTCGGAAGAAGAAGATCAGGCGGCAGAATATGGCTTGGAGGCGGTTAATCTTGCCGCTGGCGCTGATCCCGTTTATTTTGGTATGGCGGTTATTAGTGGTGACGGTGATGCGCAAAGCAAAGAAGTTGTACCATTCTTTCAGCCTGATCGGCAGGAGCTATTGGAGTACGACATTGCTCGGATGATGTATCAAGCAAGTCGAGTTAAGAAACCGAAAGTTGGATTGATCAGCAATTTGGAGATCAACGGCGGTTTTGACATGATGCGTAGAGCCCCCAAAGAACCTTGGTTTGTGATGAAGCAATTGGGGCAATTGTTCGATATCAGCGAATTGAGGGATGATGTCCAAGAGATTGATGCTGACATAGATTTGTTGGTGGTTGTTCACCCCAAGGATCTTCCGCTTACCACGTTGTTTGCCATTGACCAGTTTGTTTTGCGCGGTGGACGGCTGTTGGTTTTTGTTGACCCGTTTTCTGAGCGAGACCCTATGGGAGCACAGCAACCGGGGGCGAATGTGTCATCAACCTTGCCTAAATTGTTTGATGCCTGGGGGGTTGTGTTTGATACAACTCACTTTATAGGTGACTACCAATTGGCATTGCAGGTGAGCTCAGGGCAAGGGCAAGCCCCTTTTAAGCACCTGGCGATTTTACAGCTCACGGATGCAAATCATGGTGAAAAGGATATAACAACGGGTCAACTTGAATCTCTCAATTTTTCTTCTTCTGGATATTTGTCACCTGCTGAAGGCGCTACAACGACGTTTAAACCGTTGTTGCTGTCGTCCAAATATGCAATGCCATTAAATGTTGAAAAAATAGCGACAGGTAAGGATCCTAAAGATTTAGCGAAGGGTTTTGATCCGACGGATGAGCAGTATGTGTTGGCCGCGAGAATTTCTGGGACAGTTAAAAGTGCCTTCCCTGGGGGTGTTCCCATTGATGAAGGTGACGATCGTGATGATGCAGAGAACGACGCTACGAGTGAAAATACCAAGAATAAAGAATACCTCACTGAATCCACGAATGACATTCAAGTGATGATTGTTGCAGATAGTGACCTGCTAACAGATCGTTTATGGGTAAGGGTGCAGGCTTACTTTGGGCAGAGCATTGCGCAGCCTTTTGCAGATAATGGGTCGTTTTTTGTCAATAGCGTTGACGCGCTGTCAGGTAGTTCTGATTTGATAAGTATCAGAAGTAGAGGTCGGTTTATTCGTCCCTTTACCGTTGTACAAGAAATGCGACATCAAGCTGAAACTGCTTTTAGAGAGAAAGAGGAGCAATTGCAGCAGCAGCTAGTGGCGGCAGAGCAGAAACTAGTCGCATTACAAAATCAGCGGGACGATAGTGGTAATATGCTAACATTATCTCCAGAGCAGGAGGCTGAATTAATTAAGTTTCAAGATCAAAAGCTGGCTATTCGTAAGCAGTTACGAGAGGTGCAGCACCAGCTAAATCAAGATATTGATAACTTAGATATATGGTTAAAAGTGATTAATATTGCTTTGGTGCCAGCGTTGTTAACGTTATTTGCGATTGGCATTGCAATGTACCGTCGACGAGCGCGTAGCGCTTAATACCCATATTCACTCTACACAAAAAAGTATCCAAATTATCTACTATGCCAACGACTACGATTAAAAACACCTGTTTCGAGAGATTAGATCAGATCTTGCAGCAGGTTCAGCCGCTCTGCGAACCGTTGCGGCTTGTTGTTGGTTATAGTGGTGGTTTGGATTCAGCTGTTTTAGTGAAATTGTTGGTCGATTATTGTAATCGGTCGTTTCAAAAAAGACACTTTAGCTTGGAAGCAGTGCACATTAACCACCAACTGTCTGCCAATGCGGATAGTTGGCAAGCTCAATGCGAGGCTGTCTGCGAACAATATAAACTTCCCCTTACCACTGTAAAAGTCGATGTAAATGCTCAAGGAAAAGGTGTCGAGTCGGCAGCTCGAGATGCCCGTTACCAGGTTTTTCAGGAGGTTTGTGCCGACGATGGCGTACTTTTGCTAGCTCACCACCTTAATGATCAGGCTGAAACATTATTTATTCGGTTAATGCGAGGAAGTGGTCCATTGGGCTTGGGTTCAATGAAGGAGCTGAGCCAATACGGTGAAATGCCGGTATTGCGACCCTTATTGTCGGAATCACGAGTAGATTTAGAGCGCTTTGCTCAATCAGAGGCGCTATCTTGGGTCAATGATGAGTCCAATGCTGACTCAAAATACGACCGAAACTATTTGCGGAATGACGTATTGCCGTTGATGGAGGATCGTTGGCCGTCAATGTTAACCAGTGTTTCTCGTTCCGCAAGGTTATGTTCTGAGGCGCAGAGTTTAGCTGATGATTTGGCGGTGCTAGACGTAGCTAAGTTGCGGAGAGAGGCGGGTGGTTTTGGTGAATGTTTGGATGTAAGCCTTCTTGCTGGACTTTCCTCGACGCGAATTTTTAATGTTTTACGATATTGCCTGAGAGTACAAGGGTTACCTTTGCCCTCAGAAGCCGTATTGACACGTG
>CAJXXT010000294.1 GCA_913063495.1 uncultured Gammaproteobacteria bacterium | reverse complement strand
GTTTGTGGGGTGACATCAAAGTGTGACGCGAGGTTTTCGATAGAGACAAAACCTTTGGCGTTCACTAGTTCAACAATGTGTTCGTGTCGTGCTTGCTGAGACATAAGAAAACTACTACTTTTTAGGTGAATACTGGCATAGGAGAGTACAATTTTATGTCAGAAATAATACTACAGAATTGACTGAGCGTCTGACTTTTTGAGGCGGTAGGGCTAGATAGAAGCAATTCGTAACAATAGAGTATAAATTAAGCGTAAGTAGAGTGTTAAAACGAAGTATTAAAACGAAAGCGTTAAAAGAATGACTTTTTAGCGTTAACGACACTGTTAATTGAGTGTACATTAAGAAGAGCCATCCATTTGTTTTGTGTTTAAGGATTTTGTAATGACCCGATATATTCTTTCTATAGATCAAGGAACAACAAGTACACGAGCCATTATTTTTGATGATCGTGGAAGCATTGTAACGTCAGCCCAGGAAGAGTTTGAGCAGTTTTTCCCTGCGGATGGCTGGGTTGAGCATGATCCGGAAGAGATATGGGATACAACGGTGGCGGTTTGTCAGCAGGCGCTAAAAAACGGCAATATTGAAGCGTCAGCTATTGCAGGTATAGGGATTACCAACCAGCGAGAGACAACGATTGTTTGGGATAGGAAATCGGGTAAACCAATTTATAAAGCAATCGTATGGCAGGATCGTAGAACAGCTGAATGGTGCAAAGAATTAAAGGCTGCAGGCAAAGAGCAGGTCGTAAAAGAAAAAACGGGGTTACTGATCGACCCCTACTTTTCAGCAACAAAGATTGCCTGGATTTTGGATCATGTTGGTGGTGCCCGAGAAAGGGCTGAGCGCGGCGAGTTGGCGTTCGGAACCATTGATACATTCTTATTATGGAGACTGACTGGAGGTAAAAGTCACAAGACGGATGCAACCAATGCATCGCGCACCCTAGTGTTTAATATCCATACTCAAGAATGGGATGATGAGTTGCTAGAAATGCTGAAGGTGCCTAAGTCAATGCTGCCATCGGTGGAGGATTGTGCCGCAGACTTTGGTGATACCGATCCTGAACTGTTAGGAGCTTCAATAAAAATTGCAGGAATGGCTGGTGATCAGCAAGCAGCGTTAATCGGCCAGGCGTGTTTTGAGCCTGGCATGATTAAGAGCACTTATGGAACGGGCTGTTTTATGGTGCTAAATACCGGGGATGAGCCATCGGTTTCTACTCAAAAACTGCTAACAACCGTTGGCTACCGTATCAATGGAAAGGTGAGCTATGCGCTTGAGGGTAGTATTTTTGTTGCCGGCGCTGCGGTTCAATGGTTGCGGGATGGGCTTTCGTTGATTAATCACGCTGGTGAAACTGAAGCAATGGCGGAAGAAGTGGGGGTAGATCAAAATGTTTATCTGGTACCTGCTTTTACGGGTTTAGGAGCGCCATATTGGGATCCTGAGGCACGAGGTGCGATGTTTGGGTTGACACGGGACACTGGAATTAAGGATATCGTGACTGCTGGGTTACAGTCTGTAGCGTACCAGACAAAAGATCTGATTAGTGCAATGGAAAGGGATGGTGCGGTAAAACCAAAAACGTTACGTGTAGATGGCGGCATGGTTGCTAACAATTGGGTCGTTAAATTTATCAGTGATTTGTTGGATGTCAATGTCGATAGGCCGGCAGTGATTGAAACAACGGCTCTTGGTGTGGCGTATTTAGCTGGGTTGCAGGTAGGGATTTATGACTCTCTAGAAAGTATATCTGAGCTGTGGCATTGCGAACGTCACTTTGAGCCGGATATGACGGACGAGCTGAGGGATAAATTATACAGTGGTTGGCTTGATGCGGTTAGTCGTGTTCGTAAGAACTGATTTTTAGCCCTGTTTCTTAACCCTGTTTCTTAACCCCAATGTCTAGGTAGGGATTGGGGTTAAGAGTATTGCTGAATAATATTCTGTAGATTGTTCTTTTGAGAGAAATCGGCCATATTTTCCTGTAATGTTTTTTCTAATTGTTCATGAAGTCGGTGTATTTCTTGGGATACTTGGGCTGCGTGATCGGCCTGGGTTTGGGCAGAATTTGCGATAGATTGGTTGCTTTCTTGCAGTGAGTGTATCGATTCCGTTGCACCCTGGAGAGAATGAGAGGCTTCTTTTGCACCATCTACACTAGCAGTGACCATTTCTCGGCTTTTTTCCATATATTGAGCGCTTTCTCTTGAGCCTTTTTGTATTTCTTCTATTTGTACCTTGATGTCTTCAGCTGCGGCAGCAGTTTTGGATGCTAATGCTCGTACTTCGTCTGCAACAACGGCAAAACCCCTACCTTGCTCCCCAGCCCTTGCTGCTTCAATGGCGGCATTTAACGCGAGTAAGTTGGTTTGGCCCGTGATGTGGGTAATCATATCGACGACCGTTCCAATGGCTTCGCAATTACTGGTAAGTTGGTTGATTTTGGAGGTTGAGTCTTCTAGTTGTTGGTCGAGCTTTTCAATCTCTGCGGTTAATTGCGCGAGTTTATTTTGGCCTTCTTGGGATTTGTCTTGAGCTTGTGTTGCGCTGTTCTGAGCTGACGAGGTTGTTTGAATAATCGAATTAAACTCTGTTGATATGCTTTGTACGGTATTGGATATATCGTTGATGCTTTCTAGCGTGTTGTTATTTTTAGTGTTGGCGAATTCTTGCTGTTCTGTTATGGATTGCTCTCTTTGTTGTAAAGATCCAAGCAGGGATGACATGTCATTTTTTTGTTTTTCGATGGATGCTTCAAAAGCATCTAGGCAATGTGTGAGCACAGTATCTGGTGCCATATTTTTGTCAATGTTTACGTTGTATTTTGTTGCTAATACTAATAGTTGGCTCATGGCAGATTTTCCGGAAACCACCATGGATTTATGTAAGGTGTGATATAAAAAATACGAGCATAAAAAGCTGAGCAAAATTAAGCATACAAAAATAGTCTCCCGTTGCCAGCTTGTGTTGTTAGAGAAATTTATGGTTGCAGTGCTGGCGTGTTTTATTTGTTCTATGTCTTTGCTTTCAATTGGCGATAGTTGATTGTAGGTTTTGTTAAGCTCCTCCATTAATGTTTGGGTTTGCTTGCTGTGAGTGACCAGCGTGTCAAATGCAGAAAGATACTCGCTCAACAATTTGTTTAGCGCTTGATGGTCTTCTTTCATGAGAGGGGAGGAGGGGATTTCTTTTTGCAGTGTTGCGGCTAATTCATGTAATGCTTCTTTGTCGTTGCTTGAATGCGAGAGGGTGAACTCTTTTTGACGTTGTTGTATTTGCGTAAATAAACTAAACAAGTACACCGCATTTTGTTCTTTAAGGTAGGTGTTGATTTTTTTCTCTGCGCCGCTAATGTTGTCAGGAATGTTGTTTGCAATAGTTGGTGTTAGCAGCTTTTGATGTTCGGTGAGCTCCTTTAACTGGCGGTGATAGATGGCCAGGTTAAAGACCAGGTTTTTGGCTTTGGTTTCTAGGTGTTTATACTCTTTAGGCAATGAAAATATGCGAGTGCCTTTTTGTAATTCGCTCGTTAATGTCGAAAGTTGCGCTAACCGTTGTTGGTTTTTTTCATAGGAGGTCGAGGCAATAATACCTTTTGCGGCCACGATATCGGATTGAATGTTATGAGCGATAGCCATGTAGTCAGATAGCTCGTTCTTTAGCTGAGTGCTTTCGTTTGAGCTTTTTTGCTGTAAGAAAAACAGACTTGCTATAGCCGCTAACGACAGCATTAAGACTGCAGTGATTATTTTTAATCGGGTGGCAAAGGTTGTGTTATTGGTCTCGCCTGTGGGCATACTGTTTTCCTGAATTTTACAGAATTATTCGGGGTATACAGTAAGGATAGCTATGATTTGATATTTTGTTGAAAGGATGAATATGTCAGATTAAATGGTTTAGGTAATGGGTGGTTGGAGGCGATATAAAAATAAGGTGGGTTGAAGGCGAATGCTTGTTTGGCTGGGACGTATGAGTGCATTATCCGGATAGAAGAGCTTATGGTCGCCCTTTCTATCCACTTCTTGTCAGTTGCCTCTTTGTACTACTTCTAAGGATCGGCTTTCCATGTGCCTAGTAACATTTCAAGCAGAGCTTTCTGTGCATGAAGGCGGTTTTCAGCTTCGTCCCAAACAACTGTGTCAGCTGCTTCCATTAGCTCTTCGCTAACTTCTTCACCTCGATGAGCAGGTAAGCAGTGCATAAATAAGGCATCTTTCTCTGCAATATCCATGAGTTCACGGTTTACTTGGTAACCATTGAATGCGTTAACTCGCTGATCTTGTTCGGATTCTTGTCCCATGCTTGCCCAGACGTCAGTAACTACTAGGCTAGACTGTTCCACGGCTTCTTTAGGGCTGCGAAATAGGGAGACTCGGTCTTTGTTGTCTTGAACAAGTTGCGCGTTAGGTTCAAACCCGGCTGGACAGGCGATATTTAGATGAAAATCAAACTGTCGTGCGGCGTTGATATATGAGTGGCACATGTTGTTGCCGTCACCAACCCAAGTCACGGTTTTGCCTGCAATGTCCCCACGATGTTCTTGATAGGTTTGCATGTCTGCGAGCAATTGGCAGGGGTGGTAGCTGTCGGTTAACGCGTTGATCACGGGAACATTGGAATTTCGAGCGAACGTTTCGATTTTCTCATGTTCGAATGTTCGAATCATTATGATATCTACCATTCGAGATAATACCTTGGCAGAGTCTGCAACGGGCTCACCGCGGCCTAGCTGGGTATCCTTTGATGATAAAAAGATAGCGCCACCGCCGGATTGAATCATTGCACTTTCAAACGATACGCGAGTACGAGTGGATGATTTCTCAAAAATCATTCCTAGCACTTTGTTTTTAAAAGGCTCGTAAATGACGCCATTGTTCTGCATTGCACGTAATTCAGATGCTCTTGTTATGAGCTGTTTCAGTTCTTTAGGGCTAAAATCGAGTAACGTTAAAAAATGCCTTGTTGACATGGCATTGCTTCCTTTGTTTTTGTATTTCTGGCGGTTGCTTAGAGGTCTTCGGCCCATGCAAGGACAAGTTGACTGACGCGTTTGACAACTTCTTCTGCTTCGCTATCACTCATGATAAGCGGGGGGAGTAGGCGTATAACACTTCCGGCGGTAACATTGATCAGTAAGCCGTTGTCGAGGGCTTTACTTACGAGCTCTGGGCAAGGCGAATTTAATTCAATACCTAGCATTAAACCCATATGGCGTACATGGTTGAACTCTTTACAATTACTTAAGTTTTTTTCAATGCCTGAGGCTATTAAATTACCTAGGTGTTCTGCGCGATTGCTTAGTTGCTCGTTCTCAATGGTATTTACTACGGTAAGGGCGGTTGCACATACCATCGGGTTGCCACCATAAGTGGATCCGTGATTTCCCGGGGCAAGTAAATGCGTGGCTTTGCCCGCTACAAGGCATGCGCCAATTGGCATACCGTTGCCTAAACCCTTCGCGGTGGTTAATACATCAGGTGTGAAATTATGATGTTGAAATGCGAAGTATTTCCCTGTTCTACCGTTACCGGTTTGAATTTCATCAAGCATTAGTAGCCAGTTATGCTCTTCACATACAGCATGAAGTTCTGGAAGGTAGCTTGTGTCAGGAATGTTGATGCCGCCTTCGCCTTGTACCGGTTCAACGAGAATAGCTACAACATTGGGATTGTTGGCTGCTATATTTTTTACGGCTTCAATGTCGTTGTAGGGGGCACGAATAAACCCCTGAACTAAGGGCTCGAATCCAGCGTGTACTTTTCTATTCCCTGTGGCTGATAGTGTTGCCAGGGTGCGGCCATGGAAAGAACTGTCCATAACGATGATGGCTGGATTGTCTATTTCTTGTCTGTTGCCGTATAAACGTGCAATTTTAATGGCTGCTTCATTTGCTTCAGCACCAGAGTTGCCAAAAAAGCAACCCTCCATGCCGGCAACACTGGCAAGCTTCTCACCTAAGTCTTGTTGGTGTTTGATTTGGTAAAGGTTTGATGTGTGTAATAAGCGTCCCGCTTGTTCACATATTGTACGGGTGACTTCTGGATGAGAATGCCCTAGGCCACAGACGGCGATACCGCTGAGTGCGTCGAGATACTTCTTTCCGTCAGTATCATATATCCATACCCCATCACCTTTTTCGAATGTGACGGGTAATTGAGCGTAAGTAGGAATCAAACCGTGAGACAACATGAGTGCGTACCGTTTACTATAAAAAGAACTACAACGAAAAAAGGCAGCCTAAAGGCTGCCGCTAAGGGCTCATCATAGACCTAAATAGGTTATGGTGCAAA
>CAJXXT010000293.1 GCA_913063495.1 uncultured Gammaproteobacteria bacterium | reverse complement strand
ATACAGAGTCAGAACCACTAGTAAATACAGAGTCAGAACCACTAGTAAATACAGAGTCAGAACCACTAGTAAATACAGAGTCAGAACCACTAGTAAATACAGAGTCAGAACCAGTTTCTAGCACAACTCCTACCAGTGTTACTGGTACTGCGACATTAAGCTGGGACATTCCTGTCAGCCGAGAAAATGGAGATTTACTTACTTTAAGTGAATTAGACGGGTATACAGTTCTTGTTCGTGATACTGCTAACAATACAGAGTACTTTATTGAGATTGATGATCCAAACATTACTGAATGGACTTTTGAAGAACTAACTGCTGGGCTATGGGAATTTTCAATAGCAACAGTTGATGTTCAAGGTGTATATAGTAAATATTCCGTGGTGGTGTCTAAGATTATTTACTAGAAACAGTATATTAGAGCGGCCCTATGAAATCTTGAGCCGACTAATCGAGAGGCTTTCCACCAAGGCCCCCGCTTATGCCCAACTGGACAGCGGCATTCTGCTGATAACACCCTGCACAATCATGGCCCTTAATTGAGAGCGCTGAGTGGTACTATGGGCAATACAATACTCGAGGGATATTCCAGACTATTATGAATGGTGGTGATTCCGCCCACTGAATTGTCCTGTTGAGGAATATTCATTACACCTTGAGCCTGATTACTGGGGCTTATTGATATGCGTAACCGATGGCCTTGTCGAATGATGGCGCTTGTTGGAAATATTTCAATTTGCATTTTTAACACCTCTCCAGGAACCACTTCAGCAGCGTGTTCTGCCGTCAAGTAATGGAAAGGCTGAATCATTTCACCATTAAGGTAGCGCGAACGCGACTCATCTACTGAACGAGAGGTTGCCGCCAAAAGGCCATTTGTCAGAGGTAATACGACACTACCATCGGGTGACACCTCATCCACACGTACCGATACGACAGCTTCTGTTACCGTGCTATCTATCCATATATCTGCTTGAATAGGGCCATTAATGTAATAGTCATCGCTCATCGGGGCACTCTCATAATTTAATGCGTCAACCTCAACCTCGCTGTTGTCATAATAACAAGGGTTAGCATTAAGGGTTGCAGCACCACCTAATGTCCATTGACGATAACTAATAGAACAATCTGATCCGTCAACTGGTGTCACATTAAACACAAGGAACTGACCACCCGATGATTTCCCGTATTCGATTTTAGCAAAGTCTGATGCGTGCATTGTAAGATTGCCTTCATCAAATAAAGGTAATTCTTGAGACAATGACAGGTCACCATGTAAATACCATCTATTGGGCTCTGCTAAGGGGTGAGGCCATGCGGTGGTTGTTGCAAATCCATCTTCAGATTCTGATTCATAGTTTTTAACATACTGCGTGACCGCAGCGATGTGTTCAGTACCTGAATCAAGCCCCTTTATATGCTTATCAAACCACTGCAACATAAGCTCAGCCAAAGGAGAGATTGCATCATTACCTTCACTTGCTTGGAGCATATTACTCATATGATCACCATCAAATATCGCGAGTCTTGCATCTACATTTCCCTGAAGCTGCTCATAAAGTAGAGGTTCGTCTCTTTGGAATATGTCATGTAACGCACCTGTTATAAAAGTGGGTGCAGTTATTTTATCAATATCTTCAAGAGGAGCTCTTGTTCGCCAGAACTCACCGTCATATCTAATGTAATCTTCACCTGCCAAGGCATCATCAATCAGAGGCAGATAGAAGCTATCGATATGACCAATGTGTTCTTGGGTAGAACGTAAAATTTGAGAGAAATGTTGGGGGTTTAATAATGACGAAAGCACGTTCTGTGTTCCTAGTTTTTGAGTCAATGTCATCCAAGTTTTCATAAATATACCATTGAGCAATCCACCCGTACCGGCAGTTCCTCTCTGAGCGTCACCCAATGGGACGACGGCAAAAACGGCTTTAACTGCATCCGGCCTTTGCTGTGCGGTAAATAGAGCAGCGATAGCCATATACGATGCTCCTGAAACACCTATGTTACCGTCCGACCAATCTTGGCGAAGAACCCAGTCAACCGCATCACCATAACCATTTTGTTCCTCTTCACTAAGCAGTTCCCAGCCACCCTCAGAAACACCAGAGCCTAATACATCCACAGTAACCATTGCATAACCGCGTTTCACGAAAAATGGATCCGCTCCGCCGGTTAATGCCCCAGAAGAAGAAGGGGTAGAAACCAAACTCATGTTATAAGCCGTCTGAACTAAAAGCGCAGGAAATACATCATCAATGGGCTCCCCTTCTTCGTTCGCCGGTAACGTTACCGACACTCCAATTTTCTTACCATTAACAGTAGAGAAAAACTCCAGCGGTAACTTCACGATGTTTGGATAGTCTTCTTCACGTGAATAAGTAAACTTATCTTTATTAGTATCATCCACCTCTTCTTGATCATCGTCATTACTATTATTGTTTGGATTCTCTAGTGATGATTCAATACCTTCGCCTGAATCACTAGACGATCCACCAGAGCATCCTAAAAGGAAAAAAGGAGCAACAAAAATAATAATGTATAAAAACCTAAACTGAAAATTTCCTATCCAATTTATCATCATAATATTCCCGTCCATAATTCCATTTTTTTATTATTGTCGCTACTTGTTTTTCAACTTATGTGATCACATAAGTCGGCGTTTTTTTATTTAAAAATTCAACAAAATAGAAAGACTTTTTTGTTGAGTAATAAAAAATACACTTTACAAATAATTGACACAACACGGCCGGATTGAAACCGTGATTCCATATATGGAACGATGAAAGTTAGGTGTTAAAACAGCTTCAAAAAAATAGATTTGGCGGGCAAAGCATTCCTTTTGGAATACTACTTATGGACTAATACTTTGGGGGCAAAAGATACAATAAATTACATTTTATTACAGTTGAAAATATTCAAAATCATTAACTACAAAGAAGTGATAATATCCCGATATAATCAGTTAAATTTCCACGGTGCGTGTTTCGCAGCATGAGAAACGGCATGCTCTAGAAAAACTCTTAACTTAGTTGTGTATTGTTTCTTCTTTGGGAAAACCAAATACATAGGGTCGACGGTTGCTAGATGAGGAAGAACTTCTATAAGGTCTCCGTCTTTTAATTGTTGAAAGATTTGTATTTCGGGTAACCTAGCAATGCACATGCCGTCGGTAGCTGTTCTACGTAATGAGTAGTAATCATTGGTAGTAAACCTACTCTTTATCTTACCCTCTAAAGGATCCTTCTTTACAGTAATCCAATCCAATGGATTCACTGTAGCAAAAAAATGATCAGAAAGATGGATCTCATCCTTAGGTATACCGTACGCTTCGATATATGCAGGGCTCGCGCAGTATAGGTGTCTAAATGTCCCAAATCGTTTGGCTACAAGTGATGAATCTTTAAGATCGCCCATTAGTAAAGCACAATCAAAATGCTGCTCAGATAATTCATGTTGATTGGTTATAGTTTGATATTCAATATGAATTTCTGGGTACTTAATCAAAAAGTTTCGCAGCAATTTTGATGCAAACGGATCATCCAATGAAATCGGAGACAATATACGCAAAACACCAATCGGGGCTTCCTGTATAGTTTGCATTGCAAGCTCAGCGGCGTTCGCCTCAGACAGCATGCGGCTGCAATGCTCATAATAAATGCTGCCTATATCGGTGAGTGCTTGATTTCGAGTTGTTCGATGCAGCAGTTGTACACAAAGTCTTTTTTCAAGATCCGTAATTCGTCTGCTCACTGTAGACTTAGGAATACCTGTTTTCTTAGATGCAACCGACAGGCTTCCACAGTCAACCACTTCAACAAATGTAGCCATTTCATCCAGAGATGCTCTCATTTCCCTATCCTAACAATTATTATTATTTTCAGTTATTCCCCGATTGTGCATAAATAAGTGCTTAAAACACAGTAGATAAATTGGCATACACTGTATACATAATTCAATACACTAAAATGGCCTGCATGCCATATGGAACAATAAAGACATACCAATAGATAACATCTATACGTCAACTAAACTGAATGTTTATCACGCTTGGGCTCGCTCACGAGTATATCCATACAGCACAAAATTATTATGAAACATTTCCAAAGCTATCTCGCTCATTACCCTCCCTTTAACGAGTGCCGCCATAAGCGTCTCAATTTCCCCAGCCTTAGAGGGTCATTTCATAGAAAACCCGCAATTTAGTTGTGGCTTTGTAAGAAGCCGCCTACACTGAAAAATGTCTTAAGGTTCCCGTCGGTAAGTAAGTGTAGGAACTAAAGGGAGTTAACAATTACAGGACATAAAGTCGACGGAGTAACGTGACAGATACAGATCAATACGACCCGCAGGTTGCAGATGTATATATTCATCATTTGGCCGAAGTAAGCGAAAAGAACGAAGTCATCGCACGAGAAGATATTGTTAGTGAATTTGGTGTTTTACTGGTTGCCAAAGGTGTGGCTATTGGAAAAAAAACAGCAAGACTTCTTTCGAACCATCGCTTGTCAAAACCAGTTGATGACTTTGTTAAACTGAGTAAACCCTTAAGTAATTCTAGCCTTCTAAATGAGTTTGAAGAAACATTTCAATCAAGTTCAGACTTGAATTCGATTTATGATGAGAATAGGGCCAGTGAACTTTTAAGGCATCTGTTTCTTTCCAGAAATTTCCCGCACCCCTTATTGCAGAAATTAGCCGTCCTAAAGGAAAAATACCCAACAGTTTATCAACGATCGCTTTTTGGAGCGCTTTTCGGCAGTCTAATTGCGAGAGAGATGGGCTGGTCAACAGAAGGTGTTCATGATGTATTTGTAGCATCAATTTTTCAGGACTTAGGGATGCTTCATATACCTGAGGGCGTTGTGTTGAAAGAAGCGGGGTTCGACAAAGATCAATGGCGAGCCATGCAAAGTCACGTGGTAGTATCTTCAATTATTGTTGAGAGTTTAGGGTTCTATTCAGATTCAGTACATAGTGGTATTAGGGAGCACCATGAACGCCCTGACGGGTTGGGCTACCCGAAACGATTAACAGAGAACAAACTTGGAAGCACCGGTAAAATTATTGCCTTAAGCGACTTGATATATAGAATTCGTGGCCGATCCAGTGAATCCGATAATTCCGTTTCTATAGAATCTTCAATGCCCTATCTTCGAATGAATAATCGCCCAGTCAATCAGACGATTCACGCAGCAATTAAGTTGATCAAACGAGGTGAAATATCCAGAATCCACGCACACACAAATTCTGATATACAACAGCTTGCTAAGATTATTGTGAGTCGAGGTGATGCAATATATAACATATATTTAAAGAACCTTTGCTTGTTAAGTCTATTGAACAATTTGGTTCTAGAAAAAACGGGGCTAGCGATGAAAAATTTGGTTGAATTAGCCGATTACACTTTTGTTACAACAGGGTTTGATTTTGAAAATATCTATGAAGAAATCGGGAGCTTTACTTATTCTGAGTTAAAAGATATTGACGAAACCCAGATCGAGTATCTTTGGATCATAAAACGTATACAGCAGTCCTCGGTCTTTTTCATAGAAAACAGTGTAGACCGAACGTTACCTATATCAGGATTTATTGTCGGTCGTTTGGAAAGGATATTTTCCCTTCTTGCAAAACAATCAATGAAAGTATTCGAACCCAGTTATTCAATCGATTGACGCTCTATTCCGAGGCTTAAGTCTTGGTGCTCATCAGCTTGCACTTCTGTTTTTCACCCTGAGTATTTCGTAAATAGGCAGTGGCCATGGGCTCTTATCGCCATCAGTATGTTAATGAGTGATCCTCATAATAGGCTATAAAATCATAGAATTAGACAATTTCAGTAAATTCATGATGGATTTCTACACATTAAAGCGCTATATTTGGAAAAATCACTAATGAGTCAGGCTCACTAATGAACGGCGAGACTAAGCAAGCAGGAAGAACACGACAACCGAAGGCAATCCGTGAATCAGATATTTTAGCAGCGGCTTATCGTATTTTCTCCCAAAAAGGCTATGAGAAAGCTGCAATGAGCGAAATTGCAAAGGGTGCAGGAGTCGCGGAAGGAACTATTTACAAATACTTTTCCAACAAACAAGACCTTCTTGCGCGCGTTATCGCTAGCTTTTACAAAAAGCTAATCGATAACACTGAAAATAGCCTTATAGGGGTGAAAGGTATCGAGAACCAATTGCGAGTGGTCATCGCTAGGCATATCCATACATTTTTTGAAGACATTGGGCTGTGCCGTCTACTGCTCCAGGAAGTCCGGCCTCTAAATAGCTACCCTCATTCTGAAATGCATCAACTCACTCGTAGTTACAGTGAGATCTTATT
>CAJXXT010000292.1 GCA_913063495.1 uncultured Gammaproteobacteria bacterium | reverse complement strand
GCTCGAATTTGTGTACCGTCTTTGGCTTCAATATAGACATCTTCGCCAGTAGGATCTTTATCCAGTTCTTCCTTTGAATAAAGGGAGGGGTTAGATTGTACTTCTTCTAGCCAGCTGTTATTGGCTCTGATAGAAAAGAAGACCAAGGCGATTAAAGCCGTTGTCATCACAATAAAAATCATAAGTAGTACCATAATTCCTTTAACATTAATGGCTAGGATTTCACCCTCTTATATCAAAGAATGGGAATATTGAATAAGGGACAAAAAAGGGAGTAGAGTACAACAATAACTGCCTGATTATATTTGGCAAGGGTTTCCAATTAGTCAGGCCATTGAGGCATCAATGATTATGTGTTTTGAATTGTGGGCTAACCTTTGATAGATGCATTTGCTTGGTGATCGACTAAAATGGCTTCTTTCCTTTCGCTTTTAGTTGGGCAATCATGGATATCTAATCCTCGAACCTCTGAAAATATTGGGTTTGCTGATGCAGGCAATATCCGAAATAAGCGTTTTTTCTATGTCCCAGCTTGTCCGCTCTGTGAAACAAACGCACGTTTATAGCATTAACACGAGTGACCGCACTGTAGGAGAACGTGCCTCTGTGCAGTCATCTCAAAAGGCCGTTTTATAACACGTTAGTAATTGCTAAGTTTTGAAGCTGTTTTGCTCGTGTGTTTAAAGTCCTCTTTCCCACTCCTGACGTAATGGAATCGAACCTGGCTTGTTTAAGGCCAAATCAATCTTCTTTAGCATTGATTGTTTGTCCGCTCCAAGCGTTCCTTTTAAAACTAAGTAATTCGATGCATGGTCTGAACGGAATACAGTATTTGTTAACTCTAGGTTTGCAATAAAGGTCCGAATTTCGCTAAATAAGTCGTTTTGCTGAAGAGGTTCGTAGTCACCATTAAACCCTGTCCTAAATCGTTCCTCTCCCATTGGAAACGAAACAACCAAGGTTGAGACAAATTCCGGCTGAGTCTCATTCATCAATCGAGCGGTGTTAACTGCATGTTGTTCAGAAAACTTGCGGCCACCTAACCCATTCAGAATCATGACCGATGTTTTGATGCCGGCTGATTTGAGCTTAACGAGCGCATTTTTAGAAGTCTCAAAAGTCTCACCCTTTTGAACACACTCAAGCACCTTGTCATCACCAGACTCGCAACCTACATAAACCATTGTAAGCCCAAGTTCTTTCAGCTCAGCTAATTCTTCAACAGTCTTTTTCTTGATGTTCCTAGGCAAGCAATAAGCCGTAACACGTTCTCTGTTAGGAAAGTGTTTATTAATGCACTCAAGAATTTCCTTAAGTCGCCTGAAAGACAGCGTCATAGCGTCCCCGTCGGCAAGAAAGAAGCGAGTCATATCAGGGATTTGTGCAGCAACCGCCTTAACTTCTTTTTCAATCTCAGCGATAGCTTTTGGTTTAAATTTTTTCTGGGGAGAAACGTACATTTCACAAAAGGTGCAACGATTATATGAGCACCCGTTACTCACTTGAAGAATGAGCGAGCGAGCCTCAGAGGGAGGCCGAAAAACGGGTTCAATGTAATCAATGGGCAAATAATTCATATGTTTGTTCGTATAAATTTATGTTGGAAGTAATGGTGGGATTATAACACGCAGCTCGCGTAACGAATAAGTATCTTAGCAGGGTGCCATAACGCAAATACTATAGAGAGAGTTCATTTTGGGTGGTGGCCCGTACAATAAGCGATCAATCGTTGCGGTGTTAGGACGTGATTCTTACATACCATTGTTATCTAATGAGTGTTCAAGCAGATCTATTGCTTCATGCGGGTCTGCATCTACAACGGTTTCGTCGCAAATAGTTCGATCCCAACCAATGTAGCTCGTGCAGAATGAAAGTTATTGAAGCCTAACATAGGCCGAGTAACTCGTTTGATCCGCCGGTGATCTTGTTCAACAATATTGTCGATATTGATTAAGCCTGGCTTACCATTTCTACCGATGGCTTTATTGAGGAAACGTAAGGCAGCCTTGGTGTCACGCTTAGCGGTGAGAAGAAAATCAATGGTATTGCCTTGCTTATCAACGGCTCGATAGTAGTAGGTTCATTTCCCTCTAACTTTCAGATAGGTCTCGTCAAGTCGCCACCTATCACCGGGCTTTTTCTTCTTTTTATGGAAGGTTTTTTCCAACTTCGGCGCGTAGTGAACAACCCATCTATTCAGTGTACTATGATCAATCTTAAGGCCACGTTCTGCCATCATTTCTTCAATGTTACGATAGCTCAGCGCATAAGAACAGTACCAGCGAACACATTGAAGGATAATAGGTTTCGGTGTGTGACGGCCTTTAAATGAGATCATGGGTTGCTCAGTTTGATAGGATTTTGAGATATGATTCTACCATGCGATGAGATGGCTTCGCTGGATGCGACACAATCGCCAAACCTTGTGTAGCCAAGGTGAAATATGACCTGACTCGCTCAACATAATCACCAACTATCGCCGAGATTTAACCTGCGGCACTCACACCCCTTGTTTTGTTGTCGCTATCGGGGTTTGAAAATAAGGGATTGAAAATAAGGGATTGAAATGAAAAACGAAGATAAAACCAGAGAGCAGTTGATAGAAGAATTAAACCTTCTCAATTCAGTTATTGAGGAAATGCCGGATATCTTTTTTGTAAAGGATTTGGAGGGTCGTTATCTGATAATGAACCAAGCAGGTCTTGATTTTGGCGGATGGTCTTCTGAGCAGGTTATCGGGCACGACGATTATGCAATATTTCCAAAAGAAATGGTTGGGCAATTTAAAGAGGCTGATAAACAAACCATCTCAGATGGAATAACAAGGACCTTTGAAGAATTGGTTCAAACACCAACTGGCCCTGTAACGGTTATTACGACAAAAGGAGTTTGTCGGGATAGAACTGGAGAGATTGTAGGCATATTTGGAATTGCTAAAGATATCAGTGATCGAAAAAAAGTGGAAAGCCGGCTAAATCAAGTTAAAGAATACTTGGATAGCATTCTTCTTAATTTACCTATTGGCATGGCTATCCTTGAAGGCCCCGAATTTCGGTACTTTAGGGTTAACCAAAAGCTTGCTGAATTCAATGGCCTACCAATTGAATCGCATCTCGGAAAGCCCCTCGTGGAAATTTTACCTCACTCAAGGGAGAAAATACTACCAGAAATGCGCCAAGTAATAGCATCGGGAGAAGCAATTCTTCATCGTGAATTCAGTGTTGAACTTCCCAAGACTCCAGGTAAATTGGTTCATTTAATCGATTGGTTAATACCTATATATGGAGAAAATAGAGAACCTGCGGTTGTTGCAGTAGTGTTAGATGTGACAGAGTTAGAAGAAACTCGACTGAAGTTGCACAAGACTATTGACAGTCTGAAGGACGCGCAACATAAAGCGGAAGCTGCTAATACCGCAAAATCGATATTTCTTTCGCGAATGAGCCATGAATTACGAACGCCATTGAACGCAATTATAGGGTTCTCGGAAATCCAAAAAGTGAGATATGTCGATGCCCCTGAAGGCTTCCTGCAATGTGCTGATGAAATATCCTCAGCGGGTTATCACTTATTAGCACTGGTCAACGATATACTCGATATTGTAGGTGCTGAACAAAACAGATTTTCTATCTCATTGAAGAGTTGCGACTTAAACAACAAAATACAGGAATGTATCACATTGGTCCAACAGCAGGCGGATGTAAACAGTATAACACTAGAAAGCGAGGTAACTCCGTTTAGAGTGATTGCAGACGATACCCGGCTCAAGCAAATATTAATCAACCTGCTAACCAATGCCATTAAATATAATCGAGAGGGCGGCTCAGTGACCCTACAGGTGCGCGAGATTGAAAAAGATCAAGTTGAAATCTGTGTGCAAGACACCGGCGTCGGTATTGATCCAAAAGACCAGCATTCAATATTTGAGCCGTTCATGCGCTCACGATACGCAACAGAAAGTTCAATAGCTGGAGTAGGGATTGGACTTTCCTTAACCAAATTGCTAGTTGAGCAGATGCAAGGAAGCATCAGGTTTGTTAGCAAAATGAATAGTGGGACGGACTTTTACATTACTTTGCCTAAAGCCGAAGTCAAGGCGTCAGAATCCCAGCGGGCTCTGATTCAACCCGTGTTATCAATGAAAAAACTCTCTGTTTTGTATATTGAAGATGACGTATCAAGCGCCTTGTTGATCAAAATGTTGTTTAGTGCACTACCTAATGCGGTGCTGCAGGTTGCACCAACTGGCGAAGAAGGAATTGAATTAGTCAAGTCTAGCCCGTTCAACTTAATTATTATTGATATCAACTTACCTGGTATAGATGGTATTAGTCTTTTGAGAAAACTTAAAGAATACTCGCACCTACAAGAAACGATAATGATTGCATTGAGCGCAGACGCTCTACCCTTTCAAATTGAAAAGGCTATTGCGGCAGGCTTTGATATGTACCTAACAAAACCAATAGATATTGCCCAGCTAATTAATTTTGTAGACATTATTTAACGGGGTTTGAAGTCCAATGGTACGAAAACGGGTTTCGTCGCACCCAGCTAAGCGATCTCATCGTATGGTAGAATCATATCTCAAAATTCTATCAGACTGAGCAACCCATGATCACCTTCAAAGGCGCCACACACCGAAACTCATAATACTTCAATGCGTGCGCTGGTATTGTTCTTATGCTCTGAGCTATCGTAATATTGAAGAAATGATGGCAGAGCGTGTCCTCAGAATTGATCATAGTACACTGAATCGATTATTTATCCCAAGGGCCTTTAAGAGCTTGGCGCTGGTGATTGATTGATAGAAGTGGGCCTAGCTGTAAATGGTCACTGCCTTTGAGGGAGATAAGTGGTGCTAGGCCACCGCTTGTTAATGTTTCGAAGGCGGACTCGCTCAGAAATATTTCGGCAGTAGGGATTTGTGCTTGTTCCCCGTCATCATAGTAAAATGCTAATGGTAAACGGTCTAGCTGATTCACTGTGCCGGGAGACATTTTCCAGTGTTGTTCACTAAACCCTAGGCATAAGCCAATAGCGTGTGCGATGGCGCCATTACACCAAAGAAAGTGTTCAGCGTTAAAATCGCTGCCAGTTTCTTCTAGGTCAAATGCTTCAATACGTTGAGACTTCTTACCGTAAGGGTAGCGTATTAAAAAACGCGGGCTTGCAAGGGAAATATATTGAGACTCTGGTAATTCACGAACAGCATTCCAGGTTTCTTTGAAACCTTCTTGGTAGTTTTGCTGCCAATCTGAAACATCCTGTTGGTAAAAATAACTGGTGCAATTTACCAGTGATGGGCTTCCCGCGGCAATAAAAGGTGTGTCAGCATTGGCCATAACTTTTGCCAATATCCCAAGCATTAGCGCATCGTTTTTGGTATCTGAAAAATCATACAAACCCACAACGGTAGACCAGTGATCGTCATTGCTCGGTAATACGGATGCATCATAAACAAGCTTTGAAAAATTAGACTGTGTAGCATCTTGGTGTTCTGCAAGATCAATGAGTAAGTCTTTTTTGCTTTGAGATAACATGCGGAGTGTTAACTGGCTATTAGTTTCTACTCTGCGGGTCATCATATCTAAACCACGCCAGGCGGATTCTAATGCTTGAAACTCTGGGTTATGTAGTAATGCTGCCATCGTGCTAGAAATGGTTTGGTCTAGCGCGTCGATGTAATGTTGCTTTTGAGGGTTAGGTGCCGGTGTTGCATATGCCCCGACGGCATCCTGGATTAGGCTTGTGACTAATCTGTCTGCTTCTGTGGATGCGTTTACTTGACTATTACTATCGCCCAGAATGCTATCTAGCAAACCTCCTGTCTGTACGATTTTGGGAGGTGTTGCCTTGGTGCTTGTTTTGGTTTCTGTTGCAACAGAAATCCACTGATCCATTTTTTTTGCAGCGGCTTCAAACGCACTGTCTTTGTTGAGTTTACGACGTAAGGTGCGAAATTCTGAAAATAGCTCGATATGTTGATACAGGTAATCTGGATGAAATTCATCAAGGTTGGTAAAGGTTATATTGACCGTTTGTTGGTTGTCGCCGATAGGTAATGAAAGGCTAGGTTGTAACGTTGCCATCACCTCTTCGAGGTTATCGCGGTCTATTTTGATAGGTTTGGTACTGCTTTTGTTGCTTGATGAACTTGCGTTGTTACCAAGAAAATTGCCGATAATCAGCATATTAAAATTCTTGCCGGGGGGGCGGTTTGCGGCAGGAACTCTACTGTCTTTTGTTTTTTTACCAAATTCAAAAGGGGTAGCGCCAGTATGTGTTTTTGCTGTCATCGACATGTTCCTTATTATGTTTGGATGCTCCCCACATTCTAGAGACACAGAAACAACAAAGC
>CAJXXT010000291.1 GCA_913063495.1 uncultured Gammaproteobacteria bacterium | reverse complement strand
CCTGGGGTAATGCTCACTATAAAAATTAGAAGGATTGCACTCATGGTAAAGCCGAATGCTAAGTTGGCCTTGCTTCCGTTAGCGATTTGTATTGCTAGCGCACCAGCGCTTGCGGTGACCAATGCCGAATTGGAACAGCGCCTGCTAGAGCAAGAGAAGAAAATAAAAAAAATGGAACGTCGAGTTAAAAGTACTCGAAATGCCGTAAAACAAAACCGAAGCCGACTTTCTGATATGTCTAGTCGCTTGAAGATTAATGGGTTCTTTTCTTCAGGTGTGACTTTACTAGACAGCGAAGACTTTGAGTTTGAACAGCTGAATATTGATGAAGACTACAGTACTTCATCGGTTACTAAGCTGGGGATTCAGATGTCGTTCAAAGTATCTGATGATATCAGTGTTACTGGGCAGCTAGTTTCTAAAGGTATTGATAACTACGATGTAGAGGCAGAATGGGCATATCTTAGTTGGGATGTGACAGAGAACTTTACTGCTCGAATCGGTCGCCAGCGTACACCTTACTATATGCTTTCAGAATACTTAGACGTAGGTTACGCCTACCCATGGACTCGTCCGCCGATCGAAATGTATAACCTACCGTTAAATAACACTGATGGTTTGGCACTTTTGTATGATTTCAATTTGGGTGATTGGAACTTTGGAACACATGCTTATATTGGCGAAGGCTTTGGTGATGTTGATGCGCTTGAGGGCAGTTTTCGGTTACAAAACAAAGGTATATCTTTTACCGCTGAGACGGGTTCCTGGACATTTCGTTTAGGGTACAGTGCTTCAGAAGTTGAAGTAGCTAGCATTGTAGCCGATGGAGCGGGCGACCAGTTACTTAACGGCATAAATGGAGAAGGGGATAGCCCTGGACTCAGAGGGTTGATTGAATCACTAAATGGTGCAGGAGCAGGGATTTCACAAGTAAATGAGTTGCCAACGGATGGGATTGATACGAGTTACCTTTCGGCAGCTTTTACATATGACAATGGTAAGCTCTTAGTTATTGGTGAAATATCCAACTTAGGAGTAGAGGACTTCATTCAACCCGCAGGAGATGGTGGGTATCTAATGGTTGGTTACCGCTTTGGTAAGTGGATGCCGCATATAACCTATGCTCGTTTTTATACTGATTCAGAAAATGATGAGCAAGTAAGGGATTATATTGATGCTGCAATCACTGTAGGGCAGCAATCACCACTTATCGCTGGCGGAGCTGTCTTGGATGCTGCCACCACAGCTGCTGCACTTGGCGTACCGCTAACCGCACAGCAGCAAGGAGCACTGCTTCAACAAGTTGGGGACTCATCTGCTGCTAGCTTATCTGGACTTGCAAATAGTTTGGAGACGTTAATACAGGATCAGGAATCATTTACGCTTGGGGTTGTATACGATATTAACCCGAGAGTTAAAGCAAAGTTTGATGTAACTCAGTATCGTAGCTTTGGTGAATATACTCACCATACCATTGTAGGAGCAACTGGGGCGCATACAGGGGTTGAATACGATGGGTATGGGCGTTTTGGTTTAACTGATGATGCTGATGCCTCAAATATTGATTCAAGTGTCAATGTTTACACCTTCGCTATAGACGCAGTATTCTAAGGGGACGATATCACATGAAAATAATAAAACGGTTGATATCATCCGCTGTGGCTGCGTGCCTCCTTACGGGAGCAACAGCATCGGTAGCTGATATAGCAATTATCGTAAATCCAGAGTCTGGTCTTAGTAGTGCAAACGCCAAGCAAGTTGCCGCAGCCTTTTTAGGTAAGCGTGGCAGTATTGCAGGTGTTTCAGTCACACCTATAGATCAAGAAGAAGGCCAAGCGTCTCGTGATGAGTTTTACACAAAAGTTGTAAACAAAAATGCATCGCAGTTAAACGCGTTCTGGTCTCGATTAATCTTTACCGGAAAAGGCATGCCACCTGATCAAGTCTCTGCAGACGCAGAAGTGGTTGAAGTGGTTGCTGATGACCCAGAAATGATCGGCTATGTTAGCCCTGGTGCTGTCGATGACAGTGTTAGAGTTATTTTGGTTGTTCAGTAGATAGAACAGCAAAAATAGTTAGTAGGGTTATTCAGTAAGAGCGTTGAGACGAGCAGTTGATTAATATAGGTGACCAACTGTATTTTCTTGCTACTCACGGGATCGTAAATCTTGCTAATAGCACAGTATTTGATTCATTGTTTCAGAACTGATTTTTAAGGTTCAGCTGAGGCATGGACGCCGAAGAAAGCATACAGGGATGTACTGGCTGCGGTTTCTGAAACAATGAATCAAATACTGTGCGAACTTTGAGATCCGCTGCAGCTCTTTGGCAACAGTTATCAACTTGTTTTTTAAACACTCCGCAACGGAGGCTTTCCCTTATTGGCCAGCGGCACCAACGAATCTTTTTGATTCCCTTTCACCGTAAATACACAATCCTCTAACCACTCCGTAAATGGCCCTATACCCAGCGGCGGCGTCAGTAAATACCCCTGAATAATGTCACAACCCATCTCCGTTAACGCCTCCATAATCTCTTCCGTCTCAACACCCTCAGCCACAACACGCATATTCATATTGTGGCTAATATCCAATGTAGAACGAACAATCATCGTATCATCCGTATTGTTCTGCATATCAGTAATAAATGAACGATCAATCTTCAGCTCATTCATCGGCAACTTCTTTAAATGCGACAAACTAGAGTAACCCGTACCAAAATCATCAATAGAGGTCGCCAAGCCAATCTCATTCCAGCGCACCAAAATATCGTGAGCCAACTCCGGATTCATCACCATCGCGGTTTCAGTAATCTCCAACGTGACATGCTCCGGAGCAATGTTATGACGAGCTAACTGTTCCACAATAAAATCCGTTAGATCAGGCTCCTCCAAGTTATGAGCCGATAAGTTGATAGAAACACCGAGTAAATATTTTTTATCGTGCAACTGCTTTAACAGGGTCAATGAATTACGAATAACCCAACGAGTTAATGGCTTAATAGCCCCAGAGCTTTCCGCCAAAGCAACAAACTCATCAGGCGGAATAAACCCGTATTGCTCATGATTCCAACGTAATAATGCCTCCGCACTGATGATCTCCATGGAACGAGTATCAAGTTGAGGGTGCATATAAAGCTCAAGTTGATTACCTTCAATGGCTTTACATAGATCCCCCATTAGTGACAGACGGCGTTGGCTATAGGGGTTCACATCCTCGTTGTAAATACTGCATAACTGCCCACGGGTTTGAGACTCCTCAACCGCCACAAAAGCATTGCGTAACAGTGTCTCTGAATCCTTACCATGATCAGGAGCAAAACATAAACCGCAAGAAGTACTGATGTCCAATGAAATACTCTCGAATTGGAATTGCTGGGGTAACTGATTAAGCATACCGATAACCGTCGCCGCCCCAGCACTGTTTTTCGGGTGTCGCAACAAGAACGCAAGATTGACCCCTTGAATCGCAGCAAGGTATTCCCCTTTCTCCTCATTAAAAGGAATGCTGATGCGTTTGGGGAGCTTTCTGAGTAAATTATTGAGGGCTTGTGCGGTTGTTTTTGCCACCATATCCCCCACATAATGCCCCAAGGTATGGTTGATTTCCCGCAATCGCTTTATCTTAATCAGTACAACATAAAGGTGTTTAAGTGACCCCTGTTGATGTTGGCGAGCAAGCTCAGCATCAATCACCTCAATGAGTTTGTCCCGATTAGGGAGGCCTGTTATTTTGTCATGGTACGCACGATAGGTTAACGCAGTCTCCGCCTCTTTAAGCGCAGTAATGGCTTTCTGTTGTTGCTGAATAGCAATACGTTTTTCTTGTTGGTGTTGCTGTATGCGATCACCGATAGCGATGGTAATAATGAGGATTTCAGCGACGGTTCCAAATTGTGCAGCGTGTAACGTAAAAAAGTTGGGAGGAATTATCCCTCTGAGGGTCAAAATATAAATCAATGTACATACTAACAATGTGCCCCAACCCAGCAAAAAAAAGCGGGCTGTTTTTCTGCCGGCACCCCAGGTAATAACACTGGCGAGAATCATTATAAATGTGAGCACCGCCAAGGAGATATCAGTAAAGGTGATAATTGCCTGATAAGGTAGAGCCATTGCCCCCAGGGATATCATAACACCGACGGGCAGCATAGCGATTAACGCTTTGTCGGTTTTTGGCGCTAGTTCTTTGGTGTTAAGAAATGGTCGCGCAAATAAAACCCCAAAAACAACGGCGATACCGATAAAAAATAGGTGAGATACCTGGCTCCATTGACTGCTGCTTCCCCAAATATAATAGGCACCGTGAGTTGAGATACCGGCCTGGGTTAGCGATATTGAAATGACGTAGCCGATGTAATAAAGGTAAAGCTTTTCTTTTAAAGAAAAATAGATCAGTAAATTAAAAATTGCCGCAACGAAGAAAATCCCATAAAAAATACCCCATATAAACTCACTGTTTTTAATCGAAGTGTAGAATTGTTCTGGCGCCATTAGCTCAAGTGCTAAGGACTGTTGAGCGCGGCTTTTGATCGCAAGGGTGATGGTGTAGCGCTTATTAGCTTTTAACGTAATCGGAAATGCCATCATGCGGGATTGAACATCGCTGCCGGGGGCGTTTAAGTGATCACTTTGTTGGAAGTGAGACGGGGCTTCCCACTCCGTTGCTACGTAAAGGTCGACATTATCGAATTGGGGGTATTGACGATCTAAGACGAGGTGCAGATGCTGGGGTTTAGTGTGACCTTCGGTGTTGAGTGTTTGCTGTATCCAGTACGTTTGTTCTGTATTGTTTAGATGAAGGTAAGGCTGTGAGGTATGCCTTATGCTCGTTTTGTTTGATTGGAAAAGGTCTTGCGCCTCGGAGAAGGAGAGGGGTTTCGAGGTGTTAAACCATCGAGCATCAACAAGTAATGACTGGCGATCAGGCATGGCTGGTGGTTGTTCGAGGTCGGCATTAGCTCTCACGCTCGTGCAAAGAGAACTTATCAGTAAAATGCCTAATAGTAATAGATGAAGTAAGCGTGTGAAGGCTTTTTGGGTGGTCAAGGGTGTCGCTTTCCTACGTGTGATTTCTTGCATATTAAGAAAGTGTAGTGTAAAAAATCAGCATTTCTATTGATGAGCACTTAATAGCGACGAACAATATATAGTGTTCTTGATGGCATAAAGTTCATTACTATTTTGCATAATAGTTTCTATAATGGCTGGAATATTGACGAGATAGGAGAAAAGCAGGTGTATAGCGTTTTAAAACATGCACATATGTTGTTTGCTGTTACAAGTGGGGTCTTGTTTTTACTGCGAGGCGTTTGGATGATGATGGATTCAGCGCAACTACAAAAGCGTTGGGTTAAGGTTTTACCCCATATTAATGACACGCTGTTATTGGGGTGTGCGATTGCATTAACAGTGATCTTGCAGCAATATCCCTTTGTAGATCATTGGCTTACCGCTAAAGTGGTGGCGTTGGTGTTATATGTGCTTATTGGGACGGTTGCTATAAAACGAGGCAAGACGAAGCAAATTAGGGTCTTGGCTTTTGTGGTGGCATTGCTGTTGTACGGCTATATCGTTGGTGTGGCTATTAACCATAGCGCGTTGAGCTTTTTTGCCTAACTTTCTTGCCCAAATTTTTAGCCTAATAAGGGTGAGATAGGGTATGGCATGCGCCAGCGAGTCGTTTGCTGGCGTATGCTTATAGCCCTTTATTGATGGCTGAATGAACCTTATTTATTCGCCAAATTAGACATGACTGCCATCATGGCTTCTTGGGTGTTTGACGGGTGATCGGCATCGGTAAAGTTATTGATGGTATCCCAGTGCTGGTTAATGTCTTCAGCGCTAAATCCATTAGTGATATTAAACCCGTGACCTTTACTGCGCTCCCAGCGTAGTTTGCCTATCCAGCCTGCGCCTACTTCAAACAGGCTTCCGGTGTCGGTGCTATTTTCGTCACATAGCTTTATCACTAGGGGGGTTACGTATTCTGGTTTTAGCTGTTCGATAAGTGCTGGTGGAAGGATCGTTTCGGTCATACGTGACCCGGCGATGGGGGCGATGGAGTTTACGTAGATATTGCTTTTTTTGCCTTCAATGGAAAGTGTTTGGCCAAGGCTGTATAACCCTAGCTTTGCCATGCTGTAGTTGGCTTGGCCGAAGTTTCCGTAGATACCGGCTGCGGATGCGGTAAAAATAATACGCCCATAGCCATTTTCCTTCATGTAGGGCCAGGCGGCATGAGTCACTTTGTAGGCGCCTTCAACGTGAACTTGGTAAACCAGGTTCCAGTCGGAGTCGGTCATTTTTGAGAAGCTTTTGTCACGTAGAATACCGGCGTTGTTGACAATAATGTCGATACGGCCAAAATTGTCGATGGCGGTTTGTACGATTTTTTCGCCATCTGTTACGGAGTTGTAGTTGGCGACGGCTTCTCCTCC
>CAJXXT010000290.1 GCA_913063495.1 uncultured Gammaproteobacteria bacterium | reverse complement strand
GAAGAAGTGGATGCTGATCTCATTAACCTTGTTTCAATGTTGTTTGATTTTATATTGGACGACAAGTGTTTGCCGGTTGCGATTAAGGCGTTAATTGGACGTTTACAGATCCCTATTATTAAAGTGGCAATGTTGGATCACTCCTTCTTTAGCAAGAGTGGACACCCAGCCAGAAAACTTCTTAACGAATTGTCGAGAGCTGGAATTGGCCTGTCAGGGCTGAAGATGCACTTGGCTAAAGACCCTGTATATCGAAAAATCCGAGAAACGGTTCAGCGTGTGTTAAATGAGTTTACCGATAACGTTGACTTGTTTGTTACGTTGGAAAAAGAATTTTCAGAGTTTATTAATGTCGAAGTACGTCGTTCTGTTTTAATCGAACAGCGAACTAAAGCAGCGGAAGAGGGTAGAGCAAAATCTGACGTTGCAAAACAAAATACAGAAAAAGCCCTCAAGCAATGTACAGAGGGAAAAACGATACCACCTTCTGTGAGTAAGATATTAAATGATCCTTGGAGTAAGGTTTTATATCTTACTCATTTAAAAGAAGGAGGTGATTCTAGAGCATTTCAAAAGCAAGTCATTATTGCTAAACACCTTATTAAGAGTGTGACGCCTCCTCAGAATGAGAAAGAGAAAAAATATTTATATGATATGGTGCCGATGTTGATTCATCGTTTACAAGAAGGGTTTGAAAGTATTTCCTACAACCCCTTTGATGCTAATCAGCTGATGAGTGAGTTGGAAGCCGTTCAAATGGAGGTGCTTCGTGGACAGGTGCCTCAGCATGTTGATGCTGCTCCTGCGGAAAGTGACGCCGTTGATAATTTACTGGATGCGATATCAAAGGATATTCGTCAAATTGGACAGCTACCTAAACGTGAGCCTGAGCCTGAAGTTTCGACAAGTAGAGTTGTCGCATTAGATACGTCTAAGAAGGTAGTGGCTCCTGCACCTCTTGCTGATTTGGAGCCTTTGCCAGAAGATGATGAAGACTATATTGCCGCTAAAGCGATGCCAGTAGGAAGTTGGGTGAATATTGTGGACACTACTGAAAATGGTGTAGGGAACCCATTGCGATGTAAATTGGCTGCATACATTAAGTCAGCTGATCGAATGATATTTGTGAATCGAAACGGAATTAAAGTGCAAGAGCAAACATGCCTAGCGTTAGCGTATGCACTTAAGAAGCAAACGATTAGTGTGATTGATGATGCGTTGTTGTTTGATAAAGCGCTAGAAAATGTTATTGGTAGTTTACGAAAAGTACGTCAATCGGCCTTGTAAATAAGAGTCTGTATGGTTTTTCCTCCTCCTGCTTTGGGCCCCCAGTGTTAGACCTACTGGAGAGGTCCTTTCTTTTTTGTGGTAAAGTCTAGCCCTCTCAAGCTAACGCGGAACAGCGCAACGTGAAGATCACTGATCACCTTCTAGAGTCAGCTCGCCAAGTCCCGTCCCCTAATTGTGGTGATCGACCGGATCAAACGGATATTGGCCTTATTGTTATTCATTCAAT
The DNA here is from genome assembly GCA_913063495.1 of uncultured Gammaproteobacteria bacterium. GTDB lineage: Bacteria > Pseudomonadota > Gammaproteobacteria > Pseudomonadales > Ketobacteraceae > 42-54-T18. The sequence continues at coordinate 4,936 of CAJXXT010000290.1, read as the reverse complement.
CAGTTTGCCTCCGGGGCAATATGGTGGCGATCAGATAGAACGTTTTTTTTCTAATGAGCTAGATTGTACTGAACACCCGTATTTTCAACAAATTGAAGGGTTGCAGGTATCTGCTCACCTGCTCATTCGCCGCAGTGGGGAGGTTATTCAGTTTGTTCCATTTAACCGGCGAGCATGGCATGCAGGAGAGTCTAGTTACAAAGGGAGGAGTAACTGTAATGACTTTTCTATTGGTATTGAATTGGAAGGTACCGATGTCGAGGCTTTTGAGCCCGCACAATATCAACAGTTAGTGGGTGTGTGCCATGTATTGGAGGCTGCTTATCCAAATATTTCGCTGCAAGGTATTACCGGGCACTCGGATATCTCTCCCGGTAGAAAGACGGATCCGGGGAATGGGTTCAATTGGCAGTACTTTTTATCTCTATTGAAAAAAAGCTAGGCTATTAATTACCGGCTAGAAAGGTTAGGCTTGGAGTCGATCTATATGTCAAATCTATACTAATCATCCAACCATACTGGGTTTATATTCTATAGTTAACCTATGACCTTATTAGCCATTCTTTTATCATTACTCGCAACTCGCCAAGCGGTTGTTCCTGAATATTTTAATGAGCGCCGATGGGGCAATCAATACCTTTCATTGTTTGAACGCTGGGGGCTGGGGAAGCGCTTTCATCCCGCGTTGTGTTATGCCGTATTTGTAACCCCCTTGATGATCCTATGTTGGACGATAGGAACGTTACAAACGACGTGGATATATGATGTTGCTGATCTGGCGCTTAGCATAGTTCTGTTGGTATCTATTCTTGGTGATCGCCAATTAGAAAGTTCAATGCAGCCATTTTTAAAGCGTTGGCGGGCCCAAGAGTGGCAAGCGGCTTATGTCCATGGTGAAAAACTGTTCCATTACAGTAAAATTGTCAGTCCAGGTGAAATGCTAACGCAGACCGTGACTTTATTTCTTCTGCGTATCAATCAAGTGTTATTTGCCCCTATATTCTGGTTAGCCATATTTGGTAGCGCAGGGTTAATGATGTATATACTGACTTATATAGCCGCTCAACCTAGGCAGGATAAAGTGTCCCACAAGGCAAATGTGCCGTGGAGAAAGATTGCACAAGAATTTTTACAAGCACTGGATGGTGTTCCGGCACGGTGTATTGCATTGAGTATTGCGTTGTTATGTTTTAATCGAAAGGCGTTGGTTGTTGCTTTTCGTCGGTACCGCGTAACGGATAGAGAGGCGGAAATTGTGTTAAAGCTGGCAACAAAGTCTGGATTGGATTTTGGGGAATTGTCAGATGATCAAGAAGTGTTGGCGTCAGAAGGATCGAGTCGTATTCATTCTGTACAGGATCTAAAAAGTAATATATTGATATTCTGGGTGATTCTTCTCGCGGTATTTTCATTGTTGGGGTTAGCGTGGTAGGGCGTGATCGTTACCTTGGCGTTTAGGTAAGGTGTCCATATAAGGCGTTTAGGCTAAAACACTGCACCAATAGAAGACAAAAAGATTCTAAATGCGCGCTACATGTGTGCGTTGCGGGTATAAATGACGCAATTCTATTGTTTCCCCCTATACTTTAATCAGCTGTTAATAGTTTGTTGCAATAATAAGGTGTTGACGTAAAAAATGTGTTGTGACTGTGCGGTCTATTTCGCTACAATGCCCGCAATTACAAGACCTTGCCTGGATTACGCTGTATACCTGTTGTGTCTAGGTGCTCATATTGTGCAAGCAGCATGTCGACTGTCTCATGCTGTGATTTTCGTTTTTACGGGGAGTAAAAAAGCATGGCAACGGGACGCTTCTATGATGATGTTGATGCCGATGAAACAGCTGAATGGCTAGATGCCTTTGAGTCGGTGTTGCAAGAGGAAGGTACAGATCGAGCGCGTTATTTATTGGAACGATTATCAGAGCAAGCGCGTGTTAGTGGCGTGCAACTATCCAATCTTAATACTCCCTATACCAACACAATTTTGCCTAATGATGAGGCTGCATATGGGGGTAATCCTTATATGGAACGTCGGATTCGGTCGTTAATTCGTTGGAACGCCCTAGCAATGGTAATGCGAGCAAACTTGAGTGACGATGAATTAGGCGGCCATATTTCAAGTTTTGCATCATCAGCAACGTTGTTGGATGTGGCGTTTAATCACTTTTTTCATGCACCAAGTGACTATCACGGCGGCGATTTAGTTTTCTTTCAGGGGCACTCTTCCCCTGGTATTTATGCCCGTGCTTTTGTTGAAGGCCGCTTAACGGAGGAGCAGCTTGTTAACTATCGTCGGGAGGTTGATGGCAAAGGTTTATCATCTTATCCACATCCATGGTTAATGCCTGATTTCTGGCAATTCCCAACGGTGTCGATGGGCTTGGGGCCAATACAAGCAATTTATCAAGCGCACTTCATGAAGTATCTCCAGAATCGAGAGTTGATTAAAGATACTGACCGTAAAGTGTGGGCTTATTTGGGTGATGGTGAAACGGATGAGCCAGAGTCATTAGGCGTTATTTCTCTTGCAGGACGAGAGAAACTGGATAATTTAGTGTTTGTTGTTAATTGTAACTTGCAGCGATTGGATGGGCCTGTCCGAGGCAATGGGAAAATCATTCAAGAGCTGGAAGGGATATTTAGAGGTGCTGGTTGGAACGTTATTAAAGTTATTTGGGGCCGTCGATGGGATCCATTGTTGGCCAAAGATACTACAGGTGTTTTGCGAAAGCGCATGGAAGAAGTGGTCGATGGTGAATATCAGGCCTATAAAACACACGGTGGTGCTTATACCCGGGAGCATTTCTTTAATAAGTACCCTGAGCTGAAAGAAATGGTTGCGGACATGACCGATGATGAGATCTATGATCTTAATCGTGGCGGTCATGACCCCTATAAAATGTATGCCGCGTACAACGAAGCGGTAAATCATAAAGGTCAGCCCACGGTTATTCTTGCAAAAACGGTTAAAGGTTATGGTACGGGAACCGGAGAGGCACAAAATAATACGCACGGAATTAAAAAGTTGGATATGGACAGCCTGAAAGCTTTCCGTGATCGTTTTGACATGCCTTTTAGTGATGATGAATTAAAGGAAGTGCCGTTCTATCGCCCCGCAGAAGATAGCAATGAGATGCGCTATATGCGTGAGCGTCGAAATGTTTTGGGCGGCCATATGCCACAACGTCGAACCGAATGTGAAACTTTGGATGTTCCAGAGTTGGGCGTCTTTGGCAATCTTATCGAAGGCTCTAGCGGGCGTGAAATATCCACGACAATGGCGTTTGTGCGTATGATGTCATCGTTGATTAAGCAGAAGAATATTGGTGAGCGTGTTGTACCGATTGTGCCTGATGAAGCCCGTACTTTTGGTATGGAAGGCATGTTTAGGCAATTAGGTATTTATTCCTCGGTAGGGCAGTTGTATCAGCCAGAGGATTCTGCCCAGATTATGTATTATCGAGAAGATAAAAAGGGTCGGATTTTAGAAGAAGGTATTAACGAAGCGGGTGCGATGTCTGCATGGATTGCTGCAGCAACGTCTTATTCTGTGAATGATTACCCGATGATCCCATTTTACATTTTTTACTCTATGTTTGGATTTCAGCGTATCATGGATCTTGCATGGGCAGCGGGTGATTCACAAGCACGAGGCTTTTTAATCGGAGCTACTGCAGGCAGGACCACGTTAAACGGGGAAGGCCTACAACATCAAGATGGCCATGGTCACGTGTTGGCGTCAACAATTCCTAATTGTGTTGCCTATGATCCTGTGTACGCATATGAGCTTGCGGTTATTATGCATGATGGTTTACGCCGCATGTACCAAGAAAAGGAAAACGTATTTTATTACCTGTCGGTGATGAACGAGAATTATGTTCATCCGGCAATGCCTGAAGGAGCCGAAGAAGGTATTCTGAAAGGCATGTATTTATTCAAAGAAAATACAAGCAGTAACAAGTTGAATGTGCAGCTATTGGGGAGTGGAACAATTTTCCGAGAAGTAGAAGCAGCAGCGGATATTCTGCAAGAAGTTTATGGTGTTTCTTCAAATATTTGGAGTGTTACCAGCTTTACTGAGTTGCGCAAAGAAGGCTTGGAAATTCAGCGTTGGAATATGTTGCACCCTGATGAGGAGGCAAAAGTTCCTTATGTGACAGGTTTGTTGCGTGGCCATAAATCGCCGGTCATTGCGGCTACCGATTATATTAAAACCCATGCAGATCAGATTCGTCCATTTGTACGTAATCACTACACGTCTCTTGGCACCGATGGTTATGGACGTAGTGATTCTCGTGAAAAGCTACGACACTTTTTTGAGGTTGATCGTTATTTTATTACGGTAGCAGCACTTAATGCACTTGCGGACAAAGGCATGATTGGACGAAGCAAAGTTGCTGAGGCGATAGCCCGGTTTAATATTGACTCTGAAAAAGTCTACCCGGCTACTTCATAAATCATCGAGTAAGGAGAATAACAGTGACGGATAAAGAAGTACGTATTCCAGATCTCGGTGGTGCTGAAAGCGTGGATGTGATTGAAATCTGCGTCAAGGTAGGTGATCGGGTTAAAAAGGAAGATTCACTGATTGTTGTGGAATCTGATAAAGCAACGATTGAGATTCCTGCGCCATTTGATGGTGAAGTGTCGAAGTTAACCGTTACAGACGGGGATAGCGTTGCGGAAGGCGACCTAATGCTGATGCTGACGGTGGAAAGCGTGGATTCTGGTGTTACAGGTGCAATTGTCTCAGACGTTGCCCCTGCACTGGAACAAGAGGTGGGTGCTGAACCTAGTGTAGCAACGTCAGCAGCAACACCCTCTGTAACAAAAATACAAACGACTCAATCAACCGAAACATGTATTAAAACCATTCTTGTCCCCGATATCGGTGGCAGTGAGAATGTAGAAATTATTGAAATTAATATCGCTGT
>CAJXXT010000289.1 GCA_913063495.1 uncultured Gammaproteobacteria bacterium | reverse complement strand
ACAATAGCTAACATCCACATTCCTTGTGCCCAGAATATACCTACCGTCAATAAAAAGCTTAAGGACAAACACACTGAGAATAAATTGCTCAGCAGCAACGTCAGGCTCCGTTCTTTATCAGTTAAAACCCCCTCCTGGCGAGACAGCAGCGCCAACGCACAATAGATTAAGGCAGTCACCGCAACTAAATTTACCCACCCCGTATCCATCTCCAAAGACAGCAATATAGGAACGGGGGCGATTGATTCTAAAAGCCAACCTGCTATCTGAATAGCCATGGTAACAAACGAAATAAGTAACGCGACATATCCTTCAACTCGTACACTCAAAAATCGAAACTTGCTACCCAAATACACCAACAACAAGGCCTCAGCACACCAGATAACACCCATCAAATCCGGGCTACTTAATACGAGAATACCCAACCCCATTAACAATCCGGCGTGAAGTAACGCCAAAGCCTGTACCGCTCGAAACTCATCACTACCGACCGAATACCGAAACACTTTACTCGGCAATAGGAACAGCACTAACCACGGCACAATATTTAGTAAATAAATAGCTCCCAGCAACATACTACTGACAACCAATTGCTGACTTAATGCTAGATAGAAAACAATATTTGCCGTGACAATGGCTAATCTAATCCGATCCATTGTCACAATACGACTTAGCCCTTGTAACGCGTAGAATGCAAAAGCATAGAAAAATCCATGAAGGATAACAATTAACCCATAGGGTTCGGCGTACTCCAGCAGCGACAACGCCACCTCTCGGTTAGAGACTGACACCTCTAACATTCCCGCACTCAGCAACATCGCCACATACGCCAAAGGTTGCCAGCGAATGCGCTGAGACAGATGCAACATGGCACAGGTAAGCACCAAAAGGTAACTAAGATAAAGCTGAGGAGACTGATCCACATGCCCCATAACCAATGGCATCGTCGCGCCACCGACCAACGTAACAATGGCCACCACACGCGTCTCAAATAAAAGTGCGAGCACATAAGCAATTGCGCTCACAGCCACCAACAATAGAAAGCCCATAAAATCAGGCAACACCCCGTAATAAGGCCCAGCAAAATACGCGCAGAGATAACTTAACACCACTCCTAACGCTATAATACTAGATCCATATTCCGCCATCTCCTGTTTATTTTTGGTAAACCATACACCTCCTCCCGTGGTGGCAAAAGCAACGACAAACCCAATCATCACTTTTCCCACCGGCCCTAGATATTCGTTAAAAGAGTACTGCAACAAATAACCAAAACCAAAAACTAACGCCACCACACCGGTTAGTGTCATAAAAAAGACAGGAGCTTTACCTTGTTTCTGATAGTGCTGATAAAGAGTGGAAAATTGCTCCAACAATCCAGCAAACGGCCCCAGCAAGGTTGAAAACAAGGTGCTAAACAGTGAGGTAAGCGCTGAGAATAATGTCTTTTTACTCTGTATCTTTTCTGAGTCACGGGAAGAAGCAGGTTCCAGCTTTTTCAAAGCTGACGGGCTAATAGCCTGCTCTACAACCACGGTGCGGGGCACCGTGTGCTCAGTAGCTACTGTGGTCTCCGTCGGCTCATTAAATTCAGAGTACGTTTGCTTAGATACCAACACATCAATGCGCCGCTCTAAATGCTGTACCTTTTGCTCAAATTCGTCACCTAAATCAGCCAACGCGTCCCGCAATGACTGTAATTCGCTATCCATATACTGCCTCATCCTTCTTGTTTTTGAACCCGATCATTGTAAACGGATCTGAGCAACAGTCCACGACTGCCTTAATCATTTTGATACGGAACCAGCAAAACAACAAAACTCCTTATATATCAGGATATTACATTAATAACATTTTCAAAAACAAAGTCTACTAATTTACCCATCCAGCCAGAGTCCGGCATTCTGTATCACATTTGAATTTGTAGCCTTCTTTCCCCCAAAGCAAACTACAATTCTATATATAACCTTCACTTATCAACGATGTTTGGGCACTAGCACTAATGGTTAGAGTTTCTATCTACATTTTCATGGTTTCAATGATTATTTCCATGCAAGCCAACGCATCTACCGTTGAGCTGGTGCCATCAATCAAAAAATATGACCTAGGCCTATATGCAGACTACTTGGAAGATACTCAGGGGGATATCAGTATTCAGAACCTAATCTCATCACGTTATGATCACCTCTGGAAAAAAAATACCGCCCAAACACCCAACTTTGCTTTTTCAAAAAGTGTTTATTGGCTGCGCCTGAAATTTCGTTCAAATATGACAGCTGATGATTCATTGCTTTTCGAAATTGCATTTCCTTTACAGGACTATATCGACTACTACGCAGTCAACACTGATGGCATATTAAAAGAGGTACACACAGGAGATCGCAGGAATTTTTCTACAAGGGAAATTGATTATAGGAATTTCTTATTTTCTCTAGATATTCCTCCAGGCCATGAACAAACCGTTTATATCAGGCTCGATACTGCAGATGGCTTACACGAACCTTTTCCGATGATACTTTGGGATTCACGGGAGTTTACGCTACAACACGGCGTGAGAAACCTGGGCCTCGGTTTATACTTTGGCATTATGCTGGTAATGGCTCTGTACAACCTATTTGTTTACTTTTCAATGCGTGATAAAACCTACTTATATTACGTAACCTATATATTGGGGTTTTCATTTTGGTTATTTTCCTATTACGGATTTTCATTTCAATATTTTTGGCCAACCTCACCGAATCTAGGAAATCAAGCAATAGTTGTTCTTACCTGTGTATGGACTGCTTTCATGTCCCTTTTCGTGCGCTCATTTTTAAATTCAGCTCAAGATATACCCTGGTTTGACAGGTACATAAAAATATACATTGCAATTATGGTACTAACGATACTGATGAGCTTTTATGGTAACTATTCACTAGGGATTTTATTAGTCACCGGGTTTGGCATCCCTGCTGCTAGCGCTGGTATTGTTGCAGGCTTTTCAAGCTGGAGGGCAGGCTATAGGCCAGCCCGATTTTTTCTATTAGCCTGGAGTTCCCTGTTAATATCTTTAGTCATATTTTGTCTTAAGATATCCGGTATTTTACCAACGATCTGGGTTATCGAGCGAAGCATTCAAATAGGCTCTGCGATTGAAGTTGTCCTACTATCACTCGGTCTAGCCGATAGAATCAACTCCCTTAGAAAAGAAAAAATCGCAGCTCAAAAGGAATCAATTAAATCCTATGAGTCAAACTTAAAATTAAAAAGCGATTTTATTACGTCAATTAGCCACGAACTTCGCACACCGATGAATGCAATCCTTGGTGGCGTTGAGATGGCCAAGGACAACAATTCTGAAGAGTTCATTGAACCTCTTAAGATAATACGCTCTGGCGCAAATGACATGATGGGATTAGTCGACGACATACTCATCCATACTGAGTTGCAGTCTGGCCAGCTAAAGATGAAGTCTGAAAGTTCTCAAGTCAGTTTAGCAATGGGCAGGCTTGTCGATCATTACAAGGTCATGAGCGAAGAACGAAATTTATCTTTTCAGTATGAAGTAGGTTCAAATGTACCTGGTTGGATTATAACGGATAGACATAAACTCAAGGTTATTTTAACAAAATTACTTGATAATGCCGTGAAATTTACAGACCAAGGTGAGGTGCAGTTAGTCATATCGGTTGACGAGAACATAAACCCAGCTCAACTAATCTGCACTGTATCAGATAGCGGCCCAGGAATAGCAAAAGATCAACAAGAGTTAATATTCGATCCATTTATGCAAGTAGAAGGAGGGTTTACTCGACGTCATAGTGGAATGGGAATTGGCTTATCGATTTGTCGCCGGCTAGCCAGCTCGTTGGACGGTACATTAACCGTGGATTCTGAGTTAGCGATAGGAAGTCACTTTACGCTAAGAGTACCTCTTAAAGTTGGTGAACCTACTCAATTTCACGTCCCTGCCAAATTGGCCTCTGCAGATCTACCCATACTCGTAGTAGAAGATAATTTAGTGAACCAAAAGGTTATTGCAAAAATGCTACAGAAGCTTGGTTTTAGAAGCTTAGTCGCCAACCACGGAGAGGAAGCTCTTGAGGCGCTACAAAAGAACTCTTTTTCACTGGTTCTAATGGATTTGCAAATGCCGGTTATGGACGGTTTTACCTGTACATCAGCCATCAGGACATCTGACTGGGATTATAAAAATATACCTATCATTGCCGTGACGGCAAATGTAATGGATCAAGATAAAGCGCACTGCACGGAAATCAAGATGAATGATTTTTTGGAAAAGCCACTTAAACTCAATGTGCTAAAAAACTGCTTATCACACTATGTTAATTTTGCAAAAACCTAATGTCACTGCAAAAAACCTAAGATCAATTCTCGTATTTTCCAAATTTACTCAGCGTTTTAAAAAAGTGAGGTTGTCATCCGTAAGACGCTGGGGCGCTAAATGTTTGACAAAATCAAACTCTTTCAAAGGGCGACTATAAAGAAACCCCTGTGCTAGTTGACACCCAAATTCTCGAAGTAAACGCGCTTGAGCCTCATATTCAACACCTTCTGCTACGACTTCAAGGCCAAGCCCTTGAGCCATAGCAATAATCGCTCGAATAATCGCAATGCTTTTCCCATCAGTATCAAGGCCCATAACAAAAGACCGATCAATTTTAAGATAATCTATTGGAAATTTACTAAGGTATTGTAATGAAGAATAACCTGTTCCGAAGTCATCGATCGAAATACTAATACCCATTTCCTTAAGGCTAGTCATCGTTTCAATTGAGGTACTTTCGGTATCCATCAAAAGACTTTCCGTTACCTCGAGCTCCAAATTGTTAGGATCGATAGAAGTCTCCTCAAGCACAGCTTTAACCTGTTTCGTAAAATCAACAGACTGGAACTGCTTTACAGAAACATTCACCGCAAGATTAATGGGTGAAAGCCCTTTTTTTCGCCACAGCGCAAGGTTGCGGCAGGCTGTTTCTAACACCCAATGCCCAATAGGAATAATCAATCCTGTTTCTTCGGCCAAAGGAATAAATTGAACTGGAGAAACTAAACCGAGTACAGGGTGTTGCCAACGTAGAAGAACTTCTGCGCCAACCATTTTACCAGTGTCGAGTTCAATCTTCGGCTGATAGGTAAGAAATAATTCATCATTATCCAGAGCCCTATGAAGATCATTTTCCAACCCTAGCCGATTACCCGTTGCTTCATTCATTTTCGTTTCGAAAAACTGATAGCCCACCCCCTTTTCTTTTGCCGAGTACATTGCCACATCCGCATTCACCATCAAGGTTTCCACGGTGTCCGCATCGTCTGGATATACACTAATACCAATACTTGCACCAGTCCTCAGCTCGTGGCTGTCAACAATAAAAGGGCGCGTAAATTGCTGCAACAGTCTATTGGCAAATTTCTCTATATTATCACGAGAGGCAGGGTTTTCGATAAGAATGGTAAATTCGTCCCCTCCCAACCGACACAACGTGTCGGAGTCTCGAACAAAACCACTTAGTCTCTGCGTAACCTGAACCAAGAGCTCATCGCCGACAGTATGTCCATAACTATCATTTACCTGTTTGAATCGGTTTAGATCGATAAAGAAAAGGACGACTCCACCATTGTTCCGCTTGGCAATAGCAACAGCATGCTGAACGCGCTCACTGAATAATCGACGATTGGGCAAATCGGTTAACGCGTCGTAATTAGCAAGATAACGTAATTCATCTTCAACCTTTTGTCGCCGAAGGATATCTGAAAATGATCCCAAAAAGGTAGCATTTTTTAGCGATTGAGAGTGTCCAATTTCTGAGATAGTCAACCAACGGACCTTGTCATTGGACTTATTGGATTCACAATGAATCTCGCCATCCCAGCTCCCGCACGCCTTAATTTGAGAGCGCATGGCATCAAAAAAAGTGCCGTCGTGTGTATTCCTTAACACCATTGATAAATTTGAACCCACTAGGTACTCGTCTTCCATAGACATCAGGGAACTGAACGCTGCATTCACCGCTTGAATGTAAAGTGAATTGTCAAATACCACAACAGGCTCTGAACTATTTTTAAAAACTGCTGCGAGTATTTCCTTTTGTTCCTCGGCCTTATGATGTTCAGTCACGTCGCGAACAGTCACCAAGAGCTTAATTACCTGGCCAGAGTCATTCATAAATGGCGCCCAAGACAACTCTATATTCTTTGAACGACAATCAGAAAACATCAAGTACACATCCTTAATCAAGCGAGGAGACAACCTGTTATAATCACATATTTCGCCACCAATTATTCCCAAAGCTGCTTTTTTTACGCCACTAATAACAGAATCATCCAACTGAGAGTGTTTAAATAATAAGTCTGAGAAATCTCTATTTGCAATATAATGTGTCTCGAATATTTTTTCTAAAAACGGGGCGTATTCTGAGTGTACTAAACCACCTTCGGTAATAGCGAAAAGCCCCTGATGTAAGTTGCTCAACATTCCTGTAATATCATCACTTTTTTGTTTAAGTGCTGCGGTTCGATCCTTCACCGTCGCTTCTAATGAACGGTTATGCTTTTTAATGATTTCTTGCATACTAATATTCTTCAGAGTGGAGACTAATACACTCGA
>CAJXXT010000288.1 GCA_913063495.1 uncultured Gammaproteobacteria bacterium | reverse complement strand
TCGTTAAGGTATTGCGACCAATTTTGAGAAAGAAATTGGGGATAGATGAGGCTTTATTAGCACCTAGAAATTCTAACGTTAGTCTCATTTCACCCGATGTAAGTGGTGAGCATATTCCTGCAAAATCAGCGCCCCTTGGTGTTCCAGAATTCCTTAAAAATGAACCGTTAATGTTTTATGGGTACACCGGGTCACCAGTAAGTGATCGTATTGTATTAGTCTGTAAGTTACTGGGTATTGAGTACACGCATATTGAAATCGATATGGCGTCTATGGAGCATACAAAGAAACCTTATCAAGAGCTAAATCCTGCCGGTGAGTTACCGTTATTGTTGCATGGTGATACTGTAATTAACGATTCGTTGTTTATGGCGGAATACCTGAGCGCTAGTGATTCGGCATTGTTGTTTTCCAGTGATAGCTATGAACAAGCTGAAATTCGTATGTGGCATGCATTTGATATGGGGATGAAAAAGGAATACCGTCCATTATTTTTCTCTGCCATAAATAAAACACCGGTTGTTGATGCTGATAAGCAGCGTTGTCTTGATGTTTTTTCAGAAAAAATGTCCCATTTGGAAACGGCGTTAAAAGGTAAGGAATATCTTGTTGGAAATCGATTTACTTATGCGGATATTGTTCTTTATACACGCTTGTCGACGTTTTCATTGCTAGGTATTGATAGTTGCTTTGAAGATTGCTCTTCAGTACATCAATGGTTAAGTAATGTGGAAGATAGGTTAAGTCTAACGACTATATCTCTGGATCAAAAAAAATACGGCAGTGATAAGCGAAAGTCAAAATCTACCAAAACAACAAAGAAATCGGGAAAAAATTCCAAGTCGCATTCTATTGCAAGTGAGATATAGCGTGTATGTATAATGCCCACCCCTTTCACAATAGATCTATTTATCGATCTATTTATCCAAGAACAGGAGACATCGATGTTTAAAACAGTATCTTCTCGTGGTCAAATACGAATAAAAAATGATATTAAAAATGGATTACATTTATTTCATTTTGATTTTAGTAATTGCTCGCAACGTGTTCGAATATGTCTGATTGAGAAAGGGATGGACTGGAAAAGTCACCCGGTTAACTTATTATTGAATGAGCACTCTACCGATTGGTTTCAATCAATAAACCCCAAGGGGCTTGTTCCTGTATTGGTTCATGATGGAAGTGTTGTGACTGAATCTGTAGATATTATTCGATATATTGATCGCATGTACCCTTCCCCAGGACTGCAGCCAGAAGGTAGTGGTAGCTGTATTGGTAGTAACAGTGAGATGGATGAAATCATATCCCTTGCTGATTCGGTACAATCTCAGATTAAATTACTAACACATTACTTTTTGGCAAAACCTCAACGATTATTAGTGAAAAGATCATTGAAGAAGTTTTCTGATAATCACAATAATAGTGAGCTTGTTGCTTTCAAACGACGATTTGCTAACAATGAATTTACCGTTGATGAAGTTAGACGTTCTATTGATGAAATGCATAAAGTATTGCGAATAATTGATACCTATTTAATCAAACAAACATGGTTTTTAGGTGACGAATTTTCTTTGGCAGATATTGCTTGGATGGTGAATATACATCGCCTAGATCTTATGGGGTTTCCATTGTCACGTTACAGCAATCTTGGGTTGTGGTATCAGCAATGTAAGCAACGTGAGAGTTTTCAGCGGGGATTGGTTGATTATGAACCAGCCCTTATTATGTTTTTGTTTAAAATTAATAAATATATCAACCGTTCTAAGCATAAAAAAATGTTTGGATTTGAATAGTCCTCTTATTTCTACATTCTACAAAGGTAATTTATGATGGATAACTACGAAGTATTTGTGACTGTTGCTGAATGTGGCAGTTTTTCATCTGCAGCTAAACGTCTTGGTTTTACCTCTTCTGCGGTTAGTAAACAAATTGGTCGTTTGGAGAAAAAATTAGGTGTTCAGCTTTTTGCTCGAACGACTCGGTCCCTGGCATTGACGGAGTCAGGAGAATATTGTTTTGATAAAGCTAATGCTATGATTCAACAGCGACGAGAAATTGAATCTGAGATTACAAAGTTCCAGCACACACCAACAGGTACGCTTAAAATTACATCCACGCCAGCCTTTGGTGAAAGGCAGTTGATAGAGATAATATCTGGTTTTCAAAAAAAATATCCAGATATTATTATTGATTTAAGCTTAAGTGGGGTGACGGAAGACATTGTAAAAAGAGGTTTTGATATTGCTATTCGAGAAGGAAGCCTTAAAGATAGCAGCTTGCTTGCCCGTCGGTTAACCGGGTATCGGACGGTCATGTGTGCGGCTCCCAGTTTTTGTAAAGAAAAGGACGTAAAAGACTTGGACACGGCCTTAAAATCTGGTCTAGTGTTATTAAATGATGCCAATGTGATACGGGCTTTTTCTCGTTCTGTTGATTTACAAGACCGAAAGTTGGATGGAGTCGTGCTAAAACTCAACAACCTTTCGGCTATTCGTAATGCCGTATTAGCGGGTGTTGGTAGTAGTTTTTTACCTGATTTCATGGTAATGGATGATATCCAATGTGGGCGTCTTGTCGAAGTACCATCAGGTATTGATTTTCCTTTGCGAGATGTTTATGCCGTGTATTCATCAAATCAAGGCGCTTCCGGAAAAGTTCGCGCCTTTATTGATTATTGTGTTTCCCATTTTCAACGACAATCTATTACACCTTTGCGAGGGCTAAAATCATCAAATGCTAGTGCGGGTTCTGCTAATCATCAATGCGAGGATACTCGTGGGGAAACGCTTCGATATCAAGTGTGCTCCTAACCAACGAGGACTTGGATCTAACTGGTGATTCACATCGGCAAGTTTCACCAGTTGTTTTCCATCATTTTTCCCGTCTAACATTCTAAAAAAAGCCTCAGGTGTTTTATCAATACCGTGAAGGATATCCTCTTTGATCTTCAGGTCACCTTGTTTTATCCATTTTGCAATTTGAATAACGGCACCCATGATCTTCGATTGATAATCTAACAATACAAACCCTTGTTTCTTAATACGTTTAGAAAGAATCACATTGTTATCCCGGCGACCAGTATCTAGTCGTGTATCTGGAAGGTGGCTAATACCTAATCTTCCGACAACAACAATACGTGCGTTCTCGTTGTATAAATCTAACAATGCTTCAGAAATATCACCACTGGTATTGTCATAATAAATATCAACACCACGGGGGCAGGCTAAGGCGAGTTGTTTTTCTAACTCTTCAGTGCTTTTTCCTCGATAACAGACAGCAGCATCGTAGCCCCAGTCGGCGATGACCTGTTTGGCTTTTTCTTCGGTACTGACAATAGCAACGGTTCTGCAGCCGACTTTTTTAGCCATTTGAGCAACCGTGCTTCCCACGGAACTTCCTCCTGCAGAAATAACAATGGTTTCGCCTCGTTTGGGTTGTCCAATATCAAACAAGCTAAAGTATGCCGTTGCACCGGTGATGCCAACTAGGCTTAAATACCAACTTGGATCAGCTAATCCAAGGTTAATTGCTTTGGTATTTTCTGTATCGTTTGATATGGCATATTCTTGCATATCAAACCGACCAAATCGCACCTCGCCCACTTTCACCTTTTTGTTATTGGATTGAATAACTTGGCCAATGGCGTAAGCATGCATTACCTCACCAGGCTCAACAGACTCGGCATAGTTATCTTCCTTTCTCATTCGTCCGACTAATGCTGGATCCATGGAAAGGTAGAGGTTTTTAACCAAAAATTCATTATTGAGTAAAGGTCTGATTGTTTCTGAGTCAAATGCAAATGTCTCAGCAGTAGGCCTTCCTTCTGGGCGATCAGTAAAGCGTATAACGTTATTTGTTAAGTTCATAATAGTTACTCGTTTCATAATAATTGGTTACACAGCATACTTATCCAATGTGTTCATGCCGCATGCTTATACAGGATTCCTATACCCGCTGCCTATACAGGATGGTTACGCAATAAATTGCTTGTTTCGGTTAACTTTTACTTGATGATATTCAGAATACCAATGTTTTTTGTTTTGTAATAGTAGTGTTGGTTCTCGACACTCATGCCGCTAATTCCATAATACTAGTGATAATATGTTGGTACTGAAAATGTAAGTAAACATTCAACCGCATTGAAATTATGAAATGCGTGCCATTGGAAAAATCTCATCATTATATGAAGACATTGTTTGATGATGGGGTTGTTTTGTCTAAGTCACTAGATAGGGAGGATTAGCATGGCTAATAAGATATTTTTGATTACAGGTTGTTCTAGTGGTATTGGTCGGTCGTTAGCCGTTAAACTTGCAAAGCAAGGGCACCGTGTTTATGCCAGTGCAAGAAATATCTATAGCCTTCAAGAAATTGTACATGAAAATATTGTCCCCGTTGCTCTGGATGTTAACGATAAACAGCAAGTGGTCGGTGTTATTGAAAAAATCACCTATGCAGAAGGTAAGCTGGATTGCCTTATTAATAATGCTGGTTACGGTGAAATGGGGCCGTTATTAGAGATATCAGCAGATAAGGTTGAACGTCAGTTTAAGACAAATGTTTTTGCTCCCTTGTATTTAGTTCAAGCGGCAACACCCTTGTTAATGAAAAGTTCTCAGGCAAGTATTGTTAATATTGGCAGTGCTGCCGGTGTATTCAGTACACCGTTTTCCGGAGTGTATTGTGCATCAAAAGCGGCTTTTCATAGTTTGTCAGAAGTGATGCGAATGGAGCTTGCGCCTTTAGGTATTCATGTAATGACGGTTTATCCCGGAGCGGTATCTTCTTCTTTTAGCGAAAATGCATCAAAACAATTGATGGGCGTACTGGCACCAGACTCTTTATATGCGGATGTAGCTGACGCCATTAAAAAGCGTGCAACAATTTCAAAACAATCTCCAACCACTCCCGATATATTTGCCGATGAGCTTATTGAGCAGATGGGAAGCCCTAAATCACCGAAAGAAATTGGTATTGGGCATGGTAGTCGGTTTATGCGTTTATCAAAAAGGGTGATGCCAATAGCGATACGAGAGTGGTTATTGAGTAAAAAGTTTCAATTGCACCATGTTAACGCTAAAGTGTTCTAATTTTTATACCGCTGAATCTTCAAACATCTTAGTAATAGTAATCCCTAATGGGATGCATTTTTGCTTAAAGGCTTCCAGCTGATCTATTGGAAGGTGGATATGCATAATAACATTATGCTGATACTCCACATTGATATGATCTGTTAATTGTTTTGTTAACCAGTGCCGAACGGTTTGTTCTTGACTAAAGTCGCATCTCACGGTGATGGGTACCGTGGCGACTTCTTTTTTTGTGGTCAGATTTTCAATCGCCTGTTGTGCTGCGTTTGAATAAGCTCTAACCAGTCCACCTGCACCAAGCTTAATGCCGCCAAAATATCGAATAACCACAATCATTATATCGCCGATGTCTTTGTGTTGTAACACATTAAGAATAGGCTTTCCCGCTGTGCCACTGGGTTCTCCATCATCGGACATTGCTGCGCTATGAGGTGAATGGGGTGGGCCGAACTGGTATGCCCAACAATGATGACGAGCATCGGGGTAGTCGAGTTTGGCTTGTTCCAAAAAAGCCTTGGCGTCTCCTTTGCTTGAAATATTGGCAACACGGGTAATAAAGCGACTCTTTTTAATCTCGTAAATAACCTCATCACTTTGTTCTGGAATGTTGTAGGTTACTTTTGTTGCTTGAAGCCTGTTTGTTAGAGTTGATTTTTTGGATGCCATGGTAGCAGCGATCAGCCTTGGGCGGATTGATTTTCTTCTACAGGGTGTTGGCATTCGTTATCAATATGTTCTTCACCCCACTTTACTAGTTCTAATAATACTGGAATTAGGCATTTACCTTTATGGGTTAGTCCATAGGTGTAGCGCTTGGGGCGCTCTTGGTACAGGGTTTTCTCAACAATGGAGTAAGTGGTGAGCTTTTTGAGGCGGTTCGCCAATATGTTGGTGGTTATTTTTTCAGGGTTGTTTTCTAGCTCGCTGTAGGTTTTGGCACCTAATGCAAGATCTCTAATTATGATCAACGACCATCGGTCACCAATGACTTCCAATGTCTTTGCGAGAGGACAGTCAGAGCGGTATTCAAATATGTTGATCATAAAAAGCGGCCTTTGGCGGTAAATTCTGTACTTAGTGTCTCATTGCGACTTGCAAAAGGCAAGTCACTCCTGTAGTTTGTAACTTGTGAAATGAAAGTTACTATTAATAAGTAGTAAACGATCTGTAAATCACCCTAAAACAACCTTTAACAACAGCAAATACACGAGGAAGGCCTTATGAATATCACTTTTATTATTGGATTACTTATCGTTACTGCAATTGTCGGTGAACTTAGGCATCAGCAACCTACTCAAGAGCTGTAGGTTTAGCTAACGTAATAAACAGCCATTGGGACGATTTATTGCTAGAATAGGTTCTTTTTGGCTAACGGCGATTCATTAAATGGCTACACGCTCTGAACAGCGCGAGAAAACGCGACAGTCCATTCTTCACGCAGCATTAACGCTGAGTACGACGAAAGGCTTGCATGCGCTTAGTTTACGCGAGGTTACACGAGAAGCCGGAGTTGCCCC
>CAJXXT010000287.1 GCA_913063495.1 uncultured Gammaproteobacteria bacterium | reverse complement strand
ATTGTGAGTAAAGACTTCTCGCAGCCATACGATATTCGTGAAGTGATAGCTCGGTTAGTTGATGCCAGTGATTTTCAAGAATTTAAAGCACAGTGGGGCACTAGCCTGATCTGTGGTACCGCGCATATCGAAGGTTATCCAGTGGGTATTCTCGGTAATAATGGCCCGTTATTTTCAGATGCCTCTGTAAAAGGCGCACATTTTATTGAGCTTTGTAATCAACGAAATATTCCTTTGCTGTTCTTGCAAAATGTGCCTGGATTTATGGTTGGTAAAGCTGCTGAGCAAGGTGGTATTGCGAAACACAGTGCGAAATTAGTTTATGCGATGTCCTGTTCAAAGGTACCTCGATTTACGGTGGTTGTCGGCGGATCCTATGGCGCTGGTAACTATGGCATGTGTGGACGAGGGTTTAGGCCCAATATGATGTTTGCATGGCCTAATTCCGTTGTTGCAACGATGAGTCCTGATATTGGTACCAATGTGGTGTTGGAATTAGCACGATCAAGTATCAGTAAAAAAGCGACGCCGGAATCCCTTGCTCAGCTAGAGAAAGACACCCGTGAGTTGTATGCCGATAAAAGTGATCCGTATTTTGCGACGTCGCGTATTTGGGATGATGGCATTATTGAGCCAGAACAAACCCGTGATGTACTTGCGTTATGTTTGTCCGTGGCGGCGACTAATGCACCGGATGAAGGCAGCTCGTACGTTTATCGCATGTAATGTATGAATGACTATAGAATAAGTTTTACCGAGGTTAGGTATGAGTTACAACACAATTAACGTGACCATTGATGAACGTGGTATAGCGACTTTATTATTAAATCGTCCAGAGCGTCATAACGCGATGAACGATGAACTTATCCGTGAAGTAACGGAAGCAGCAAGGGCGCTTGATAAGAATGTTGAAGTTAGAGCGGTGGTGTTAACCGGTGCGGGCGAGTCCTTTTGTGCGGGTGGTGATTTGAAATGGATGGAAAGTATTTTTGATCAAACTCGTGCCGAGCGTGTTGCCGACAGTGCGCATCTTGCGACAATGCTGCGAACCTTGAACGAGTTATCAAAACCACTTATCGGTAAGATTAACGGTCAAGCCTTTGGGGGTGGAACCGGAATGATTTCAGTCTGTGATATTGCTATCACTGTTGAGTCGGCAAAATTTGCACTTACTGAAGTTCGTCTTGGCTTAACCCCTGCGAATATCTCAACGTTTGTGGTCGAAAAGATGGGGCGAGCGAACGCTCGTCGCACCTTTCTTAATGCACGTCCACTATCAGCTCAAAAAGCCAAAGACGTTTGCCTTGTTGATGAGGTTGTTGCTGATGTAGATCTGGATGCGGCGGTTGAGACAGAAATTAAGTATGTATTGCAATGTGGGCCAGGGGCAATTGCTGCCACAAAGAAATTGATCTTCTATGTTGATAGTCATGATACGGATACCAACTTGCATTACACGGCAAATCTATTAGCGGACACATGGGAATCTGAAGAAGGCCAAGAAGGTATTCGGTGTTTCTTTGCGAAAGAAACGCCAAGTTGGAGGCAATCATGAGTAACGTTGTTAATGATGGCACTGTCATGAATGATATTGGCGCAAATGGTACTGGCATAAAAAGCATTAAGCGGTTACTGATTGCTAACCGAGGTGAGATAGCCTGTCGAGTAATCCGTACCTGTAAAAAGCTTGGTATCGAATCGGTAGCGGTATTTTCTGATGCGGATCGCCATGCTCAGCATGTGCAGCAGGCGGATCTAGCAGTATATATTGGCGCTTCAAGTGCTAAGGAAAGTTATCTTAATGCACAGTCCATCATCGATGCTGCGCTAAAAATCAAAGCAGATGCAATACATCCAGGATATGGTTTTCTATCTGAGAGCACAGAGCTGATTACCTTGTGCCAATCCAATGATGTTATTTTTATTGGCCCATCGGTTGAAAGTATTGCAGATATGGGGTCAAAAATTGAAGCTAAAGCGATTGCTCAATCATTGGATATTCCAACGGTTCCTGGTTATAACGGTGAGAGTCAAGATGGCGCAATATTAAAGTCAGAGTCTGAAAAAATTGGTTATCCTCTACTGATAAAAGCCAGTGCGGGGGGGGGTGGTAAGGGTATGCGTATTGTTAATGAGGCATCGGAATTTGACGAAGCATTAACATTGGCTAAGCAAGAGTCATTGAGCTCCTTTGGTGATGACCGAGTGTTACTCGAAAAATATCTAGTACGTCCTCGACATATTGAAGTACAGGTGTTGGGTGATAGTCATGGTAATGTGGTTCATCTATTTGATCGTGAGTGCTCAATACAGCGTAACTACCAAAAAGTTATTGAAGAAGCGCCAGTAAGTCACCTTGGCGATGAGTTACGACAGAAACTCTTCGATTGTTCCGTGCGTTTGGGAAAATATCTGAATTATTTGGGTGCTGGAACGATAGAATTTATTGTCGATGCGGATACTCAAGATGCGTATTTTTTGGAAATGAATACTCGTTTGCAAGTTGAGCATCCTACTACGGAGTTTGTTACGGGAATTGACCTTGTTGAATGCCAAATAAAGGTTGCTAAGGGAGAACCTTTATCTTTTTCACAAGATCAAATCACCACGACCGGTCACGCAATAGAAGCGCGCCTTAATGCGGAAGATCCTGCGAATAACTACATGCCCGAAACCGGTATTATTGAATTGTACCGAGAGCCAACAGGAGAAGGCTTGCGAGTGGATAGTGGTGTATCGCAAGGTTCTGAGATTAGTCCTTTCTACGATTCCATGGTTGCAAAAGTAATTGCCTACGGCTCTACGAGGGGCTTGGCAGCACAGCGTTTGTTAAAAGGCCTAAATAACTTCTCAATTGGTGGTTTCAAAACTAATCAGGAATTTTTGATAGCGTTAATTACTCGCCCTGCGTTTCATCAAGAATTAACAACACAATATATTGCAATACAATTTCCTGAAGGCTGGAAACCTTGGGGGGAGGCGATGCATATGGCGATTGCCGCTGCTGCCTATGCAGAGCAAGGTCAGCACGATGCTAGTAATATGCAAGCAGGAAACCCATGGCAGCGTAAAGGCAGTTGGCGTGTAACAGAATTGTCCGGAACACCCGCCAGTGCTTGGTTTTGTATCGAGCATGGCGGTGAGTTAATTGAAATGTCAGTGCAAGGTCGAGCTGGAGATTATCGCGTGCGTGTGGGTAGCGATAATGACGATGGTGCTAATGCCGATAGTGCCAAGGCTGAGCAATATCATGTTATGTTAACGCGACCTAATGCGCTACAACGCGACGTGACCTATTGGCAGGTGGAAATAAACAATACCCGAGTATCGCTGGATATTTTGTTCACCGAAAACCAAAAGGTATCACTTAGCTCACCTAGGTTAAATCGCAGCTACTCATTTGTTACGTTAGAAGACAGTTTGTTAGGTCCTGCAGCAGCGTTAAAAGATTCCTCTACGTCTATCCGGGCGGTGATGCCGGGTATCGTTACGGACGTGCTTGTTAAAGTAGGTGATAAAATTGAAGAAGGCGAGACGCTGTTGGTAATGGAGGCAATGAAATTGATTCACAACTTACCCGCACCTTGTGCAGGCGTAGTGAAAGATGTCTTATGTGTGGCAGGCGATAGTGTTGCTGATGGGGAGATGCTTATTGACATTGACCCTGATGAGTCGCAGGACTAGGTCATAAAAATAGACCTTAATGTATTCGTTCCAAAAATAGTTTTTAGAGAATTGTAGGAGAGATAGATGATAAACCCGTATTTTGAAGAAGAGCACCGTTTGTTGCGTGATCAGGTAAGAAAGTTTGTTGAAAAAGAAATTGTACCTCATGGCGAAGCGTGGGAAGAGCAAGGTTATGTGCCGAGGGAGTTACTTCTAAAAATGGGTGAATTGGGTTTTCTAGGGTTAACCCATGAAGAAAAATACGGCGGTAGCCAATTGGATGTTCGCGCTGCGGCAGTATTGGCGGAGGAACTTGGGCGTTCGAGCTTTGCCGGTGTCACAATTACAACATTGGTGCACACCAATATGGCATCGCCACATTTGGCGTTGGCTGGAAGTGATGAGCAAAAGCAACAATACTTGCCTGATATTATTGCCGGTAAAAAGATCACCGCTGTTTGTGTGACTGAACCTGCCGCTGGATCGGATGTTGCGGGTATAAAAGCCCGTGCGGTACGTGATGGTGATGATTGGGTTATTAATGGTAGTAAAATGTTTATCACCAACGGCGTTCATGGTGATATCTTTTTTGTCGCGGCAAAAACTGATCCTGATGCGAAAGGTTCTCGTGGTATTTCGATGTTTATTGTAGAAAAAGGTACGCCAGGATTTGAAATTGGCCGTTCACTTAAAAAACATGGATGGCGAAGTTCTGACACGGCTGAGCTGTTTTTTGATAATGTTCGTGTGCCAGCGAAAAACTTATTAGGTGAAGAGAATAAAGGTTTTTACGCAGTGATGAAGAACTTTCAGCATGAACGCATTATGCTGTCTGCAATGGGTGTTGGTGAAGCACAAAAAGCGTTGGATATGACCATTGAGAATGTTAAGCAACGACAAGCTTTTGGTGGTGCATTATTTGATAAAGATGTGGTAAGAGATAAGTTAGCTCGTGCTCAAACCAAAGTTTCATTAGCGCAGAACTATACCTACTATGTCGCATGGTTAGATGCTCAAGGCGCTGACTGTATTAAAGAAGTTTCAATGCTTAAAGCCTATGCTTGTGATATCGCAAACGAAGTCATGTATGACTGTTTGCAGTTGCATGGCGGCATGGGCTTTATGTCAGAAAGCCCAATTGAACGAATGTACCGTGATGCCAGGGTGCTTACTATTGGTGGTGGAGCCACTGAAGTAATGTATGGTGAAGTGGCGAAGCGACTGTAGCGCTTGGCTTAATACCGGTAGTGAGGTTTGTATGTTGCTTGAAAATAAAGTGGTGATTATTTCGGGTATTGGCTCTGGTTTGGGAATTGAACTAGCGCTGGGGGCAGCGAAACACGGTGCTAAACTTGTGATTGCTGCCCGTACGGAAAGTAAGCTAGATGCCGCAGAAGAGGAGGTTCGACAGCTACCTAATGGCGAAGATGTTGACGTTATCAAAGTGCCAACGGATATTTGTGATAAAAGTCAGTGCGAACATTTGATTGCACGTACGATCGAAAGATATGGTCGAGTAGACTGTTTAATTAACAGCGCTTATAACCCAGGGGTGATGGCGTTAGCTGAAACTGCCAATATGGATGCGTGGCGTGCTGTGATGGATGTGAATGTATTTGGCACGATGAACCTTGTTCAGTCTGTTATACCGCAGATGAAATTACAGCGTAGTGGATCCATTGTGAATGTAAACACGATGGTGACACGTAAACCTATGGCAACACAGGCAGGATACGCTGCATCCAAGGCCGCGTTAAGTAGTGTTACGTCACATTTGGCGCTGGAATTGGGTCCATATAATATTCGAGTCAACTCAACTTATATGGGTTGGATGTGGGGAGCACCTGTCGAGTACTATTTTAAACAACGCAGTAAGTCTGAGAATGTATCTGTTGAGGCATTAAAAAAGGATGTTGAGAGAAATATTCCTCTGGGAAAAATCCCTACTAGTGCTGAATGTGCCAACGCGGTGTTTTTTTTGGCGTCGGATCTTGCGAGTGCCATGACCGGAGCCTGTTTGGATGTTAATGGTGGGGAATATCTGCCTCGGTAGTAGCAATCGAATAGCAATAGAGTTGAAACAAAGCAGGAAAAATGTATGACGTTGAAAGATTCAGTTACCCTTTATCCCGAGAAAGTATTTCCATTTAAAATTCCACCAGGTGACAATGGAATTGTTGACATAGCTCCGGGTGTGAAGTGGCTACGATCCCCATTACCTTTATCGTTAGATCATATTAACTGTTACCTACTAAAAGATGGTGATGGTTGGTGTGTCGTGGATACAGGCATGAATTCAAAACCTGCTCGAGATAATTGGTTAGGTATTGTCGAACAACATTGTGACAACCTTCCTATTAAAAGGGTAATTGTTACCCATCAGCACCCAGATCATGTTGGTTTGGCTGGATGGTTGTGTAAGTCATTTCGAGCACGCTTGTTGATGAGCGAACAAGAGTATTTGTGTTCGCGAGTGTATTTAAACTATGGGCAGGCAGATTCTTCTTGGGAAGTTGAGGAGTTTTTTAAACGTTCAGCAATGTCGTTACATACGCTAGAAGGGCTTACGACCAGTAATAACTTTTATGACAGTGTTTCAGCATTGCCTGGTAGTTATCATCAATTAAAAGATACACAAATGCTGACCGTTGGTGATCATGAATGGGAGGTGATTATTACTCGAGGGCATGCACAAGCGCATGTTTCGTTATATTGCCAAACATTGGATTTGTATATCTCAGGAGATCAAGTCTTACCACGGATAACATCTAATGTCAGCGTGATTTCATCGGCGCCAGAGTCCAGCCCTTTAACGGATTGGTATGAGGCTCATGAGATTGTCGCACAACGCGTTCCAGACTCGGTTCTGGTATTGCCTGCTCATGAACTACCTTTTTATGGTGTTCAGCAGCGGTTACGTGATGTAATTGATCATCATGAAGA
>CAJXXT010000286.1 GCA_913063495.1 uncultured Gammaproteobacteria bacterium | reverse complement strand
TCTCGGTTGGTTTCCTGCCTAGGTTATAGGCAGGCATTAAACCAGGAGAAAAGACAAATAACAACACAAGCCCTAACCCGTACTTATAAATCCCGATTAGAGCGAAGAAATCACACCAAACCCAACAATTAACCCGTATTGCGCATCCCCGCAGCAATACCGGTCATGGTTACCATCAAGGCTTTTGACAAATCAGGGCAAACTTGCTCACCCTTGCCCTCCACTTCTCTGGCCCTTTTCATTAATTCCACCTGCAAAACATGTAATGGATCCAAATAAGGATTTCTTACCTTAATAGAGTGGCGAATCACAGGATTGCTCTGTAACAGCACCGTACGATCCAACACCGTTTTTGTAATATCCACTGCATCAACAAACCGTGCTCTTAGCTCTTCTCCCAATGTTTTATTCTCTGCCGTTGCCAAACGCTGCTCGTAATAAGAGGCGATGGCCAAATCACCCTTCGCCAGCACCATCTCCAACATGCTAAAAAACATATTAAAATATGGCCATTGCTGCAGCATTTCACGTAGCTCTTCTGACTTTCCTTGCTGCAGCGCCTCACTTAATGCCGCCCCAGTACCCAACCATGCTGGTAACATGAGTCGCATTTGAGTCCAAGCAAATACCCATGGTATCGCCCTCAAGGACTCTACTCCTCCCGATGCCTTACGTTTTGCCGGGCGACTTCCTAACGCCAATCGCTGCAACTCCTGCTCTGGGGTTGCTGAGCGAAAATAAGGGATAAACCGTTCATCATGTCGAATAACTTGTCGATAGGTATTCAACGCCGTTTCGGCCATCATATCCATCTGCTCTCGCCATTCTTGTTTTGGCTCCTTTGGCGGCATTAAAGTCGCTTCTAGGGTGGCCGAGACATAAAGCTCCAAAGTGCGAATCGCCACACCTTCAGGGCTGAATTTTGACCGGATCACCTCACCCTGTTCTGTCACTCGTAAAGACCCATTCACTGATCCCGCTGGTTGTGACAGGATTGCCTCATAAGAAGGCGCGCCTCCACGACTTGCCGAACCTCCGCGCCCATGAAACAACGTTAGATGCACATCATGCGTTTTTGCCGTGGCAACTAATTTCTCCTGCGTCTGATACTGTGCCCAGGAGGCAGCCATAAAACCTGCATCTTTAGCAGAGTCTGAATAACCGATCATTATTTCCTGCTTACCCTGGATATGTTCTCGATACCATGGAATGGCAAGCAGTGCGTTTAAGGTGTCATCTGCACCCAGCAGGTCTGACAACGTTTCAAATAACGGCACTACCCGCATATAGGATTTAACACCCGCTTCTTTTTGTAAAAGAATGACTGCAAGCACATCCGAGGGGTGAGTTGCCATGGAAATCACGTAAGCTCCCAACGCATCACTGGACTGACGAGCAATGGAGGTAAATGTACTAAGCACTTCCTTTATATCATCTGACGCAGGCAGATTATTTGGAATCAACGGGCGATTACTTGTTAACTCATCAATCAAAAAACGCTGCTTATCTTCTTCGCTCCAATCATGGTAGGCCCCAAGGCCTAAATGTTGCGTCACACACTGAATGACATCGGCATGTCGCGTACTTTCTTGTCGAATATCCAACTTCAACAATGTCACACCAAAACAATGCAATCGGCGAATCGTATCCAACAATTCACCTTGGGCAATAGCCATCATTCCACAGGCATTTAACGAGTCAAAGCACAACATTAAAGGGCGCAACAATTCACTGGCATGTAACACAGGCATCGGGCCATCATAAAAATGCCCCGCCAATTCTGATTCCGCCCACACCAACGTATCATCAATGCGCCGGCGCAGTTGTTTTAAGATGACACGATAAGGCTCCCGTGTTTCTCCCGACTCCTGCAATCGCGCCACTTCATCCAGCAGATCGTCACTGCAATCTTGCATCGACAACTCACTGTGCAATGTTGCCAAATCATTACGCAACAAATCAGCAGCCATCCAACGCGCTAACAACAAAACCTCTTCAGTCACACGAGAGGTTACGTTTGGATTTCCATCCCTATCTCCCCCCATCCACGATGAAAAAATAACAGGTATCGAGTCTAATGGCAGTGCCGGTATAGCATGAGTGGTTAACACCCTATCCATTTCACGAAGGTGTTTCGGAACTGCGTGCCACAAATACTGCTCAATACTGACAAACCCCCACCGAGCTTCATCTACCGGTGTCGGTTTATCGATTCGAATCTCATCGGTGTGCCATGCGGATACTATTTTTCGGCGCAATTCATCCAGTACTATCTCCCGCTCATTAGAGGTTAACAACACGGTGTCAAGCCGATGAAGGCAATCACTCATCTCATCGTATTTTCGGATTAACGTACGTCGCGTTACCTCTGTAGGGTGAGCAGTTAATACAAGGTCAACCGACATGGTCGCTAGCGTGCTAGATATATTCTCTGGGGTAATACCTTGCTTTAACAACCGAGGTATAACGTCATCTAGCGTTGCTTCTTTTGCTTTTACATCACCCTTAGCATCCTGACTATGATCCCTTCGGCGTCGTACTCGATGGTATTGTTCGGCAATATTCGCTAAATTTAAAAAATGACTAAAAGCTCGAGCGACAGGAACCCATTGACTGTCATCTAATGCAGCAAGCTTTTGAACGAGTTCATCTGCTTTATCTTGATGGCCTGACCTGGCATTTTTTGCCAACAAACGAATTTCTTCGACCAACTCCAATAACCAAGGCCCTTCCTGGTCTCTAAGGGTTTCTCCTAACAAATCACCCAATAACCGTACATCCTCTCTTAAAGCACTATGCACGTCATCCATTTCAAATCCTTACTTATCGTGTGAGTCTTTACGCCTCCGCTCAATATTAATGACCTTATCACTTTCAGAGCCTAAGCTTGCGGAAATCGGCGGCGCACCTTCTGTAAGCGTAGCGGTATTTGGCTGTCCTTCTACCGTTTCTACAACATCCGCCTGGACTATTCCATCTAAACGGTCTTTCATAACATCTAATTCCTGACGCATCTCAGCCAGTTGCTTGTCCTGCTCAACAGCCTGAAGCTCCAAGACCTGATTATCTTCGCTGAACAGTATAAGCTTTTCAGCGTTCATTGAATTCACTTTTTGGGCTAAATCCAGCGCGGTTTTTGCCGCGTGCTTACGTGCATCACGCTCTTGATTAACACGCAACGCCATTGCAATCGCCAATAACATAACCTCAAGAGTCATACCCACCGGCTGCATATATTCAGTTATTGGTGTTCGCGGCAACACTCCCTGAACAACCAAGGTAAAAACAACCGTACCTATCAATAACAACCCCCAAGCGACAACAAAATATCGGGCCATTTCATGGCCCTGCCAAGAAAGCAAACAGCCCATAAACAGCAGTGCCAAACAAGCGGTAATACCTACAACCTGTGCAACTGGAGCAAGAATTGATTCAGGTAATACAAGCGAGGCTAATAAAATCCCCGAATAAGTCCACATTGTGGTGATTACGGCCTTTTGATAAATCACATGTTGAATTTTAAGCAACAACAAATGCCAGACAAATAACGCCCCAAATAGAAAGCTCAAGCTGATGGAGATAACCAACCCTTTATCAAGCAACCAGTCGACGCCTCCCCACAAATACAATGCGCCAAAACCACTGATCGAAGCCTGAAAAAACACAATTGATAAGACATAAAACACATAACAAAGGTACATTGGCTCTTTAATAAATAGCCATGCAACTATATTATAACAAGCCATTACCATCATTAAGCCAAAAAAGAAGCCATAAAATGCCTGCACTGTTTGTTCCGCTGGCATATAAGCATCGAGTTGCCAAAGATAAGCAGAGAAGCTAATAGCACTTCCAGAGCGAACTTTAACGTAAATTAATTCTGATGCTCCGGCCTGCACTTCGATAGGGAAAGTGGGGAGGCGATAGTTAGAAGCTGAGGATAGCGTACGATCATCTCCGCCACGCATGGACGATGCGATATAGAGGTCACCAAAATGATTGCGCTTTACATGGTGCACCTCTATTTGATCAAGAAAAGGCGAACCTAACTCTAGCAAATAATCACCGTCATCACTTTGCGCTGATGTAACTTCAAAGCGAAACCATACGGCATCATTGGTATATTGGAAATTGGGGGGGGAGTTTACCGCTAACTCCCACCTGGGATCATATTGACGCCGAATAATTTCATTGATGGTCTGCTGCCCCGTCGGGTCGCGCCAAAAATGGTAGGTTTTACCAACATCAATACGATTCTGCCCAACCCCCAAGCGATGTTCTGTTGTGCTAACGGCCACACAAGGAAGGGAAAAAACAACCGTTAGCAACAATAAAATGGTTCGTAAATTAGTAATAGATTGCTCCCGCACTATCATTTTTACGACAAACACTGAGCATACAGCTAGATCATCCGGCTATCACGCGCCCAATTCGCTGCCTGCGTTCGGTTTTTAACACCAATACTACGTAATAATGCAGCAACATGGGCTTTGACCGTACCCTCAGCCAACGCTAACAATCCGCCAATTTCTTTATTCGACAAGCCACTGGACAATAATTCTAACACCTGTTTTTGACGAGGCGTTAATGTATCGAGGATTGCTTTGGCTTTTTCTTTGGTTGGCTCAGATATGAAGCGCTCAGAAACATAAACACCTCCCGCCATAATCAACTTAATGCCCTGCTCCAATACAAAAAAACTTTCTGTCTTAAGCAGGCAGCCTGATGCGCCAAGAGAAATAGCCTCTCGAGCAGTAAACACATCGTTTTCACTTGAAAGTAGCGCAATATCTACATTGGGCCAACGCATTTTAAAGCGTTTTAAATAATCTAATCCCGAGCCTTCGATAATCTGTAAATCAACAAATACCAATCGAACATCGCCCTGAGAACATAAAAGCTCATCCAATTGTTTAACAGAATCCACTTCTTCGGTTTGCACTGACGTATTAATTTTTACAAGTAGTGACTTAAGCCCTTCACGATATAAACCATGATGATCTGCAATTATTGTTTTCATTTTACCCCACCCAAAAGCACAGCTTTATATAATTATTATTATGATACTTCAGAACACAGTTAAACGGCCCTCACTCCGTTTAACTCTGAAGCTAAAAAGGTAATGTGCTGTAGCACCCTTTTTTATCAGAGTGTCTATTGTCAAATTACTCGGTAACTTTTTGTAGCCATTTTCTGTAAGGTTGTGTAGCAAGATGTAAGCTAGTGGGTTACCCAATAACCAAAAGCCACGAAAGCCGAACACTTAATGATCAAAACAGTCTTCTTTCACACTATACTCTGGCAGTATAAGCACATTGCACTGTAACTAGATTACAACACTGTAACGAGGCTTTTATAAAAACAAAAACGAGACATGCTTCACAAAAACAAAACCTATCCCGTTTTCCCCATTAAATCTCGAGTCGTATTTTTCAGAATCACACTCAAACGATCTAACGTAATAGGTTTAACTAAATAGGCATCCATACCCACTTCATAGAATTTTTCTTTGTATTCTTTCATCGCATGGGCGGTTAACGCGATAATTGGGGTTTTTGCCAATGCTTTCTCGTGTTCAAAACGCCGCATCTGGCGGGTTGCCTCAAACCCATCCATTATCGGCATTTCACAATCCATCAGTACAAAATCATAAGATGCTGCTTGAAATTTATCTAACGCCAATTTTCCATTTTCCGCTACTTCTGCTTGAATGTTAAATTTACACAGCATTCCGACTATCACCATCTGATTCACAGGATTATCTTCTGCGATGAGTACACGAAGGTGAGAATAATCTTGGAAAGCCGGTTTTTTATGTGTTGTTATTTGTTTTTGATCATTACCATCCGTTAACTGCATAATATTATCTAACACTTCGTCCACTGACAGCGGCTTCTGCATCATGAAACGCGCCCCAATTTCAGCCTTACGCTCTTTCGATAATTCAAACCCCATTCTCACCATAAGCCCAATATTTAATAAAAACTGACTCCTCTCTTGCAATCGCCCGATCAATTGAAAAGCTTCTGGGGGCCAGTCTTGATCTACAATAATCAGCTCCGTTGACAAATCATTTACTCTCTCCCAATCCTCCGCCATTACCACATCGTCAATAATACGAACCGTTAATAGCTGAACGCTTGATGAAGCCGCGTCCATTAAACGTTTCATCAACGGCTTTTGAGAAAGCATGACGCAACGAATAGGCTTAATCAAAACACGCTCATCAGGTATAGGCTCTGGTATTACTGCAGCGCCCTGTCGCGAACTATTTACCTCAATTTCAAACCAGAATTTCGCACCACAATCTACAAAGCTTTCAACACCTATCTGCCCCTCCATAAGCTCTACCAATTGCTTACAAATACTCAACCCCAACCCCGTACCACCAAAACGGCGAGTGGTAGAAGCATCCGCCTGCTTGAAAGCAGCAAACAGTTTCTGTTGATTTTCTTCGCTAATACCAATTCCTGTATCTTGAATTTCAACCCGTAATCGGTTGTTAGTGTTTCCGGTTTCTATCTCAAACACTTCTACACAAACGTAGCCTTTCTCCGTAAACTTCAGTGCATTACTTATTAAATTCGTAATGATTTGCCGTAACCGTGTTGGATCCACTAAGAAATCCTGGCTATTTTTCATGTGAATTAACGAACCAATTTCAACTTTTTTCTTTTCCGCCATAGGTCGAAACATCGCCACACAATCTTGTATCAGA
>CAJXXT010000285.1 GCA_913063495.1 uncultured Gammaproteobacteria bacterium | reverse complement strand
CTTATGAGTAAAGGGCGTTACATATTGCTTCGAAAAACAGAAAAAGCAAAAGGCAATAAAGCGTCTGGTTTGGAGCTAGTGGTTGATGATGCCTATACCGGAGTGCAGAGGCCTGTCGCTACGCTTTCGGGCGGAGAAAGTTTTATGGCTGCATTATCTCTGGCGTTGGGGTTGTCGGATGTTGTGCAGGCCTATTCCGGCGGAATTCGTTTGGATATGTTGTTTATTGATGAAGGGTTTGGCAGTTTAGACCCTGAGTCGCTGGAATTGGCGATCCGAACGTTGTTGGATTTGCAAAAAGCAGGGCGAATGGTGGGTGTTATCTCGCATGTGTCTGATCTGAAGGATCAAATACCGTTACGTTTGGATGTGGTTGCGAGTCATCGAGGCAGTCACACTGAATTGGTGGGGGTGCTGGCTTGAAGGTATGGCTTTAAATAGAATAATTAAATACCACACCTCCCCAAATAGGGTTTCTATCTCCATTCCCTTGTTTTATTTCACTGGTTTGGCCACGAACAAAGTAGGAGATATTGGTTTTAGAGTCGATTCCTACAGTGACACCAGCCCAGGCTTCGTGGATGATCGTGTTTAGCTCATTGCGATCATAGGATACATCGCTGCTTTTCCATTGGCCTTGCAAAAAGGCGTTATAACCTCGCACATGACTACTAAAGCCACCAAACACAAATAAGTCATTTGTTCGTTTGAAAGGCGTTACTGTGGATGATTTCTCCGTGTACTTGGCGTTTGCTGGGTTGAATGTCCACCACGGGGTGTTGATTCGCCCCCAGCGCCCCGTTACACCATAGGAGAGTTCGGTTAGATATCCAATGCTACCTTGCGCTAAGGTTTTGATTTCATAGCTGCTGCCAGCTGAGTAGTTTGATGCAATTACCTGTTGTCGAGAGCTACCAAAGCGCGCGGTAAGCTCGCCACCGTTAGATATTTGATGAGACCAGCCTTCACCTTTATCACTGCCTATTGTGCTGTGAATGCCGTTATAGATGCTCCCAGCGACGGATAAACCGATGGCACCGACCGTTAATGTTGTGGTAACGGCGGTTTTGGTGTTGTGATTGATGTGGTGGCGAGTGTTAGATAGATAAAACAAGCTCGCATAGGGTCGGTCGTTTTGGTTGGCATCGCTACTCTCTACATCGCCTGGTGTAAATGCCGTTGCTCCAAATTCAATGCTGTGCAATTGGCGTCGACCTGGGCCGCGGCTAACGGTATCAAGGCCAAGCAGAGTCTCTGTTGTGGATAGTGCCGTATCAAGTGAGAACCAGTATTCTGATGCGCGCTTTCCCGATAGCGTGAGCGCAAGACCACCTGTGTAGTCCCGGTCGTCACTGCCAGGAACAAGCAAGTCGTTGTCTACATAAAAAGCATAACCAGAATTGTATTTTTCTTGATTCCCGTAAGAAGGGTATCTAGTCAGCGATGTATTGGTTGCATTGGGTATTGCAGTATTGGTTGCAAATAGGGATGCTTGATAGGGCTGAAAAGGCGCGACAGACGCCTCTGTCGTTGAAATGCTTAATGACAGGATAAGTAGGGTTGATGCTATGTAAGCGTTGCTAGTATTCATAATGAGTCCTTAAGGTGACCAGTCGTCTTTTTTTGTTATAAAAGTGACCAGTCGTCTTATTTTTTGTTAATGGTGTTTGAATGAAATGTCTGGTATTGCTAGGGGTGTGTTGAAAGTGTGATTAATCGGAGCAAAGAGCAGTACTGGATTGCTTAAAAAGAACACGTAAACCATTTTGAAATACGGCGAATGGACGGTTGCTCTTTGATGTTTTCATTCGGGTAATGGTGCCTTCCCATGCGTTAAATAGGAATTCAGCCATCATTTTTGGACAAATATCTGCGTCAAGATCTCCCTGTTCGATAGCATCAAGCAGACATGACTCTAACTCGGATGTCATCTTTGCCATGAGGCTTTCAACCTTTACTTGAAAAACAGGGTTTGCATCAGACAATTCTTGACCTAAGTTGCCTAGCAAGCAGCCTTTTTCAAAATTGGACGCTTCGAGTTCACGAGCATCATCATTGAAGTACTTTGCCAGCCTTTCAAGTGGGCGCAGCTTCGAGCAAGTAAGGGTTTGACGCGCAGCCTGACACCCTTGGTTTGAAACGTATTGCAACGCTTCGAGACCAAAATGTTCTTTGCTCTCAAAGTAGTTGTAGAATGATCCTTTAGGGATGCCAGCTGCAACAGTAATGTCTTTCACACTGGTGCCGTTGTACCCATTAATAAGAATTTCTTCTAATCCAGCTTCAAGTATGAGCTGTTGTTTGTCGTCTCGTTTGTTCATGAGGCTATAATATGACCAGTCGTCTTATTTTTCAATGATCAAAAATGGAACAATGTAATGTGTTAATGAGACAATAAGTCAGTGGAGGCTTTTGCTGGGATAAAAGGAGGGTGCCTTAAGTTAGGGGGAGAGGTGAACGCATGGTTAATAACAGGCTCTTCGTTTCGTACGCTTCGCTCTATCTTTACACTCTCGATAAACGTTATCGCAGATGATAGCGCCACCAGGTGATAGGCCACTGGCATTTTCACAGCGGCTAAATTTCTCTTGTAGCTCACTGTCACTAAGGCCTTTGTATTTGCTGTCGCCACAACCCGTTAATAACGCACCGACGAGAAGAGTGGTACTAAGGGTGTTGAAATAAAAGAAGAAAGCACCTTTTTGCGTTCTACCCTGTGTTGTACTCTGTGTCATAAAGTAAGCCCATAATCTATTAGGTGTGTTTTGGGGAGCGTTTTAGGCAGCGCTCTAAATAGTGTAGACAATAAAGTTTCAGCATGCAGATTATTGAGGTTGTGATCACATGGTCGTGCCGAATGATCGTGAACAAATGAAAGGTGAAGTAATGGATTTACGTATCTCCCAGTTGTACCGTTATCCCGTTAAATCTATGGGGGCAGTAACATTAGAACAGGCGAAAATTGATCGGTTTGGTATCGAAAAAGATCGACGTTGGATGCTGGTTGATAGTAACGGCAAATTCCTTACACAGCGAAGAATTGCCCAAATGATACTGTTAGGTATTACTGAATTTCAGTTTGCTGGAGGGGATTGGGGGCTGACAATTCAAACCTCTCAAAATCTCAAGTTGCCGGAACAATGCGAGCAAGAGTTATCGCTTTCTGTGAACAAGCATTTTGCTTTGAATGGCTCTATATCTGTAGAGCTGTGGGATGATGTTTGTGAAGGCAAAGTGGCAGATGACTTTATTAATCAATGGTTAAGTTTAGTGTTAGATATACCTTGCCGTTTGGTTTTTATGGAAGGGGCTTATTATAGGGGGGTCGACAAAGAATATGCTCAGAATAATGAAACGGTTAGTTTTGCCGATGGTTTTCCACTCCTATTAACGACCGAGTCTTCGTTAGCGGCGTTTAATCAATATTTAGATGTACCTATCGGGATGTTAAGATTTCGGCCTAATATTGTAATAAGTGGAAATCAGGCTTTTGCTGAGGATGGCTGGAAGAGGCTGAGGGTGGGGGGCATTGAGTTTTGCGTAGTAAAGCCCTGCTCACGGTGTGTGATTCCGACTATTAACCCACTCTCTGCGGAAAAAGAACCAGCGGTTTTTAAAGCATTGAAACAGCATCGCTCGATAGGGAGGGAGGTTTATTTTGGGCAAAATTTGCTGGCAATGAATACAGGAATAATATCAGTGGGTGATAGGGTAGAAATAATTGAGTAAATTGGTGTAAATACAACAAGGGTTCAGCATGGCTTAATGTAAGGTGTTTTTTGGGTTGTGTTGAATTGAATTGTGACGTTGGTTGGATGATATTGAGGTGTTAAAATAGCTCAATATCATCATCGGTATTGTCATCGTTGTCTTTTTGTAGGCTCATTTGATCAAACTCATGTTTATATAGTTCTAGTGCCTCACGGATAGTGGCACCTTTCATTATCAGGTCAAACATGATTCGCTCACATTCCATTGTGTAGTTGGTTTTGATTTCTTCTTGTATCTTGAGCCATTCATTAGGATCGTATAGGCGAGAAGAGTCGCCGATGATATCTCCTAGCTGCGTGAGTGAATCATTAACGTGTCCAAGCTTTTGGCTCAAGCGGTCATAGAATTGAAAAGCAACGATCGCCATACCCATCTCTTGTGAGATTGAGCCGGCCAAAGATGTTATTTCTGGTTTTGCTGCCGCAAAATCCTCTGGGTTTTCTAGTTTGGTACAGGCTGCCCCGAGCTTTTGAGCATCGGAGGCGATGTGTGTAAACGCAGACGTTAGCGTGCTGACATCTTTGGAGCTGTCGTTGAGCGTTGTCTCTACTTGCGCCATTGCTAGGCATAGCAAGGAGATGGTTTCTCTAATTTGGCTCCAGTTAAGATCAGGGTTAACTGCGCTAGAGCCTGGGTTAGGTAA
Source organism: uncultured Gammaproteobacteria bacterium (assembly GCA_913063495.1). Classification (GTDB taxonomy): domain Bacteria; phylum Pseudomonadota; class Gammaproteobacteria; order Pseudomonadales; family Ketobacteraceae; genus 42-54-T18. The sequence goes on along the minus strand of CAJXXT010000285.1, from coordinate 2,391 downwards.
TGGATTAGATGTTGCCACCCGACGTACTCCTGAGGTGTTTGGAATCCTGTGGTTTGGATTGGTCACGTTTGACAATGGTGGCGATGAGAGCCATTCAATTAAGAGTAGATCAAGATATGAAAAAGAAAGGGGTATTTATAAGAAAGCTAGCCTTTGGGTTAGATAGGCCAATAGAGCTACAATTTTTGATTGTTTTTTGTGTAAACAGACAAATTCCTGCCTGAAATGAGCCATCTTTGGTGTGAAACTGCTATGCTTTTGTCTAGAGTAGGGCAATATTGTGGACAGACTGAGTGTGGATAGATGAGTGTTGAGTATATTTTTACAATAGATGAAAAAGAGCACCGCTATACGGTTGAGCTAGATCGAGAATTTGATTTTTCGGCAGAAAGAAAAGGCTCAGCTGAGTGGACTCAATTGGCTCATCATCAGTGCAGTAATTGCCCGTTGACCACAAAGAATTGTACTCATTGCCCGGCAGCTGTGGACTTAGAAGCTGTGGTCATGGATTTTCAACAGCTTCCAGCGGTGAAACAAGCTAAGATCAGAGTTATTACCAGCGATAGAGAATATTACAAAGAAACATCGCTGGAAGAAGGTGTTCGCTCGTTGATGGGGTTGATTATGGCAACAAGTGCCTGCCCGATACTTGAGCATTTGAAGCCGAATGCGCGTAATCATCTTCCTTTTGCCTCTCAAGATGAGTTTATTTTACGATCCTCTGCAATTTATCTATTGCGACAATATTTCACCTATCGCGAGGGAGGTCGACCGGACTGGGATTTGCAAGGCCTGATAAAAATAAATCAAGAATTGCAGATCTTAAATCAGGCGTTTTGGCAGCGAGTGCATGATGCTTGTGAGAATGATACAAACTTAAAAGCGTTATTGAGCTTTTTTAATTTGTCATCAAGTGTGAGTTACTCACTAGAGTCTCAATTACAGCAAATTAAACCCTTGATGCTGAAGGAGGATGGTGAGCCTGCGTTGAATAGGGATAGCGGTGTCAGCTCTCTATTTTAGCGCAGGGCTCTTTTAATATAACGTTCAAATTAGTATGAAATACGGTTTTGTATTTGGCTTGAGCGTGTTGCGACTTAGGGTGATTCTACTTGCTTTTTCTTACCCTCACTGCGAGTACGTCGCATTCCGCATGATGAAGGATCGCGTTAGCGGTAGATCCGAGTAGAAGGGATAAACCGTGTTTGCTATGACTCCCAACCACAATTAGATCCACTGAATTCTCTTTTGCTATGCGCAAAATTTCTTTTTCTGTTAATCCCACCTCTAAGTAACAGTTAGTCTCAGGTATTGCTAGCTTCTCTGCTAACTCGTTGAGTCTTTCGCGCCCCTGTTTTTCCAGTTCTTTGTGAAGGTCACCTAAGTCAATCGGAAACTCGCCTCCATAAGCAATGGAGATAGGCTCGATAACGTGAATAAGTGATAACGAGCATTGGTTACTGTTTGCCATGGCTTTGGCTCGCTCAATAACCGTATCGGTTTCACTATTAAAATCCGTTGCTAGTAATATGTGAGAATAGAGTGACATAGTGGGGGTCTCTTGTATGGGGCGAACAATCGCATTAATGCCGGTACGCTTTTATTTATATACTAATTTATTCCTATACTAAGTAAAATAGTGGCTGGATTAAGAAAATCAAGTGTTGCGCTTGATCAACAGAAATCAATAAACAAGGCTTCTATGGTTTACCTTATTATTATTTTGGCAATGGCAATGGTGGTTGGGCCTGTTTTGCTGATTCGGCCAAGCCCAAAAGAGAAGCGTATCGCGCGATTTAGATCGTTAGTAATGGAGGCTGGCATTAAAGTTGAGCCGATTTCTCTAATGTCTAATGAATACTACCAGCGTGTATCTGAGCGTAATCTGCATGTTGCTGATTATCAGTGGGTACGTTATCGGCGTATTTCAAAAGAAGGAGAGCCAGGGTCGACGGTTAGGGGGCAATGGACTCAGCGAAAGGATCGGCAGGGGCTATTGTTATGGGAGCCAGACCCCGTTACGTTAACAGAGCCTGAGGGTATAAAAACTTATATTGATCAGTGGCGAGAGAATCAGGATATGCGCTTTTTGGCGGTAGAATTTGGCCCAAGAACGGTGTCGGTTGTTTGGACGGAGGAGGGTAGTGTTGAAGATGTTCAAAAATTAATTTCTATGCTTGAAGCGCTAGGACAGTCATAACAGACTGTCCTTAATATTGAGCATTACTCCTCTGCTTGGTTTGCCATATCGTTCAGGTCTTTGGTGATTTGACTACCAAACTTAGTTACCAAGTAGGGAACCGTTCTTTCTGTATAATTTAAAAACGACTTTTCTAAAAACGTCCATTTTGTCTGTATCTTAGAGAGTTTTTCGTAGCGGTCTGATGTTGT
>CAJXXT010000284.1 GCA_913063495.1 uncultured Gammaproteobacteria bacterium | reverse complement strand
GCGATAACGGGAGAGACAATCATGGGTGATATTGGAAACGAGCATCATATAAGAATAGAAACCGATTCCAGCACCTTCGGCATAGATGGAGAACTTTTATTAGAGACGATTGCAGGTCAAGAAGCGATCTCAAAACTCTTTAACTTCGACTTAAAAGTCCTTTGCCAGGATCTCAACATCGATCCAACAGGTATCGTAGGCAAACGCATCAGCTTCTCGATTACCTTTCCAGAAGAAGATAAAACCCGTTATTTTAATGGCTATGTCAAACGCATGCAGGCCGGTAACGTCGTAGGTATCGCAGCAGGATCACTCACCGATGGCCAGCTTCGCCGTTATGAGTTACAAATAGTCCCCTGGTTTTGGTTCCTCTCTCAAAATAAGAAAAGCCGCATCTTTCAAGATATGAGTGTTGTGGACATCATTGATGAGGTATTGGCTGAGCACGCCCCTATATCTGATCAAGATTACGCCACAAACTTTGTTGGCCAATACGAAACCCGTAATTATTGTGCTCAATATCAAGAATCTGATTTCGACTTTCTTAGCCGTATTATGGAAGATGAGGGTATCTTCTATTACTTCCGCCATGAGGATGGTGAAGGCAAACATGTGATGATGTTAAGTGATCACGATGGAGCCTACCGATTTAACCCTGCGACAACCGGCGGCGATGACAGCGAGCACGAAATCCCCTACGTGCAAGGCAGCGGGCCTGGCGAACAAATCACACATTGGGCCCACCGCTATGATATGCGTACTGGTGGTATCCTTTTACATGACTATGACTACTGCCTTGCCAGCGCATCAGCCACCCCTATAGCCTCCCCTACCTCTACGTTATTAGCGGACAAATACCCACTGATCTCAGAGTACAGCCAGTATGAGTATCCAGGGAAGTACCGAAATAGCGGTGAAAAAAGTGCTCTGACCGGCATTCGAGCAGAAGAAAATGAAGTGGCTTATGACACCGTAACCGGTCAAAGCGACAACCGAAGCTTACACCCTTGTGGAAAATTCACCTTATCGGGGCACGACGCAACAGGGGAAGCGGCCAATGATTATCAAAGCGGCTATGTGATTACATCGGTAAGCCATTACGCCGTTGACACCAGCTACACGACCAGCAGCGAAAGCACTCTTGGATTACAGGCCGCTACCGCGATCAATAAAATTGCAACCGTTGCCATGGCTCGTAACGCGAATAGTGATGCATTAACTGATGTTATGCGATCTTTAGCAGAAGCCTTAGCGGCTCCCGCCGAGCCAGAAGAAGAGAATGCAGCAACGGCTCGTTATAACAATACCTTTGAAGCGATCCCTACACAGGTGATTTTCCGTCCCAATCGAAACACACCAAAGCCTATTGTGAACGGCCCACAGACCGCCGTTGTTACCGGTGCCGGTGAAATCGATACCGACGAGCAAGGCCGCGTTAAGGTGAAATTCCACTGGGAAGATGCCGACCGCGGAGGTGAAACCTGGGTACGCGTATCGCAGTACTGGGCTGGCAAAAAATGGGGGGCTCAATATATTCCTCACGTTGGTCAAGAAGTGCTTGTTAGCTTTTTGCAAGGCGACCCAGACTTACCGGTTATCACGGGGCGAGTTTACAACAACCATCAAGCAACACCGTTAGAACTACCGGGTGAAAAGACCAAAAGTATCATGCGAGATTTTGGTCAAAATGAATTTGTGATGGAAGGCAAAGCAGACGTTCAAAGCATCTCTCTTTGGCAAGTCTGTGAAAATGAACTGTGGATGGAAGGCAAACCTGGCGAAGAAGTCATCAGCATTAAACAAAAGTGTGAGAATGAGATTTCTTTGGATGCAGTAAAACCTCAAATCAGCATTGAACAAAAATGCGGTAACGAGATCACTCTTGTTGATGACGGCTCCCCTGAGATATACCTCAAACAAGAATGTGGCAACCTAATTTCAATGGAAAAGGATGGTGCAACCATCACTATTGATAACAACGGTCAAAACAAGTTCGTTATGGACGAAGCTGCCAAATCTATTACTATTGAAGCACAACAGAACAAAGCAAAGATTGTTCTCGGTGGCGCCAAGGGTATCGACATGAGCTTTCACGGAGATTGGCATGAATGCTCATTTGTCAAAAAAATAACCACCAATTATGGCGGTCAAGAAGACGCCTTCCTAGGTATAAAAAACAGTAATATGGTGGGTATCGATACCTCGCAGCATGCATCCTACAGCGAAAGTAAAAACCTCGTTGATCGATTCCGTAAAGTAAAAGGTTCATTAAAATATGAAGCATCTGAGCTTATCGCTAATAAAGCAGGAGATGATTGCACAACAGAACTGGATGGCGCAGGGTTTGAGGTAAAAGTTGGTGCAACAGCAATAAAGGCTAGCGCTGATGGTGACATTGCGCTGGAGACCAAGAAAAAAATTCTGCTAAAAGCCAAATCATGCACCCGTATTGAATCCGGTGAAGTTGTCATAAAAGCAAAAACTATTGACTTAACAAAAGCAAAGATCAAACATAAAAGCTTCGAAGTAAAATAAGAGACCGTGAAACGAATGAATGAAAATGTAATTGGCACGATAGCTATCATTGTCGGTTTTTTGTTCCTATTTTATGTCAACAAATGGGATCTGGTGGACATGACGGGACTGGCTAAAAAAAGCGCCGTCCAAGGTATGCCTTCACTTGCAGAGTCAATGTCAATGACTCTCGATTCTGGTCGCACGGATATACGTCAAGGAGAGCTATTTCGTAAAACAAAACATTACGAACTAACGGTATTACCCGACCTCAATCGTATCTCGATAACATTCAACCAACAGTTGGGCATTTACTTGTTGGATAAAAAAGACCCGAGAAAGGCAAACCGCCCAAAGAACCTCAACACCGTTAACTTTACCGCCCCATCTCTTAATAAAATCTTCCTTGAACATCTTGCAACCAATGAAAGGTCTGCAAAACGCCTGACAGCCAATCCAGACGTAGAACAATCTCTTATAATGTTCTTTGATTCCTGGGGCGGACGAAAACTCGCTAGTTTTTCACTAAGAAACGACACGTTACATGTTGTATTTGAATACCGAGGGTATCTTCCCTTGTCGCTGATTCAAAATGCTACCCCCTTAATCGTCAATTTTGCTGATGCAATAACTAAAAAAACAACTAAAAACACATCCAAAAACACCGACATTAGTAGCGAGACCCAATAGCACATGGTCATGGAAATTATCAACGACACACCCTTTACGTTTGCGCCCCTTGCTGGGCGCATTTATTATCCGGGCCATTCATTATCTCTGGTGGTCAAAGCCACCTTTGACATGCACCATGAACAATTGCCTAGCGCTGTCGAAGAACAACTATACCCAACCGGGGACGAGTTTTACCCGGGGGATGATGACGGTATTGGTAGCGTCTATTACGAATCAGATTACGCCTTTGCAAAAACATCCTCAGACCGATTTCTTATCGGTCACTGCCAAGGACAACAACCTGCTCGTGCGCGAAAAGTTGAGTTTACGGTTGGATCACTAACCAAATCACTTATCGTACTTGGTGACAGGCACTGGCAAAGCACTTCAAAATATAGCGACCCAGAGCCCTTTTTAAAAATACCCCTTCGCTACGAAAACAGTATTGGTGGTGATGCTCACCCAGAAAACCCGCTAGGAAAAGGTGTTGAAAAAGATAGTCGATCAGCGGGTTACCCTCTCCCTAATATCGAGTATGGCGACCAATCAATGACGTCATCTCAAAGCCGCCCTCCTCTAGCTGGCTTTGGCCCCATTAATAGAAATTGGCAGTCTCGCACAAAAAAACAAGGCACCTACGACAAATCCTACGTAAAAAAACGCTGGCCCTGGTTCCCAGAAGATTTTGATTGGAGCTTTTTTAACGCAGCCCCCCTTGATCAGCAAACCAAAGAATTTTTAGCGGGTGATGAAAGCATTAACATTAGCAACATGCACCCAACGAACACCAATTATTCAAGTCAACTTCCCGGGTTAAGAGTACGCTGTTTTTTGAACCGAAAAACTGACATCTCAACAAAAACCTATGCTGAAAATGATCTAGTTATCGAACAATTTCACGAAGTCGGCATGAACCTTGACACCCTATGGGTCAATATGGATTCAGAGCAAATGGTACTTGCGTGGCGCGGTTGGTTAGAAGTTAGCGGTGAAGACTACCCTGAATTCAGCCACTGCTTTATTTTCTCTGAACCATTATCAACCGTCACAGAGCTGCCGCTCATACATGAACGTTTTCTTGAGTGGGTTGAGGAACTAAAAGATGATGAAGAAGAGGAAGAAACAGAAGACAAGATTCGCTTAACTCCCGAAGAGCTAGACAAGATTGTTAAAAATGATGTTGCCCAAGCCAAACAAGAAATGCGTGCCCATCTAATTAACCTGGGAGTTGAACCCAAAGATGCTGACAAAGCTTTTAAAGATGCAGAAGCAGCCGAACAAGAACGTATCGCTAAACTTAAAGTACCTCTTGTCTGGAATAGAGATGCCGTACAGCTCCTGATAAACCAAGACAAACCGCTTGATGAACTACCTCTTGCTGAACTCGATTTATCCTTTATAGACTTTAACGGAGTATCCATTGCTGGCACCGATTTAACTAAGGCAAACTTAACAGGAGCTATTCTATCCGGCTGCGACCTCAGTGGTAGCCTGCTAACCCAGGCAAATCTAACAGAGGCTCAATGTATTGCGTCCCTTTTTATTGAAGCTGATTTATTTAAAGCTAACTTAAGTCGAACCACTCTTAACCAAGCAGATTTAAGTGGTGCATTTTGTGACGAAGCGAGATTTGATCAAGCCACTGCCGAAGCCTGCATAATGGTAGATGCTAGCGCCGTAAAAGCGTCCTTAAAACAATTTAACGCTCAAGGTTCGGATTTGAACGGTACAGATTTTTCCAGCAGTCTAGTATCTGAAGCCAATTTTAGCCAATGCAATTTACAAGAAGCCTCATTTTCTGAATGCGCAGGAGGCAATGCTAATTTTGAGTTATCCGATTTATCCGCATTCAGGGCATCCGGTGCAAACTTTTCCCCAGGAAGCTGTTTTGTTGAGTGTTTAGCCAATGAATCCATTTGGGATGAAGCTAACTTATCCGATTGTGACGTACGCTACAGCCAATTTGAACACGCAAATTTTATGGCTGCACAATTACAACAAACGGATCTATCGGCAACCAATGCCAAATTTGCTAAATTTGCCGGGGCCAACTTAACCCAAGCTAAAGTTGTGTTAACCAATCTTTTTGAAGCTACCCTGGATAACACAATACTAGATCACACGGATTTTCGCGGCTCTAACATGTACGGTGCAGAATTTTTAAACGCCCAAATCAATAATGCTAATTTCGAACAAACCAATTTACGAATGACAAAACTTGCCGCAGGAGGGTTAATGCATGAGCAATAACCCAACGTCAAATGCCGAAACCCCAGAAATGGACGCAATAGCACTATTACAAGATACCGATAAAGTACTCGCCCAACTTCGCGCAGGAAATGAAATCGAACGAGGTCGCCTTTCAGGCTTAACCCTCAAAGGTGCAGATTTCAGTAAAAAAGTCATCAAATCCAGCCGTTGGAACAACTGTGACCTTGAAGGTTGTGACTTTTCTGAACTGGATGCTCCTCTTAGCAATTTCAATAAAATGCAGCTGGCAAAAACCTGTTGGACAAAAGCCAACTTAGAGGGGTTAACCTGCACCCAAAGTCACGCTGAACAAAGCAATTTTAGCCAAGCAAATTTATCAGATTCCACAATACGCGGTGACAGCGAATGGTTAACGGATGCGGCACTGTGCAATGAACAACTAAGCGACCTAGATTTAGAAGACGAGCTGTTAACACTACTTCAAGAAAAAGGCATTAAAGGCCGTCGAACCTTGCGTTCCAATTTTGCGGATAGTAACTTTTCATCCATAAACGCCGTCGATTTGAAGGTCACCTTTGTTTCTGCCGAGAAAACCCATTGGAAAAATGCCAACATAACCTCAGGGCTATTTCACGATGTAATACTTGATGAGGCGATATTTACGAAGACCACACTCAGCAATACTCGCTTTGTCGACAGCGCATTAACAAATGCTACCTTTTCAAAATCACAACTCACCGTTGTTGCCTTTGAGAATTGCACTATTGAAAACTGTGATTTTTCAGACGCTAGTTTTGAAAAAGTCAGTTTTATTGGCTGTACCATCAAAGACAACAATAAACTGCCTAGTACATTAGCAGGTTGCACATTTGATCGTTGTGACTTGTCCGATATGTCGTTAGAGCATCGTAATTTAGAAGAAAGTGCTTTTTTGCAAAGCAAGCTGCGTAACGCATCTTTTGTTGGCTCATCCCTTACCGGTGTATTATTGCAAGAATGCGAGTTGCCACAAGCCTTATTCTCCAACCTAGTGCTCGATACCATTGATTTTTCAGGTACAGACCTATCCGGAAGCCAGTTTAACAACAGCCAATTATCCGATGTTGATTTCAGTTTATCCGACATATCACAAGCAACCTTTAATGCTGCACAGATCACTGACACAAGCTTTAGCCAAGCTATTATTAAGGGGGCTCAGTTCTCGAATGCTCAACTGGAAGGATGCGACTTTACCGGGGCAGATACCGACAATATCAACCTATCAGAAGCATCCATTGTTGGATCCGACTGGGAAGGCACCGATTTTCGCTCCGTTCAACTGCAAAAAACACGATTTAACCTCTGCAATATGGCAAAGTGTGAATTTTCCACACTGAATATGTCCCATTGTTCTTTTGACGACTCAGACCTTTCTGGGGCAAA
>CAJXXT010000283.1 GCA_913063495.1 uncultured Gammaproteobacteria bacterium | reverse complement strand
TGCTTGATGATTGGATGTCAAAATACGAAGTGGCATCTGAGACGTTAGGTAGCTGATGATCCATTATTTTTATTTTGGGGAATATACAATGTAACCATCGTATATTCGAAACTCCGTCTTCTTATTTTTTACGGCCCGTAAGTTTGGTTGTGGTCAACAAAGCTTACAAAGTGATCGTTCAGTATATCGCCCTAGAAGGTTATGTTGAACCCCATTCTCATCTATATATAGACCATAATGGCCTAAATAGTGTGTATTTTAATAAATGCTCCTAAGTTGCTTTGGCTCATGTGGTAAAATAAACATAGTGTTGCTGCTACGTTGCCAACACATTCAACGCAGTGTTGTGAGAAACTAGCGCTAACTGAAAGCGTCATAATAGAACTTTCTATAAAATAGTTAAGGATGCAATGTGAAGATAGATCATCGGTATCATGAGCCTGACCCCGTCGCGATTAAGCGAACTAATCAACTTTATGGGCCAATCTCTCGTTATCATCGTCATAAAGTTTATGGTATGAAACATATTCCTGCCGAGGGGCGTTGTATCATTGCGGTGAATCATAGTTTTGCAACATACGATAACGCACTCTTATCTCGAAAAATAAATGAAGGCACAGGGCGCATCGTGAGAAGTTTGGCTGATCGCTCGCTGTTTTATGTTCCATCTATTGGCCGTGCTATCGCCAAGTCTGGCGCTGTACCGGCCCGACCAAAAGTGGCAGAGTTTTTGTTGACAGATAGAGAACAGCTTGTTCTTGTGGCACCAGGTGGTATGCGTGAAGCGCTTAGACCTTCCTCCGAAAAGTACACTGTGTGCTGGGAATCTCGAAAGGGATTTGTTCGATTAGCGATTAAAACCCAAACGCCTATTATTTTGTCTTGTTGCCCTGGCGCCGATGACTTGTTTACCGTATATGAGAATACATTGACTAAAATGGTCTACCGACGATTTCGATTACCTGTTACGGCAATTCGTGGTCTGGGTTTGTCATTGCTACCTAGGCCAGTCAAGCTAGAGCACTATTTAAGTGGGCTGCAGTTTCCGCCAGCTGTTGATGTAAATGATGATGTTGAATTTTCAAAGGCGGTAGATCAATGGCACCTAGAGCTGTCGAACAAGATGCAAGAAATGCTCGACGAACATCAGTAATTTTTGGGCTGACATCTAAATGCAAATTATATTTGCGATATTGATTTTATGACATAAGATGAAAGTAACGAAATACATGGTTGAGCTTTGTTTCTATCGTTTTATTATTGGTTAAAGCGATTAAAGCAAAGCTTGATAAGGAGGCGCCTTCAATACAAAACACAACGTGCTTGTATATTGAATCAACCTGACTTATTTGAGGATAGACCATGACTCGTAATGGTGTTTACGCCCGAAAAGCCTATGTACTCGATACCAATGTATTAATTCACGACCCCAATTCCCTCCTTAATTTTGACGAGCACCTCGTCATTATCCCCATGACTGTTCTAGAAGAACTCGACAAACTAAAAACTGGAAATAAATCGGTGGCAGCAGAGTGTCGTTCTGCTGTGCGTTTGATCGATAGTTTAATTGGGGATGTCCCCCCCGAGCGTTTAGATGGTGGCGTTCCCATTTATAGAAATGAAGGTGAGCCTACAAAGGGTCGGATTGCCGTTGTTACCAATAGACCAGGAGAGCCCCCGGAAACTTGCCTGGCGAATAACACAAATGATAATATTATTATTAATCGTGTTGTCCAAATGCAAGTAGAAAACCCTGATTGTCGTTACACGCTTGTTACCAAAGATATCAATATGCGCTTGAAGGCGCGGGCCTGCCATATCAATGCAGAGGATTATCATAACGACCAGCTGGTGTCTGACATTAAACAGCTAACGAAAGGTTACATTGAGTTTCCTGGAGAATTTTGGGATCAGGTTAGCCAAGTAGATACCATTCAGCGTGGAAGCATTACGTATCACTCGATTCCCCGCGACACATTTGAGAATGAAGTTTTCTTAAATCAATTTATTTTAGATGAACACGATTTTGTTGGGAAAATAAAAGAAATATCCGATGAACATATCGTTATTCAGCATTTGCGAAAAGAATCACTGATGGAACAGCAAGCATGGGGTTTGGCGCCGAGAAATATTTATCAGGCACTGGCGTTGAATGAATTGCTTGATCCTGATATTCATTTGGTGAATTTAACGGGAGCAGCAGGCTCAGGAAAAACCATTTTAGCGCTGGCTGCTGCGATTGAAATGACAATAGAAAGTAAACGTTACAACAAAATCATCGTTACTCGAAGTACACCTTCGTTAGCAGAAGATCATGGTTTTCTACCGGGTAATGAAGAAGAAAAAATGGATCCATGGTTGGGAGCTATAACCGATAATATTGAAGCGCTGCATTCAAATGATGAAAGTCCACAGGGTAGTATCGAGTATGTAAAGTCTAAGGCGAATATTCAATTCAAAGCGTTAAATTACATTCGAGGAAGAAGTTTTCAGCGCAGTATGATCCTTATCGATGAATGTCAAAACCTAACACCTCACCAGATTAAAACAATCATTACTCGGGCGGGAGAGGGTAGTAAAGTGGTGTGTCTGGGGAATTTAGCGCAGATTGACACCCCTTACCTTTCACCTACAAGTTCGGGCCTAACCTATATGTCTGAACGGTTTAAGGGGTTTCCTCACGGTGCCAGTGTGCAATTAAAGGGTGTGCCACGCTCTGTGCTTGCTGAGTATGCTGAAGTGAACCTTTGATTTAGATTGTATTTTCTTAACATTTTGTCTTTACATCTTAATGATAATCATTATCATTAAGATGTAAAGACAAAATGTTAAGAGGATTGCCCATGTGTTCGCCTACAAACACCAGTTCAAGCACAAACAGTGTTCGCCGACAGCGGTTATCACCAAGAAAGAAGTTGTGGCAGTTAGATGTTGCTTATCATTGCAGCATTATTGGCACATGTTTGACGCTGAAGGAGTTGCGCCAAGTAGCGAAGAAGTTTGACTTGGCTCTTAATGGAGCAATGTCGGATTACGAGCTGCATGGGGCATTTGTGAATTCGGCATGTAACCCAAATGAACCAACGCGTTACATCCATAAATTGCTTGAAAAAAAGTATAGTCAAACGATTCGGGCGTTTAATAAAGCGACCACTGAAAATGAGGTGGAGAGGCTGTGGGATGAGTCGCTTGATAGTGGAAACGTGGGGGCAGCATTTTGGGCTATATTAAGCGGTTCAGAAGTATCCGTTCTTTTCCTTCAGCGTGTTATCGGTGAGATACACATGTTGTCCCATATCTCCGGTGCATCGACACGTAGCGATATTCGCTCGCTAGGAAAGCTAAGGGATCAACAAGTATTAGCCCGTGATACCTATGATAAAAACTCAAAGCTTATGGAGAAACGGTTGCGCAAGAAGGATATGGAAATCACAGTTCTTCGAGCCGAGAGCGAACGCCACCTTGAAGAAATTCAAGAGCTTAAAATAACCCAACAACGATTGCATGATTTGGAGCAAGAAGGCAAATACGGGCAGCTGGAGCTTATGGTAGAGAATGTTACCGGTCAGTTTTACAAGGCGTTATCGAGAGCCAATGAGTCTGAAAAAAACATTGGAGAATTAGAGCAACGAGTCGAGCAATTAGAATCAGAGAAATTATCAGTAGAGAAAGATGCTGATGAGTATCAAATGCAGTTGAAAGCTGTGGAAGCAACGTTAAACCGAATGCTCGACTCTCACTGTGCAGATAAATGTGAATTATCGAATACTTCTGCCTGCCCTCTAAGTGACCTAAAAGGTATGAATGTTTTGTATGTAGGAGGGAGGGCCAGTCAGAGCGTCCATCTTCGAGCAATGGTAGAGCAGTGTAATGGCGGGTTTATTTATCATGATGGTGGCCGGCAAGATGGGCGGCAACGTTTAGATTCAGTGTTAGCTCAAGCGGATACCGTTGTGTTTCCGATGGACTGTGTGAGTCACGATGCGTACTACTGCATCAAAAAACACTGTGAACGCTTAGACAAGAAGCTGGTGATGATACCTCATGCTAGTTTGTCTGCCTTTGCTAAAGGGTTAGAGGAAGTTGCCGCTTAGATCACCATTAATACGGAGAAATTTATGACGGATTTTCGATCGCTTATTGTTTCAATTATGTTGGTATCCACAATCATGATCGTGGCTTATGTGGGTGGGGTATATATCGAAGGTAATGTTGACTTTGTCACTATGGAGGTCCAATCAAACAGCTATGCATTGCTTTCGGTGGTCACGATGATTTAGCTGCGGGTATTAAAGATGGGAAGAAGGGGGTTAATCCTATTTTTTTAATCAAGAGAATTTACTTCAAATTCAATGCTTAACTCGGGTTTAACATTCTTACCTGCAGTCAGCGAAGCATGTCAATTTTTTAATACTATCGGATTTCATGTGATTGATGATGGTGCCGATATCATCGGGCGCACCCTTGTTGCTAATAGTTGCTCAATCAACGACTAAAAGAATATGCTCTGTGCAAAATGCTCCCATTTTTATATAAGCGTAATGACTTAGGCCATTCACTTTTTTAAACTCTATCCCTTTAATGAAATGGGTTGTTGCATTATTGATAATATTTAGTTAGCCTAACTAAATATTATCAATGGTAAGGGGATCTGTGGCGATGATGAATTACGATGATTTGCTTATGCCACAAATAAGCAAGCTTTCGCGGTTAGTACCGCAATTAATGGAAGCGCCTTTGAAAGAGATTAATATCTCTATGCAGGAATTCAGAATTGTTGGTCTTTTGATTGGTGAAGAAGGTATTAGCCAAAAGGATCTGGCAAATAAGTTGTCGGTGAAACCATCTACGCTTTCAGTGGCTATAAGTGTGCTCGAGGGGAAGGGGTATATTAACCGGAAGATTTCATCTGTTGATAAACGAGTTAATTTGTTAACGCTTGATGATGATGCGGATCTTTCTGAGGCAAATGGTATTGTGATAGGTATCGAGGAAGTCTTGATCGCAGGTATATCAAAAAAAGACATGGAAATTACTAGAAAAGTATTAAATGTGATGTGTGTTAACTTGAGTTCAAGACTCTAAGTTAACCTGTTTTTTGGATGAAATGATGTGTAAATTTATGATAGGGTATGCGTTATGATTTTATTAGTGTTGGGGTTATCTGTTTTTTTTATTGTTCATTTTATTCCCGAATTGAATGGGCGAAAATATTTTGTAGATAAAATGGGCGAGCCAGCCTATAAAGGGATCTATTCCTTGCTGTCAATTATTGGTTTTGTATTGATAGTTTATGGGAAAGGTAATAGTGACTTTGTTGCCATTTGGAATCCACCGGTGTGGACGCGCCACCTAACCATGTTGCTGGTATTGGTGGCGATGTTATTGCTTTCCATTTCTCAACTGCCCAACAATTTCAAACGAGTCATTAAGCATCCGATGTTATTGAGTGTCATAGTATGGGGAAGCGCACATTTACTGGCAAACGGTGATCTTGCCTCTATGATATTGTTTGGTGGGTTTGTCGTATTTTCAGTTGTAAAAATGATGACTATAGAAAAACATAAGCCTTATGTTCAACCAAATTCAGTTAAGTCATACTGGAATCTGGTCTCAATTATTGCTGGGTTTATGATTTATGGTCTGGCTATGGGGTTCCATCGAACGATTGCGGGAGTCGCATTGTTTTAAATTTTGTCTATAGAATATGCTTAACTTTTTAAAATTAAGATTGGTCTTAAAAAGTTAAGCGCTTACGATTCCGACATCGACTTAAATATCTTAAGGCATCCTCTTCCCGCTGGATTTTTAACGCGACAGAAACACTCTGATGAATATGCAAGGTGATCTAGATCGTTAAAAAATGTTTCTTCATTATTCTGCTGCTGGTATTTTCTAAATATACCCTCAGTAATACCAAAGCAAAAACAGATTGTCCGTTGTTGTATTTGTGTAGATGTTTGTAATTGGGCTACTGAATAGTGAACGGTGGGAGAAAAATAGGCTAGGTCACAGTCATGGTTGTCGCAATAGTGGTGAGTATCTGACAGTTTTTCCATCGATGAAGGGAATCGCAAGTGATGTCGCATAGTGGTATCGCTAACTTTATTGCAGCGATTTTTACAGCTTGGACATGATACCGTTTTTCGGTTCATAGGGCGTTTATCTCGATTGTTTCAGTAGGAGGCCAATAAAAAATAGGCCGCCAATAAACCCGGTGATTATGCCGATGGGTAGTTCTTCTGGTGAAAATACTGTACGAGCCAGTACATCGACCCACAGTAAGAACAAACCACCAAGCAACGCGGAGAGTGGTAACAATCTACGTAAATCTCCACCTACAAAATAGCGACAGATATGCGGTATCATCAGACCAATAAAGCCAATCGCTCCGGTATTGGCGACTAACACTGCGGTAATTAACGCGCTGGTGATAAAAAGTAATAGACGTAACCTCTTGACGTTAATGCCCAAACTAATCGCCGTTTCATCGCCAATTAGCAAGGCGTTAATATAACGGGCCTGAAAATGTAGAAAAATATAACCTGATAAACATGCAATAAATGGAATAAGTAAATGACTCCAGCGCGCTAAACCAAGCCCCCCAAGCATCCAGAAAACAATTTGGTGGCTTGCTCGATTATCACCAAGGAATAGCGCGAAGTTTGCTGCCGACATTAGTACAAATGATAAAGCAACACCACACATCAATAGATGGGGAGCACTACTTACTCTAGAATTTTGGCTCACTGCGGCAATAATTAGGGTGGCTAACAATGAGCCACCAAAAGCGGCGATAGGCAATGTTAGCTCACCGATCAC
>CAJXXT010000282.1 GCA_913063495.1 uncultured Gammaproteobacteria bacterium | reverse complement strand
CCCTTAGGCATTTCATAACTGACACACTTTACAAAAGAATCTATTGCGCTGCTTGTGACCGCATCAGCGATTGCCAACGGAATAGGTTTTACATTAAGAATCCCGGAGATCAGCGTAAAGGAGCCATTGTCTTTAATGTACTCCAGGCCAATGCGCACTAAATTGACTTGCCCCATCATTTTGCTTTGGACGGTTGTTGACCATTGATTTTCTGTCATCTCAGCAAAGGGTGCATACTCACATTCACCGACAGTGTTAACAACGGCATCAAAATCACCGACTTGTTGATACAAGTTTCTGATTGAGGCCTCGTTGGTAATATCAACGCTATGATCAGTGCCTTTACCAGAACGACTTGCCGTTATAACCCTGTGTTTGCCTAGGCCACTTAATGCTGCTTGACCCATCTTGCCCTTTGCTCCAATAAGAATAATTGTCTTCATGAATAAACCCTTTAGATGTAGTTAAATTAAGTTAATGAATATAAGAGAGTCATCAGGGTGACAGCCTTGTTTTAAGGCCCTTCCCGATAACGATGTGGCTATAGTAACGGCAGGGTGATACAGTTGAAAACAAGATGTCTTTGTTTGAGATACAATTATGATTGGTATTAATCAGCTAGAATTAAAACAACTTCGGATACTTCGAGCGCTTCTACGTGAAAGGAATGTCTCTCGTGTAGCGAATCAAATAGGTCTAACGCAGCAAGCCGTAAGTGATCAACTTAAAAAGTTGCGCCATATTTTTGATGATCGATTGTTCGTACGTACTAGTAATGGGTTAATACCTACTCCGGAGGCGGAACGATTAGGAAAAAAACTGGATAAAATACTGAGCGATGTAGAAGATCTATTTGATGTTCCAGAATTCGATCCTGAAACCGTCAGTGGAATTTACACTATCTCAGCGACGGATTATGCTCAAATTGTTGTTATGCCTCAGCTACTATCGGCTATCTGGAAACATGCACCTAATTTAAAAATAGTCGTTCGAGATTTTGACATTGACTTGTTATCCTCCCAAATAATGACAGGCGAAGTGGATTTAGCGTTAACTTTTCCAGATTTTATTCCCGATTCTTTGCCCTATTTATCTTTGTTTAAGGAGCATCATGTTTGTGTAGCTTCTGACACGTCACCCTTGTTGGGAAAAAAGTTAACACTTACTGATATCGCATCGACTCCTCAAATAATTGTGTCTTCTTCAAGTACAAACCTTAGGGGATCTATTGATACATTGTTTGAGAAAAAAGGACTTTCACGAAATGTTATTATGTCAGCTCCTTGTTTTTCGCTGGTACCTCGATATATAAAAACAACCAATGCTATCGCTTTTATTCCTTCCCGCTCGCTGCCTGAAAAAGGTTTGAAAGAACTGGATCTTTCGATTAAGCCAATTGAATTCGAAGTTATTGCTGCCTGGCATACACGATCCAATAATGATCCACTGCATAATTGGATCCTTTCAATGCTAAAAGAGAGCACCTAATCTGAAAATACCGCTAGTAGGAATGGGTACCTGAAAATTTCTTAATTGATTAATGTCCAATTTATACAAAGCTCCTTTATTCCATAATGCAGGCATCCTACCTCAATTCATATCGTAACAAATAGTTGTTGTATCACTAACAATAACAAACTGTTTCTAGTTGTTTAGATAGTACTTTATTATTTCTCTATCAAATCATATTCAATTAGGGGCACCAAATATGATTAAAATGTCTAAATTCCAAATATGGAAAGTTCATAATGTTTAACCGTAGTTGACTGATCTGGCTACACTAACCCCGATACTTTGCATAATATTTTATTACCCTACAGATTAGGACATTATGATGACCGCTTATTCCATTCTAGATCTTTCACCCATAGTTGAAGGTTCAACAGCCGCCACTTCGTTGCAAAACTCTCTTGCATTGGCCCAGCATGCTGAACGAATAGGTTACATGCGCTATTGGGTAGCAGAACATCACAACATGCCGGGCGTCGCCAGTGCTGCTACCTCGGTGGTGATTGGACATATTGCGGGAGGAACTAGCAGCATCCGGGTGGGCGCGGGGGGTATCATGTTGCCAAATCATTCTCCGTTAGTAATCGCAGAGCATTTTGGTACGTTGGAAACGCTTTATCCTAACAGAATTGATTTGGGTTTGGGTCGCGCTCCTGGTACAGATGGCGCTACAGCAAGAGCTTTACGACGTAGCTTGAGTCACAGTGATCAATTTCCAGAGGACATTGTTGAATTACAACAGTATTTTCAGGATTCTACCTCAGTCACTAAACCCATACGCGCCGTGCCTGGAGAAGGAACAAAAGTACCATTGTGGATTCTTGGATCCAGTCTTTACGGCGCACAATTGGCAGCACATTTGGGGTTACCTTATGCTTTTGCTTCTCACTTCGCCCCCGATACATTGGCGCAAGCGGCACAAGTTTATCGTGACAATTTCCAACCTTCGGCGCAGTTGGAAAAACCGTATTTTATGTTTTCTGTAAATGTATTTGCTGCGGACTCCGACGAAGAGGCGCAGTATATTCGCTCGTCACACCTGCAAGGTTTTGCAAATGTGACCTCTGGTAGACCCAGTTTGTTGCCGCGGCCTGTTAAGGATATTGAGTCGGTCTTAGATCGCGCAACTCTTGCTCGTGTTAATCATTCACTGCGATGTGGCGCAAGCGGCGGGCCAGAAAAAGTCTACCGAGAACTGACGGAGTTGATTAATACCTACAAGCCAAATGAAATTATAATTAACAGCCCGATACATAACCATGACGCCCGTTTGCGATCCTACCGCATAGCCGCAGAGGTGGTTAATGATGTCAATCAGGTATAGGCGCTACCATACCGATTATTGCAGGTCGCGACACCACCAGAAAATGAACCTGAAGAATGGCAACGGGGTTTCTAACATAGATTACTGCTCCTAATTCCTCCTATCTTAGCTTTTCAACTTGCTCAATGATTTTTTCAATTGGAAGCCGGTTAATTGCCCCACCAAAGTTTAACATCTTTGGTGTTTGAATCCATTGAAACACTTCCACTCCATTATGAAAGACAAATACTGCTGGTTGTAAATAAGCGTCTTTACCATGTCCTTTACCTATTTTGACATCCAATGTCTTGTGCAAAACAATAGACTCATCTGAAATCAAATCAAATTCCAATTTTAGTTTTTTTCTTAACTGGTTACATTCCTCCGTACTATCAACGGATACACCGACTAACAACACATCATCAACAGATCGAAATGCTTTGTTCATATCACTCAAATACTGACGACAAAAAGGACACCACTTTCCCCTATAACTTGTAATAATGGTAATGGAGGATTGCTTAACTATGTTTTGAATATCATCAATATGATTAATAGAATGAACCGTATTCATTTTCACTTCCTTTATTCTTTTATTCTTGTATCAAAATACACCAACACAGGCAGCCATCGCGGAGAAAGGCACTATATTTTAAATAGTTTTATTTAACACCAAGCTATTGACGATTATAAGCACGTTTTGTACTGTTCGGTACAATACAATCTTTCATTCATGTGAGTCAAGGCTAATGCCACGTAAAAAACAATTTGATGAAGTAGCAGTGCTATACCAGATAATGAATCACTTCTGGCACAAGGGCTATCATGCAACCAAAATGGATGAGTTAAGCGAGCTTACGTCACTGACCAAAACCAGCCTATATAACGCTTTTGGTGACAAAAAGGCATTGTTTAGAAAAGCAACAGATTGCTATTGTGACGATGCTCTCAGAAACGGTTTAAGCAAAATGGAATTGGGCCTTCCTGCAAGTAAAAACCTACGAGCGCTGTTGATAAATTATATTTTTGATGAAGATAAGCAGCAATTAAGCCAAGGCTGCCTATTGGTAAACAGCGCTCTAGAGTTCGCAGAGCATGACAAAGAATTACACGCTTACGTCAGCAAAAAGTTAATAGATATAAATCTAACCATCATTGCGTACTTTCAGATGGAGCAAGCGTCAGGGCGAATAAGCAAAATATTAACTGCAAAACAATTGGGTGATTACGTCATTACTATAATACAAGGACTCAGGGTGCAGGTGCGCATAGAAACTAACCCTGAGAACTTAGTAGATATTATCGACACGTCGTTGCTACTCATTCAACAGCAGGAAATATCATGATAGAACCCAAACCAGACTCTTCCCTATTGCCCGGCAAATTCATAATAAATGATCGATCTATTTTTAACGTTGTTACGGGAAACTTGCTGAGATAGCTCAAAGACGAGTACCCTGTGCCAAAATCATCAATCGATAAATCAATACCTATCGCTCTTATATCCTTGAGCTGCCCCAATGTTAAGTCATCATCAGAAAGTAAAAGACCTTCTGTAATCTCTAACGTCAATCGGGATGCGGGCAGCTTTGTTTCTTCCAATATCCGCCTGACTAAAGCAGGGACATCTTCTCGTTGAAATTGAACGCTTGATAAGTTAACGGCTATAGATGGGGGGTTATCAAAGATATCTTCCCAAGCTGCAGCATCTTTACAGGCCTGTCGCAATACCCACTCGCCAATAGGTAGAATCAGCCCTATTTCTTCTGCCAGTGGTATAAATTCAACGGGAGAAACCAGCCCCTTTTTGGGGTTTCTCCAACGAATAAGCGCCTCAGCGCTTACCACACCGCCATTATCAGCATCAATAATAGGCTGATAATTCAGAGAAAACTCATTGTTTTCCATCGCTTTTCGAAGTGCTTTTTCCAACTCCCTTTTACGTTGCGCCCCTATATCAATTTCTTGTTTAAAAAACTGGAAATTATTTCGCCCTCTTTCCTTTGCCAAATACATTGCACTATCAGCTTTCCTAAGTAATGTTTCCGCCGTTTCCCCGTCATCAGGAAATACTGTCACACCGATACTGGCGGATATAAAGGCGTCATTACCTTTTAAAAGAAACGGCCTGGACAACGACTCCAATATATTGACAACAATTGCCTCTATCTTATTGTCCTCATTATTTTCTGACAACAAAACTGCAAATTCATCTCCACCCAACCTCGCGACGGTATCCGAATTCCTAACATCTCGAACAATTCTTTCGGACGCCTCCCGCAGAAGGTGATCCCCCATTGAGTGCCCCAATGCATCATTGACATACTTAAATCGATCTAAATCGATAAACAACAATGCCAAACGCCCCTTGTTACTTTCTGATGCATCAATCGCATCACTTAAACGCTCAGAGAATAAATTACGATTTGCCAATCCGGTGAGTGAATCAAAATTTGCCTGCTGCCAAATCCGTATTTCGTCTCGTTTGCGTTTAGTAATATCAATGATATTAACGGGAATACAGCCAAATCCCTCTTTTGTTTTTGGTATTTGAAACGAGATGATCGCATCAATATTTCTACCATCAAACGTTAGATATTTCGCTTCTGCTCGAAACTTGTCGTCTTTATTCCAAATGGCACAAAGCTCTCGTATAAAAACGTCAATGCTACCTGGCCCAAAGGTACTATTAATATTCTGCTGAAAATCCTGCTTTGATTTAGCGCAAAATAGCGATACGGTTGCTTCATTAATGTCACTTACTTTAACCAAACCAGCCAATTCCCAGGCTTTATCCTTATTAGCAAATAAGTACTGTTCTAAATCCTCCACGCCATTCATTCTTATTTTCTCTAACGCATCATAAACAGCAGTAAAATCCTCGTTCCATATGGATATTTCAGTATTCTCAAAAAGCACCCGAAACCGTTCCCGACTCTCGTTTAATATCGCATAAGGTTTTTGTAAATTTGACACAACAATGGAGTTATATATCAACCAAAAAGAAAACAGTTTAAAAATATGCCCGACCAAATTGGACAAACCAAATACGCTCACATACAGAGTGAACGCCAAACGCACTGAGAAGAATGTAGCCATTTAATACCCGGCGAGCAAAAAATGGCGCCGACAGCAATAACAGCGACTCAAAATAGCGTGCTGCTATCCAAAGCTGAATTGATTTATTTCCACTACTCTCATAAAAAATATTCATATCTTTATAAACAAGTGTATGCAATAAATCTAGAGATCCAACCCAAAAATACCCACAAGCCAGGTACAAGAGAAAACCATTTGTCGAGAACGCTCTCGTAGACCATGCCAACGAAAACATAACAAAAGAGATGATAATGGCAAACAGTTCCGCAAACGTATGGAACGCAAGAAAGCTAAACTGAGCAATAGTAACTAATATCACCGAGAGAAAAACGGGGGTTACCCACAAAGATTTACTCATCAACATCTGAGCCCACTGATCCGGCAAACGCCCGCGATGTTTTTTAAGGTTGCTGCCACTCATTTTTAGATCTTTTTAATGCTTCTCATACTAACGGCGAAAAGGTTAACAGGTATCAGCCCTTAAACTGGCAAAACCGGCCCCTAGGTTAATAAGTATAGCGTATCTAAAATAGATCTATATCGCTATCTCTCTCCGTAGATTCAATATCACCATTTGCCACAAGATCTTCATAGTACCGGGACTGATTTCTGCCATTTTCCTTAGCAAAATACAGCGCCTTATCCGCTCGATCAAAAATTGTCGAAAAATTCTCACTCGATTGATAGAGCGTATAGCCACAAGAAATAGTCACTTTACCTATTTGGGGGAAGCTATGGCTTTCTACCTGGTAAAGAAAACGGTTAATCGCCGAGCGACCATTATCAATATCAACGTTATTCAGGAAGACGAGAAACTCTTCACCACCATAACGAAACAACCAGTCGTCTGCTCTAAATGCCAGCTTCATCATATGGGAGATTAATACCAACACCTCATCACCGTACAAATGACCAAACCTATCATTAATCAACTTAAAGTGATCAATATCAAATATCACGACAATGCGTTCAGGCTCATTTTT
>CAJXXT010000281.1 GCA_913063495.1 uncultured Gammaproteobacteria bacterium | reverse complement strand
TTCGATAATTACAAGTCAGCCATAGACTTAGTTGAACGAGGCCAAGGTGTCATGATGGGCGCTCTACCTATGCTAACTCCGAGAATAAAATCTGGCAAATTAGTGGCCATTCTCGATTTAGTTTTTGAGCCACCAATACCTACCAGTTACTACTTTCTTACTAAGATCAAAAACAAAGAAAACAAACAATTGCAGCTTTGTTACCGTTGGCTAAAAACTGTTTTTGAAGAGTTGGTCCTGTTAGATTCAGAGCAAAAACTAACAACTACCGACTATCATTCTTGAGTACCGTTGGTTTAAATACAGGTGGGCCATTTACCTGTAACGCAAGACCATCATGGCACAGCAGCACCTTAACAAGATCATTGCTGTCAAGTTTAGCAAGCCATTGACGCAACTCGACAAGCCTCGTTTCATCTTCAGGAATGATAAGCGAACGAAATAGCGAAACCTGCTTGGGCTGATTCGTCAACATAGATTGTCGTGTCCAGCTAATGTCTCCAGCAACAATCCATAACTTGCCTTCCACCGCCACAACAAAAACCGTGCTACCCGGACTATGACCTGCTACCGGAACAACAGCTAAACCTGGGAAACCGGGAACTGAATAAAGTGGGCCCGCTCCGGTTAAAACCTTAGGGGAAACGCAGTCTGCGTCTTCAACAAAAGCCGCACCAAATCCAGTCGTATAGTTACGCTCCTCTGTTTGCTGTGGCGTTTGAAAAAGTGGTAATTTGGCCGATTTTAACTGACAGTAGCGCTGCACACCTTGCACATGATCTTCGTGTAAATGCGTGAAGCCTAACCCCGCAACCAATGATGCCTCAGCCCCCAGCTGTTTCGCGACGGAACCATGGACTTTAATATCATCACTCTCATACTGCCAAGCCATCTTTTCATAAAAATACTTTGCTCCGCGATCATCCATCCCCATATCAATCACAAACCGGCGGCCATCAGCCCAGCGTAATACGAAGGCTGGGAAAACTATCTCGCCACGAAGCCGGTCTTGTAAACTTGCAGTAACAATATAATTTATCGAAGTGGGGCCACCTTCTACGTCAAGTAAATCAAATAACACCTCATTAGAGGGCATAGGCGTTATTAACTGACGTATTGACCAGTGCGTATAAATGACCACACTGACAACCGCGCTCATAACGAATAATAGTGCGAGAATAAATCCACGAATAATTATTTTTCGATTAACATTCATCATTTAAGTTATCAGAACCTAGAGATTTCCACTTTTAATATATAAATCCAGTATAACAAAAACACCTCATACGTTTTGGAACAACTTAATTTCTACTAGATATTTTCACTGGCACAAAGACACAGATTATCTCCAATCTCCCAAACGACAAATTAATTCAGGGGTACTGATTTAGCATTATCTCGTAAATAGCCATATGCCATGTTGCTCAAATGCTCACATGTTTTCTTCTGATACTCCACGGGGGCGTCCATTGCTAGGAGAGCTTGTACTGGCCCCACCATCGCTGTCGAGATAATAAATGTTGCGGTGATGGGGTCTTCAAAGTGGGCATCTGGCGCACTTGTTATTAATCCACAAATAGATGCCTGGGAACGCTGCATCAGTGTTGTCACCATCTGTTGACCTTCGATACCGGATGCGATGGAGTAGAGAGCCTTTGATGCATCTACGTCAGAAAACTTAGCATCAAAAAATGCCTGTATCAATGCGTAAGTCATTTGCTTTAACGGTTTTTCTCGATTCCCTTGGCAAGCCAGATCCACATGCTCAGTAACTTCCACTAAGTGTTTTTCCAATACGGCGGAAAGTAAACTCTGTTTATCACCAAAATATTGATAGAGCGAACCTACAGATACCCCTGCACGATCAGCAACCTTTGTGGTGGTTAATTTCTCTGCACCCTGTACTAGCAAAACCTGAATGGTGGCTTCATATATCGCATCAACCGTGTGAGTAGACCGGCGTTGAACCGGCGTCTTTCGGGGCTTTAGGTGATTGCTTTTGGGTAACATGAAATGCGAATACTCCTGAATAGGCATCTAACTTATCATTGTTTTGGCGATTGGGCCAAGGTGAGTGAGATTAAATAGAGGTTAGGAGGATTTATGAAAACATATATTATTACGGGTGCGACGGGCGGTCTGGGTCTGTCTATAGCAAGGTGGTTAGCAAAGGATCCTGGTAATCGAATAATTATTGCGGTGCGAGATACCAATCGAGGACAAGCCATCGCTACAGAATTAGGGGGAAACGTCGAGGTCGCCGAATTGAATTTAGGCTCACTAAGCTGTGTTGATACGTTTGTCGAATCATGGAAGGGCGAAATAACGGGCTTAATTAATAATGCGGGCGTTCAGATTGTTAATGAGACACGGTTTACTCAACGTGAGCAATTAGAGGAGACGTTTGCTGTTAATCATTTAGCCGCTTTAAAATTAACGCTAGGGTTGCTCCCTTTTCTGAAGGGAGGCCGTGTACTCTTCATTGGTAGTGGAACGCACAACCCTAAAAATAGAACAGCTACCCTGTTTGGTTTTCGGGGGGCCAAATTTGAATCAGTAGCCTCGTGTGCGAAAGGTTTAGATGAGACTGGGTCGATGAGACAAATGGGAATGGACCGTTATGCAACCTCAAAATATTTAAATATGGTCACTACCATTGAGCTATCTCGGCAATTGCAGAAAGATCAGGTTGCATTTTTTTGCCTTGATCCTGGCATGATGGCAGGTACGGGTTTGGCGAGAACTGCGCCTCGAATGTTGCAAGTACTGTGGCGACATGTTTTGCCTTGGGTGGCGAGAATACTCCCTGACACTAGCACTCCCGAACGCTCAGGTAAGATAGCCGCTTGGATTGTGGCAAGTAAGGATCTTGAAGGGCTGTCCGGAGTGGTATTCTCTTTTGATGGTAACCCGTCAAGAAATGTTTGGGATAAGGTCTTTGACTCTGAAATAGGTAGGTCGGTAATGGATGATTCAATGGAATTATTAAATACTTTGAGATAGCTTCCCTATCTTGATTAATGGCCAAACATTGCTATAAAAATCAAAAGCCGTCCTTATTACTCCCCTCTATTACAGAACCCAAGACAGACACAGCCTCTGGGACAGGTCTAGCTTGGTTTGCGTTCCCAGATAAGTGTTTTCGCAATACGTCAAATATCGCAGATTTATCCACCGGCTTATAAAGAACACCCTCACACCCGGCTTCAAGTACATTGTTTATCTGCTGTTTATCTGTCTCAGCGGTAAGCGCGTAGATAGGCATAGCATAGCCTTTGCCGCGTAAATACCGCGTTGCCTCCAAACCGCCTCTGATTGGCATATTTACGTCCATAAGCACAAAGTCGGGAGGAGTGTTGTCACATATGCTACAGGCTTCAAGTCCATTTTCAACAACAACAACATCCACACCCGTTTTTCTTAGTACTTTTTCAATGAGCTTCTGATTGACGATATTATCTTCAGCAAGTAATACCGTGCCAGTAAGGCTTGGAGGGGTGGATTTTCTTTTATACTTACTGGTCATCAAGGTATTTTTATCACGAATCAACTCAGTATTATCAGGTATGCAACCGCCAACGATGAAAGTGAATTCACTACCTTTGCCAAATTCACTCAGCACCTCAATATCCCCCCCCATTATCATCGCAAGCTTTTTCGATATCGCTAATCCCAACCCAGCCCCACCAAATTGACGCGTTGGCGATGTATCTCCCAGCCCAAACAAACCGAATAGATTTTTTTTAGCCTCTTCACTAATCCCCAATCCTCTGTCACTAACCCTAATTATCAATTTATCCAACGTCTTATTCCACGACACGCATAAAGTCACGCAGCCCTTCTCCGAAAATTTAATGGCGTTAGAACACAGATTTTCTATTATTTGAGCAATACGGAAGGGATCGCCAAAAACTTCCTCAGGGATGGGGTATTCATAGTAAAAATCTAACGTCAAACCCTTTCTTTGCGCATTTTTCGAAACATCCTCCTTAACACCTTCAACAACAGAAAAGACACTAACTGGAACATTCTCTATACTCAATTTATTCGCTTCTAGCTTCGAATAATCGAGAATATTATTGATAAGTTGGAGTAAGCTGCGACTACTGTCCGATATTAATCGAACGGCCTCCTCCCTCTCAACCTTTGATAAGTCAAAATCTTGCAGTGATTCGCTAAATCCTATAACTGCGGTCAATGGCGTCCTAATTTCGTGACTCATATTTGATAGAAATTCACTCTTGGCCTTAGCCGATTCCTCTGCAATTTCCAATTTTTTTCCTTCCTTAGCTTGCTCCTCAATAGCTATATTCTTTAACTTTGTTTGAGTAACATCAACTATCGACCCCTCTATATGACTAATCACACCGGTTGACTTAACAATCAACTTCGATCTATGAATTGCCCACACCCGCTTGCCATCTTTGCGTTTAAAGGCGATATTATTCGTAGATATCCCGCATTTCGATAATTCTTCAAATTGTTTTTCAATATTTTCAAATATGGATATAGAAATGGTTTTACCGCATAAAAACAACTCCTTTTCATTTTTAAAACCAAATATATCTACCATTGCAGGATTAACATTTACCACACGACCACCCAAGGTCATTTTGTACATACCCTCCATAGCATTATCAAATGCTGACTGATAATTAACAAGGTGACCCATAGCTTGAGAATCTGCAACAAGGGCCGCGATCTGTTCTCTCTTAATTCTATACGCTAAGGCAAAAGATAAAACAAGAGCCTCTATATAGATACCGATTAATGTCACAACAAGAGTAAATTGAGTCGCGGGTATGACCTTATAAGTCAACCCTGCGAAAATTGACAACCCAATAGCATTAGAAATCCAAGCAAAGAAAAGGTATTTAGCATTTTCGTTTCCCTTTATCCAGCAGTAAACCAGAACCCCTGAAAATGCAGGAAGAAATATACTCATATACATAGCATTCCATAAAATAGCGCTGGAATAGTCTATTCCCGATATTAATAAAATACTAAAAAATGCAATCATTAAAAAGACATTGAGAACATTATTTATTTTCTTATTATTTTCTCTAATTGAAACAAAGTTCTTCGCGAAATATATTATCGAAATCGCAGTAATCCAAATAAAATATATAATATATTCCCTGTCAATATCGCCAACATATCGATCTAAATGAATAACCCCACGACCAACTTCCATCATCTCAAAGGTTGTAATCCCACCGAGATATATCACATAAAATAAGTAGCTAACATCACGTATGGATACATATATAAACAGATTATAGATTAGCAGAATAAGCATACCCCCAAAAAATATCCCAAAGGAGAACTCTTCGAATGCAACCTTTTCTGCAAATCCAGCGGTTGTCCACAAAGTCAGCGGAATATACATGGACGTAGTGTTCTTAACTTTAAGATATATCGTTATTTCCTGACCTAGCAATAATCGAAGGGAAAAAACACTATTGACATGCAACACGTCTCGATCCGAATATTCACTTCGAGTATCCGAACTTTTCACTTTATATACGCCGTCATATTCTGCTATGAACATTTCTGCAATATCTAAACTTGGGTTAGCTATCTCCAAAAGCCATTGCTGATCATTGTCCTTGTTTGGATACGCTGAAGGATAAAATAGTTTTACCCTCATCCAATAAGTAGCGTCACTTACCCCAAGATTCAAAATATTCTGTCTGTTTTTTTTAAACCGCGCTTGATATTTTTGTGTCGTTATATCGTCAATGGTGAGGCTATTAGAATCATCGACTAGAAGCCACATATTTAAATTCAGGTTATAACTATCATTTGAAAATAAACGAACAACCTGCTGCTCACTAGCAACTACCGACAGACTAAGAAGCATAAACGAAACGCAAGTCCACCCAGCAAGCCACCTACCTGCGCGAGGAGTTATGATGTTTCCAGTTTCCATCAAATAAGCATGCAACCTAAGTTACCTCGCCATAAGCCGCTTCAAAAAATAGCGCTACTTTAGACCTAACACATACCACACCCCGGTGTGGACTTGGCACCAACAGAAAGCTAATTGGCTTAGCCCAACAAAAATAAGGAACCCAAATACTTTATCAGCATATTGTACAAGAATAGCCTGTTAAGCAGCTATTACCATAACGCCAACCTTTTCCAGATTCACACACTTGGAAAGTTCGAGGAAGTTGCAAAATCAGAAGTACAAAATATTGAAATACACTCACTGTGCTATAGTTTTTTCCCTTGTTAAGCGGGTTCCTTACTTGTGCTTGACAGTAGTATACCTGCACTAATGAAAATACCGCCTGTCAGTTTATTAAATTTCTGGGCCCGACCTTTGCTATATAACCAATGCCGAGAGCGGAGCCCCAAATATGCATAAGTGAGTAACCACAAAAACTCGAATATGGCGAATGTACTAACAAAAACGATATATTGAAAAAGTAGCGACTCTAATAGATTAATAAACTGTGGAAATAATGCAGTAAAGAACAAAATCGCTTTAGGGTTACTTGCACCAACCATAAAACCAGTTGCGAAATTAGAAAACGCATCGGAGCTATTTGGCTGGCATTGAGTTTCTACTGAAAAATTACTCTCTTTAGATGTGAGAGCCCTTAAGCCCAGATAAATCAAATAAAATGCACCAACCCATTTAATCAAATCAAATGCAAAGTCAGAGTTAGAAATAATAACACCCAACCCAGTGAATGACAGAGTCAGGATACCTACGATAGCCGTTAAGCTACCCATCGCTGTATATATGGAAGCAGAAAACCCTTCCGTAACAGATTTAGTTATGCAAAGAAATACGCACGGACCAGGAGATGCCGTTAACACAAAAATAGCAATCACATAATAAACCAAAACTTCTACACTCATACTTACGGTGCCTCAGATTAGCGAAATACGTTATGCTATTAACGGTGAAACTTTTACAGTGGCCTAGCAAAACGAAAAAAACTAACTGTATTTTGTCCCGCCTCAACAGCTTGTTACGTA
>CAJXXT010000280.1 GCA_913063495.1 uncultured Gammaproteobacteria bacterium | reverse complement strand
GTGGCTATATGCTCTGCCATGCTCTGGCTTTTCTCTTGTTGAATTTATGGGCTTATTAATTTTAGCGCATTACATGAAAGTAGGTTGATATGTTAGGAAGTGCTTTTCGTAAGATTTTTGGAAGTAAAAATGCTCGTGAATTGAAGCGCATGAGTAAGCTTGTGGTCGCCATTGGTGAGCATGAGGAGGCTATAAAGGCTCTGTCGGATGATGAGCTTAGAGCAAAAACTGTAGAATTTCGAAAGCGCTTAGAAGAGGGGGAAACCCTCGACAATTTATTGTCAGAGTCTTTTGCTGTTGCCAGAGAGGCCGGCGTTAGGGTCATGAAAATGCGTCACTTTGACGCACAAATGGTTGGTGGTATTACCCTTCATGAAGGCCGTATTGCTGAAATGCGCACAGGTGAAGGTAAAACTCTGACGGCAACCTTACCCGCTTATTTAAATGCATTACCAGGAAAAGGGGTGCATATTGTTACCGTCAACGACTACTTGGCTAGCCGTGATGCGGAGTGGATGCGTCCACTTTATGAATTTTTGGGGCTTTCTGTTGGCGTGATTCTTTCAGGGCAAAGTCCTGAAGACAAGCGCGCAGCGTATGAGTCCGATATTATTTATGGGACTAACAACGAATTTGGTTTTGATTATCTACGCGATAATATGGCGTTTGACCTTGATGAGCGTGCACAAGGGCCGTTACATTTTGCCATTGTAGATGAAGTTGACTCAATCCTGATCGATGAGGCGCGAACACCTCTCATTATTTCAGGTCCCGCTGAAGACAGTTCAGAGATGTATAAAGCGATTAATAAGCTGATACCTCGATTGGAAAAAGGCCCGGACGAGGGCGAGATTGAAGAAGGTGCAGAGATTGAAAGCCTGGGGCATTATTCCGTTGATCTCAAGAACCGTCAGGTTGAATTGACGGAAGTAGGGCATGAAGTTATTGAAGGAATGTTGCTGGAAATTGAATTGTTGAATGAAGGTGAAAGCCTTTATGCGGCCAACAATTTAAGTTTACTGCATCATGTACATGCTGGGTTAAAGGCCCATGTATTGTTCCAGCGAGATGTTGATTACATCGTTCAAGGCGGACAGATTGTTATTGTTGATGAACATACTGGTCGTACTATGCCTGGTCGCCGGTGGTCTGAGGGCCTACATCAAGCGGTTGAAGCAAAAGAGGGTGTTAACGTTCAGTCAGAGAACCAAACGCTAGCTTCTACAACATTCCAGAACTATTTTAGAATCTATGAAAAACTGTCAGGTATGACAGGAACAGCAGATACCGAAGCCTTCGAATTTAACCAGATCTACGGGTTAGACGTAGTGGTTATCCCTACGAATAAGCCGATGGTTCGTCAGGATCTAAATGATCTTATTTATATGACGACGGAAGAAAAATACGAAGCTGTTATTGAAGATATTAAAGAAAGCTCTGCTGCAGGGCGCCCGGTGTTAGTGGGAACTGTTTCTATTGAAACATCTGAAATGTTATCCAAAGTTCTTAAAAAAAGCGGTATAAAACATAAAGTACTAAACGCAAAGTTTCATGAGCACGAAGCAGAAATCATTGCTCAGGCGGGTAGCCTAGGTGCAGTGACTATTGCAACGAATATGGCGGGGCGTGGCACGGATATTGTGTTGGGTGGCAACTGGCAAGCTGAAATAAATAGCATACATGATCCCAGTGATGAGAAAGTTGCACGTATTAAGTCTGAATGGGAAGAAAACCACAAAAAGGTATTGGAAGCTGGCGGTTTACATATTATAGGTACCGAACGCCACGAATCACGTCGTATTGATAATCAGCTTCGCGGACGTTCTGGCCGTCAGGGTGATCCAGGTATTACGCGATTTTACTTGTCTCTAGAAGATAGCTTGATGCGTATTTTTGCATCAGATCGTGTTAAAGGTTTAATGCAAACGTTAGGCATGCAGCGTGGTGAAGCTATTGAGCATAAATGGGTAACACGTTCGATTGAAAATGCGCAGAAGAAAGTTGAAGGTCGTAACTTTGATATTCGCAAATCATTACTTGAATACGATGATGTCGCAAATGATCAGCGTCGGGTTGTTTACGCGCAGAGAAATGATATTTTAGTTGCAGATGAAATAGCGGATAGCGTTGTTGCTGTTCGCGAAGATGTGATTGATGAGTTTGTTAGTGATTTCATTCCTCCACAAAGTATGGCGGAGCAGTGGGATGTGCCCGGTTTGGAAAAGGCGCTTGAAACCGACTTTAGGGCTCAAATGCCTGTCGCTAAATGGTTGGATGATGACAAGTCGTTACATGAAGAGTCATTGCGTAAAAAAATCCTTGAAGAGTTAGTTGAATCTTATAACCAGAAAGAGAAAAAAGTTGAAGACCCAACGGTTATGCGTCAGCTAGAGAAGCAGGTAATGCTGGCAACGCTAGATCGCTTGTGGAAAGAACATTTGGCTCATATGGATTATTTACGACAAGGTATTCATTTGCGGGGTTATGCGCAGAAGAACCCTAAGCAAGAATACAAACGCGAGGCGTTTGAAATGTTCCAAAACTTCTTGCAAGAAACTAAGTTTGAAGTGATTCGTATCTTATCGGGAGTTGAGCTGCGCAGCCAGGACGAAGTGGAAGCGTTAGAGCAGCAGCGCAGAGAAGCCGCAGAGCGGGAAATGAAGCTACAGCAAGAAAGTGGCGGTGGTTTGCCAGAACCAGAAAGTAAAGAAAGTTCTGAAGCGGAACCCTTTCAGCGGACACAGCCCAAAGTTGGGCGGAATGAGCCGTGCCCTTGTGGTTCAGGTAAAAAGTATAAGCAATGCCACGGTAAAATTGGCTAGTAATCAATTGACGCTAGACTGACAATAAACCGTGAAAGGGGCCTTATATTAAGGCCCTTTTTTTTACAAATATAAAAAGTTACTAATCCGGAGAATTTATCATGGCGGTAGGCCCAAATACATTTCCAGCGATGTTACCCATCAACGGTTTTAAGCTTGGTACAACTTCAGCGGAAATAAAATATAAAGATCGTCGAGACCTTGTTGTTATGGAAGTTGCAGAAGGCTCGACTATTGCTGGTGTTTTTACATTAAATCGTTTTTGTGCCGCTCCTGTGCAAATATGTCAAAAGCACCTTGCTGTTGTATCGGCTCAAGGTGATGCAGGAGAGGCAAGTGCTAAACGTTACCTTGTTACGAATACCGGGTATGCCAATGCGGGTACCGGCCCTGATGGTTATAAAAATAGCCTTGCAGTCTGCGAACGTATGGCTGATATCGCGAATGTTGCTGTGGAAAATGTCCTCCCTTATTCAACGGGAGTAATTGGTGAGCGCCTTCCTATTGAAACTATTAACGCTGCGTTAGATCGCTGTGTAGAGGGCCTTTCGGAGCAAGGGTGGGAAGATGCTGCGCACGGCATTATGACAACGGATACTCGACCAAAAGGCTCATCTTGCACGCTGTCGATAAATGGCAAAGATGTTTGCATCACAGGAATATCCAAAGGTTCGGGCATGATCATGCCAAATATGGCAACCATGCTGGCTTATGTGGCAACAGATGTGGGG
Organism: uncultured Gammaproteobacteria bacterium; assembly: GCA_913063495.1. Taxonomy (GTDB): domain Bacteria; phylum Pseudomonadota; class Gammaproteobacteria; order Pseudomonadales; family Ketobacteraceae; genus 42-54-T18. The sequence continues at coordinate 3,450 of CAJXXT010000280.1, read as the reverse complement.
TTGTCTCAGGCCCTTGCGGAAACGTTGTTAAAAGAGGCGGCCGATCAATCCTTTAATCAGGCGACTGTTGATGGAGATACATCGACCAATGACTCTTGTATGCTAATTGCTACCCAGGCGTCGGCTGTGCACTTTGAAACTGAATGTGATGAAGGTTATCTGCAATTCAAAGAAGCATTTATAACCGTTTGTGTTGAGCTGGCTCAGGCGATAATTCGTGATGGCGAGGGTGCAACCAAGTTTGTTACTGTACGCGTTGAAGAGGCTAATAGTCGAAATGAGGCAAGAGCGGTTGCTTACACGGTGGCGCATTCACCGTTAGTTAAGACCGCGTTATTTGCAGCAGATCCTAATTGGGGGCGAATATTGGCTGCGATTGGCCGCGCACCTATGGATGATTTGGATGTAGACGCGGTTTCCGTTTATTTAGATGACGTTCTTCTTGCAGAGAAAGGTGGTGTTGCTCGATCTTATAGGGAAGAGGACGGCTCACGAGTCATGGCGCAAGAGGAGTTTTCTATTGTGATTAAGCTAGGGCGAGGTGATATTGCTGCCGACGTGTGGACCTGTGACTTTTCTTACGACTACGTGAAGATTAATGCAGATTATCGATCGTAGAATAAATGCTGCAGGATGGCGAATAGATTGGTGATTAGATTTGGCGCTAGAGTGGCAATAGAGTGGCAATAGAGTGGCAATAGAGTGGCAATAGAGTGGCAATAGAGTGATGACGCGATGACAAAAAAAACGATTCATGTTGTTGCAGCGGTAATATGTGATGAGAATGGCAATGTTTTGATTGCCAAACGGCCTAAGGATGTCCATCAGGGTGGTTTGTGGGAATTCCCTGGGGGAAAGGTTGAGCCAGGCGAGCAAGTGACTCAAGCACTTGTGCGCGAGTTGCAAGAGGAGTTGGCTATTACTGCCACGGAATATCGCTCTTTGATACAGATTCATCACGACTATCCCGATAAATCTGTGTTTTTGGACGTATGGAAGGTTACTCAGTTTATGGGCGAACCTGTCGGTAGTGGTGGTCTAGGAGCAGAGGGACAACCTGTTCAGTGGGTGCCATCTACCGAGCTTCATCATTGGGCGTTTCCCGCGGCCAATGCAGCCATCGTTAAGGCTGCTCAGCTGCCTTCAGATTATGTTATTACGCCAGATGTGAGTGGTGCTGCTGATGATACGGAAGAGGAAATGGACACATTCTTACGATATGTGGAAAGCGTGCTAAGCCGGGGCTACCGATTACTTCAACTAAGAACAAAGTCATTAGATCAAGGCCAGCAAAAGGTGGTTATTTCGAAGACCCTAACGTTATGTCGACAATTTAATGCAGCTTTGATGATAAATAGCGACTTGTGTTATTTGTTATCTGATAAGGACGAGTTGGATGTAGGGGTGCATCTAACAGGGAAGGCGTTGGATGAACTTAATGATAAACCTTCGGGGTATCGACTCGTTGCTGCATCCTGCCATAGTGTTAATGATATACGGAAGGCTGAACAGCTAGGGCTTGATTTTGTTACCCTGTCGCCAGTGTTAAATACATCATCGCACCCTGGTGCAAAAACGCTTGGCTGGCTGGCTTTTTCTGAGGTGGTCAAGCAGGCATGTATTCCCGTTTATGCTTTGGGTGGTATGTCTGGGGAGTACAAGGGGCGAGCTATTGATTCAGGGGCGCAAGGGATTGCTTCGATCAGTGCTTATAGCTCTGATCATTAGTGCTTAATGTAGGCGATCTTCTGATGGTATGCCTTCACTAAACTCAGGGTTTAGTTCATCAATAGATTCAAATGCTTCAATGGATGGGGTGCCGGGTATTGTGTGGCCTTCATTTGCCCACTCCCCCAAATCAATTAATTTACAACGTTCGCAGCAAAAAGGGCGGAATGTATTTTCTTCACTCCATTCGTTGTTTTTTTTGCAGGTAGGGCAAGCAACTTTCATGATGTAGTCCTGTTTTACTGCGCGCTTACAAGAGCAAGGTAAGTGCTGTGTAGTGTATCAACTGCGTTATACAGATCATTTAAGCTTTTGTCATTAGTAATAACGTCATCTGCTTTTTTAAGTCGTGTCTCTCTGTCCATTTGTACGTTAATAATCGCTTTTACACCATCCTCCGTAGTGTCATCGCGGCTGACAGTTCTTGTCACTTGGGTTTCTACGGGGGCATCAATGACAAGAATGCGCTGGGCCATTTGGTGCTGCGCGCTTTCTAATAATAAGGGGGACACTAAGACGGTATAAGCGGATTGGCTAGCATGTAACTGAGACATGATTTCTTGGCCAATCAATGGGTGGGTGAGCTGTTCAAGCCATTTTCGCTCATCAGGGTTGCTAAACACAATTTCCCTCAATATACGGCGATCCAATGTGCCATCCTCAGCTATCGCCTTGGAACCAAAATGGGCTTCAATTTCAGCTAATGCAGGGCGACCAGGCTCAACGATAACGCGAGATGCAAGATCAGCATCAACAACGGTAATACCAAGAGACTGGAACCGGTCGGTTACTGCTGTTTTACCGCTCCCGATACCGCCAGTGACACCGACAACAAGACTCATAACATTTGATACTTATAATAATGAATGATGGCATCACCCCAGAAAAAAGAGATCCAGCCTGCTATGGCTAGATAAGGGCCAAATGCGAAGGGGATGTTTTTGTCGCGTCCTTTGATAAGGATGAAGGAAACCCCGATTACTGATCCAACGAGAGAGGATAGCAAGATTATGAGAGGCAATACCTCCCATCCCATCCATGCACCTAAGGCTGCGAGTAACTTGAAGTCACCAAACCCCATGCCTTCCTTACCGGTAAAGAGTTTGAATAGCTGGTAAATTGACCATAAAGATAAATACCCAGCCGCCGCGCCAATAACCGCGCTTTCTAGTGGCACGAACATGCCATTGATATTCAGCATTAAACCAAGCCACAGTAAGGGCAGGGTGATTTGATCTGGTAAAATATGGTGGTCATAGTCAATCATCGTTAAGCAGATAAATGACCAGGTTAGGGCGAGAATTGCCAGCATTTCAACGCTAGCGCCAAGCTTGTAGGCTACGAATGCCGATAGAATGCCCGTGACTAGTTCAACTGCCGGGTAGCGGATTGAGATACCTGTTTTGCAGTTGCTGCATTTGCCACGTAAAAATAGGTAGCTGATGACAGGGATGTTTTCGTACCACTTGATTTCGTGGCCGCACTTAGGGCAGGTTGAGTTTGGTGTGGCTAGGTTGAAGGTGCCTGATTTGAAATCTTTGGGGTCTTCTTCTAGTTCTTTGGGGAGTGATCCGTAGATTTCCTCGATAAATTCACGAGTGTTTTTTAGCCACTCTTTGAAAAGCATTAACGGTGTTCGATAGATCACAACGTTAAAGAAACTACCGAAGATAAGGCCAAATAAAAAAACAACCCCGATTAAATAATCGGGGTTGTTTTGGA
>CAJXXT010000279.1 GCA_913063495.1 uncultured Gammaproteobacteria bacterium | reverse complement strand
CGGAGGAGTCAACAACCGTAGCAACAAATACCGTCCGTACGGCTGCGGTGGGAACGACAGAACCTACGGCATTGACGGCTACAGTGAATGGAACAAACAACGCAACACAGATTGACCTTGCGTGGACTGGGCCGACGGGGTATACCGCAGATACCTACACGGTGTTGCGGGACGCTATCGTTATTGCTACAGGAGTAACCAACGAAAATTATAGTGATAGCAATTTAACCAATAGCACTGCGTATACCTATACCGTAAAAGCGGTGTTTAACTTAGAGGTTTCCGTAGCATCCCCTTCTGCAATAGAAGCGACGTTGTCATTGACGCCAGCTGCGCCAGTTGCGAATGTTATTAACACAGGGCGTATCGATTTAAGTTGGAGTGCACCCGCTGCAAATGCTACCAGTTATGAAGTGTTTAGAGATGGTGGCTCAATTGGCACAACAAGTAACACTACAATATCTGACACCGGTTTAACGGCAGGTACGCAATATAGTTATACACTTAAAGCGACTCAGGTCAGCGATCAAGGGGATGCGTCTTCTGCATCGCTGGCTACGTCGGCACCGAATGCGCCCACAAATGTCGCTGCATCTACAACAAGCGGTACCGTTATTGCGTTAAGCTGGACAGCTGCGACAGGTAATGTCGATAGTTATGCCATATATCGAGGTGGCGCTCTGGCTGGTGCAGCGGCTGGAACCAGTTTTAACGATACTGGGCGAACGGAAGGGACGTTGTATAGTTACACCGTTAGAGCGGTTAAAAATAGCCAAGAGTCTGCGGATTCAAATACTGATACGGCAACGACTACTCCCAATGATCCTTCAGGTGTTTCCGCAAGTGCTAACAGCGGGAATAAAACGAGTCAAATTGATATTAGTTGGAGCGCACCTTCGGGAGGGGTGAATAGTTATATTGTGTATCGCAATGGTGGTCAGGTGGGAACACCTGCCTCCAATAGTTTTACGGACACTAGTCTGACAAGTGGAACGCAATATAGCTATACAGTAAGAGCTGTATCGGGAAGTGAGCAGTCTGGTTTGTCAGGAGCCGCAAATGGAGCCACTGTACCAACCGCACCTTCAGGTGTCTCAGCAACGGCTAATAGCACCAGCCAGGTTACTGTGAGTTGGAATGCCGTTAGTGGCGATTCACCAACGTATACGATTTTTGTGAATAATGTTGCAACGGAAACAACATCAAGTACAAGTCAGGCTATCACGGGGTTAACAAGTTACACATCCTATAGTTTCAAAGTCAGAGCAACGGCTAATACGTTGAATTCTGATAACAGCTCCACAGTAAACAAAGCCACGCAGGTTTCTTATACCAATAACGTTCTAACAACCTGTACTGGGTGTCATGTGGCAGCAGGGCGCTTTGAGCCTGGTAATGCGAGTGTAAATTTCCCTGATTGCATGTTGAGTGATTGTAGCGGTAGTGGTCAGATGAATTACAACACGGGCTCATCAGAATATATCCTAATTAACCAGTGGCAGAGTGAGGGGGGAAGTGGGGCTAATTAATAAAGGCTATATAGCGAGAAGGGCTAAGCTGCCTTTCTCGCTGGCAACGTATTCAGCGAGCTCTCAGGGCAGCACAAATTAAGAGGCGTCGAATTTTTTATTGCTATTTTATGTGTTCCCCAAGGGTTTTTCTCAAGTTATCAAATACTACAGGTTTGGCAATAAAGTCATCCATTCCTGCATCGCTACAAGCTGATTTATGGCTAGCCATTGCGTGTGCACTTAGGGCAACAATGGGTAGTTTTGGATGATTGTTATCTTGTTCCCATGCACGAATTGATCGAGTGGCCTGAAAGCCGTCGATGACGGGCATTTCACAATCCATTAAGATTAAATCTAACGTGTTGCTTTTAGCGTGCTCTGTTGTGTCGCTGCATACAAAATCAATGGCCTCTTGTCCGCTTGCAACAGCAACCGCATTTATCCCAAGCTTCTTTAAAAATGCTAATGCGACCTGGCGATTGATGGCGTTATCATCGACAACCAGTGCGTGACAGCCTTCGAAAGGACGGTTGATATCAATAATAGGGTTTTTCTGAGTGCTTTGTATTTGAGAATTGAAAATCAAATAAAACGCGCGGTTAATGCTAAAGGGTTGATCTATGATCCAGGGTTTTATTTCCAGTTGGCTTGTATCAAGGAGTGAGTCAGATGTACCTGCGGGTGCTGAAATTATGAGTTGAGCATGCCGGAATTTTTCAGTTTGATTAATGAAATGAATGATTTCATGAGTGTTGTGAAGTTGGTTTGTTAGCTCAATCAAAATGTAATGAAAGTTCTTGTTGGTGTTATTAGCCGTGTCGCGTAATTCTTGGATTGTTTCTGCATGAGAAAAATTCATGCCCCAAACAACGGCATGCTGTTCTAACATGGTAATAAAGCGAGGTGTACGCGAAATAATGAGTGCGTTTAGAGATGATAGTGTTTTGATAAGTATTGGATCAGATGGTAGTGCGTACCTGTTTCCATTGATGATGGGTATGGAAAACCAAAAGGTAGAGCCTTTGCCTGCTTCGCTTTTGACGCCAATTTCGCCGCCCATAAGTTCAACTAAACGTTTTGAAATAGAAAGGCCTAGCCCTGTACCTCCATATTGACGAGTGGTTGATGTGTCGGTTTGAGAGAAGCTTTTAAACAGCTTATTAAGTTTGTCTTCGGGGATGCCGATACCGTGGTCTTCAACTTCAATTAGTAACATTGGCGTATTGTTATTGCGGGATTCTTGTACTGTAACATTAACAAGAACACTACCTTCATCGGTAAACTTAAAGGCGTTGCTTAATAAATTGGTGAGTACTTGCCTTATGCGAGTGGGGTCACCATCTAAGGCTAGAGGTACTGTTGGTCCCATGTAAATGTTGAAGTACAACATTTTGTCAGCCGCTCGGGTGGCAAATATTGAGGCTGTCTCATCCAGCGTTTGACGAATGTTAAAAGGGATCGATTCAATATCCAGTTTGCCTGCTTCAATTTTTGAATGATCAAGAATATCATTGAGGATGGTTAGTAGTGTTTGGCCTGACCCTAGAATCGTTTTTAAGTAATGATTTTGTTGCGAAGAGAGTTTGGTGTCTTTTAATAATTGTGCCATGCCCAGAATGCCGTTCATTGGGGTGCGAATCTCATGGCTCATCGTTGCAAGCAAATCACTTTTGGCTTGGGCCGACGTAAAGGCTTTTTGTTTGTCTCTATTGAGTGTATTGATCCGGTAAGCCAACCCTAGAGATAGTAGAGCAGCTTCAATGATGTTAGTTGCCTGTATAAGGTTGTCTAACCATGGTGAGTAGGGAATAAAGCCAAGGAAGCTGGCGGAATACCCGACTACGGCGTGAACTAATGTTATCCAGGCGATGGTGTAGAAAGAGGCTTCTGGCATGCCTTTTTTCCACATGTAAATGCCGGTGATGAAAAGTGCAGTTCCTCCTGGAAGTAGCAATAGAAATACCAATCCGAGTAACATAGGGGAGTCACTGAAGACAGAGGTAATGATTATTACTACCCAGCACCAACCCAGAAGATCGAGTCCCCGGTATATTCTTGGCGCATTTTCTTGAAGGGATAAAAAACTCATAGTAAAGCGAACGGAGGATAAAGCCCCTAGGCCTATTGCAAGGGCATAAAATCGATGAGTAAGTTGGGGAGTATCATACCAAAAGTATTGGATGACAATTCCCTTTTCTAAAGCGACGAAGATGGCAAGTGTCACAATAAATATGACGTAATTGGCATAGCTGCGGTCTTTTATAAAAAAGAACAAGCACAAATTATACAGCGCCATGATCAGTACGGAGCCAAAATAAATCCCGTTAAAAAATGTTTGATCGTTAGTGTTTTGTGTGAAGGATTGCTGATCCCAGAAATATATTGGAAGTTTTAGGGGGTAAGTATTATCAACCTTAATGTAGAGTGTGGATTGTTGATTTGGTGTTAAAGTGATGGGGAAAATATAATTACTTTGAGGAATAAATCGTTGGCTTAGTGGTGTGCTTTCTAGCAGTTGCATGTGGGGTATGGGTGATTGGTTGTCGTTTATGCGGTTGACGATATAAATATCAATTTTAGCTATTTTATTGTTAGCAAATTCAAGTAAGTATGTGTCTGGTAGTAATGAATCAGGGAGCTGGATTTTTATCCATATTGGGTGATTCGAAAATCCAAGGTTAATATGTTCTTCTGGATAGAATTGCCATACACTTTTTTCTAGTTTAAGAATACTCTGGATATCGAGTGCAGCGGCCGTTTTATCGTCATTGGCTGTTGTTAACAATTGAATGGGTGGTGGACCGTTTAAGAACGGCGGTGTTGACGTTGCCCCAACAGCTTCAATAACACAAAAGTTTAACAATAGGAGTAGGGTGGATAAGCTAAACCAAAACTTTTGTAGGTGCTTGTGTTTTTGTAACGAGTTTTGGTGTCTCACAGTGGCCGTCAATGTCGTTTGTTACCTGATTTGTAATCTAAGTCTAAGGTACGTTTGACTGATAAGTTTAGCATGGAATACAAATAGAGATACGGCACTATGAATACTTTGTGTTGACGAGCTCTTTTTTGAATAGTTAACCTAGTTCAATGCCTTCTAGCCCACCTAATTGTTGCCAGCGATTGACGATATAGCAAAACAGCTCAGCGGTACGTTTGGCGTCATAAATTGCGGAGTGTGCTTCTTTGTTATCAAAAGCAATGTTTGCTGCTCGACAGGCTTTTGCCAACACGGTCTGCCCCACGGCCAATCCGGCAAGTGTAGCGGTATCAAAACAAGAAAAGGGGTGAAAAGGGTTACGTTTTATACTTTGTCTTGCGGCGGCCGCTTTGACGAAGTCATGATCAAATACAGCGTTGTGGCCAACGAGAACGGCGCGAGTACAGCCTTCTGCCTTGATCTGCTGACGGATGGGGGCAAAAATATCGGTCAGAGCATCTTTCTCGTCTACTGCGTTGCGAAAGGGGTGGTAAGGGTCTATTCCTGTAAACTCTAGCGCCTCCTTTTCAAGGTTTGCTCCTTCAAAGGGGGTTACATGGTAATGATGGCTGCCACTTACGTACAGTAATCCTTCATCGTCCATTGACACCATAACAGCTGCAATTTCCAATAAAGCGTCGGTTTGAGAGTTAAATCCCCCTGTTTCCACATCAATAACAACGGGTAAAAAACCCCGAAAGCGTGTTGCGAGGAGGGATTTGTCATTGCTGCTCATTTGAGGTTGTCCTTACTCATATTTACGGTGTAACTCTAGTTGGATGTAACTCTATTTGGGTGCAACAGTTGTGTAGTGGAGCATCAATGTGGTGGAACATTGCACACTTTGAGGCTGCGATGCTACTTAACTCCCGGGCACAATACAACTAAACGATAGAATTCAACGAAATAGAGCCTTTTAACTGTCGTGGTCTTCACTAACTAAAAGCACCTTAATGGTTGAACGTCTATACTGAATGTAACGATAAAGGGCTCTCAATATTTTAGGCAAACTGCCGATATAGGTTGAAGAGGTCAGAGTTAAAGTCAGTGTTAAAGAGAAAGGTGGGGTGCCGTAATGCGTTTGAAATCTCTGTGGAAAATGTTGTTAATCGGTGCCGCCTTGATCGTCACCCCGGTGCTGAAGGCTTCTGAGTTTGGGGCATCCCTAGAAACGGCACAGTGGCATCTGGATCCATCCCCTTTGGAGTGTCGTTTGTGGCAACAGGTGCCGAATTACGGTGAAGTGGTCTTTCTTCGGCAATCAGGTAAAGACTTGCAGTTCTATATCGAATCTGAGCGAGCGGCGATCACTAATGGCGAGGCTGAGATAAAGGTGATTGCCCCACAGTGGAAAACGGGAGTAAGGGACAAGTCAATTGCTACCGTGAAATTGAAAAAAGGGAAGCGACCTCTCGTTTTGGAAGATAAGTGGGCCAATTGGTTTCTGGATGAGCTTTATGAAGGCATGAATCCGGCAATAGTGTTGCCTGGCTGGCATAATCAAAAAAAGCTTAGAGTGGATGTGTCCCCCGTTAATTTTCAGGGTGCGTACGCAGGTTACCTTTCCTGTGTAGCTGGGCTTTTTCCTTCAAACTATGATCAATTACGTCATTCGACATTAAATTATAAAACTGATCAGTGGCGAATAAGAGGGAAGTTACTTAATCGATTAGATTTGTTGGTGCGTTACATTGAGTTAGATACTGAAGTTGAACGTGTTTATGTCGATGGGTATGCTGATAATGAAGGGCGGCGAGGTCACAACTGGGAGTTGTCACGCTTACGGGCAAGGGCTGTACAGCGCTATTTGGAGCATAACGGGGTTGATCCGAGTATGATTACTATGCGGTATCACGGTGAGACTCGCCCTTTGGTGAGAAATTCCAACAAATCCAATAAAGCGAAGAACCGCAGGGTGTTTGTACAGCTTGTTAAGACAGAGGCCTGGAACCAAAAAACGTGAGATTGTTGGCAAAGGCACTTACCTCTACTCTAGCACTATTATCTTTGGCACTATTATCTTGAGTACTAGAGTCGAACGTCAGTTCGTTGTAGAATACGTCCCCTTCTATATAGAGACGAATTTAACCTAGGTTCCTAGCTCATGTCCGACATCAAAAAAGTAGTATTAGCCTATTCTGGCGGCTTAGACACATCTGTTATTGTTAAGTGGTTACAAGATGAGTATCAATGTGAGGTAGTGACATTCACTGCTGATTTGGGCCAAGGGGAAGAAGTTGAACCGGCGCGCGCCAAAGCGGAAGCAATGGGTGTAAAGGAAATCTACATCGAAGACTTACGTGAGGAGTTTGCTGCTAACTACGTGTACCCAATGTTTCGAGCGAACACCATCTACGAAGGTGAGTACTTGTTGGGAACGTCCATTGCACGTCCTTTGATTGCACGCCGTTTGGTTGAAATAGCACAAGAAACCGGTGCCGACGCTATTTCTCATGGAGCAACAGGTAAAGGTAATGACCAGGTGCGCTTTGAATTAGGAGCATATGCCTTGGCTCCAGGCATCCAAGTGATAGCGCCTTGGAGAGATTGGGATTTGACCTCACGAGAATCCTTACTGGCTTATGCTGAAAAGCACAATATTGCTGTTGA
>CAJXXT010000278.1 GCA_913063495.1 uncultured Gammaproteobacteria bacterium | reverse complement strand
TTATAACGCATTAATCCACAAAGGCGTGAGGCTTGAACCTTTTTGTTGGTGAAAACTAAGGCCTTATTATAGGTTTCATTTGCCAATAACCATGCGAGTAATTTGTCTTTGTGATCAAAATCATCAGCTAGTATAACTTGCTGTTTGATTTGTGAATGTTTGTCTTTGTGAGTGTCGAGTACAAGGGATTCTGGATTCTTTAGCGACTGACGAATAACATCGTTAAGACCTTGATGCTTTAATGTTGCTGAAAAAAGCAGAGTTTGACGTTCGGTGTTACAGGATTTTGTAATACGCAACACATCTTCAATAAGGCCCATCTCCAACATTCGATCGGCTTCATCAAGTACTAGCACTTCAAGGTCATGAAAGTCGATCGAGCCAGCGTCAATGTGTTCTGCTAATCGGCCGGGTGTAGAAACAATGATTTCAGGGTTTTTCCGGAACAAGGACTTTTGAAACTTAAAATCCTCACCACCAATAATCATCGCAGATTTCATTTGGGTGAATTCAGCTAATTGTTCACATTGTTTTACTACTTGGCGAGCAAGTTCCCGTGTTGGCACTAATACCAGTGCGCGAGTTCCACTGTTGGGTGCTGGGTTTTCCAGAAAACGGTGTAATGACGGTAATAAAAAAGCCGCAGTTTTGCCACTGCCGGTTTTTGCGCTAACCAGTAGGTCTTTGCCCGTCATTGCTAAAGGAATAGCTTTTTGTTGTACGGGAGTGGTTTTGGTAAAACCAAGTTTAGTGGTGGCTTTTAGTAAGCGATCATGTAAAGCGAGTTCGGAAAACAAAAATGTGGCCTCTTTATGGCGGAAGTATATCTTCCGCACTGTTGTTTACTGGTACTAATTGATTCTCGATAAGCGGTGGCTCATCGATATTCTGTGGGTTTAGCGGTGATTTATATCGGCCGCAACTTCTAATTCATGGATGCCGTTTTCAACGTAATCAAGCATACGTTGCATTGATGGCAGTGTTCTTCTGCAAGCGGTGAAGCCAAATTCTAATTGGTCTACATAACTTAACAGTGTGATATTTAATGCAACACGATCAACAGGGATCGAAACTGGGTACATGCCCTCAAGTTTAGCGCCATTCCAGTAAAGTGTTTCTTTTGGTCCAGGAACGTTGGAGATAACAACGTTAAAGGTCTGCCACTTGGGGGCTAATCCGGTTAGGATATTAAGTGCTGAAGGCGCCATGGTTAAGGCGGTGTAGTTTAACAGCTCTGCAGGTGTCATTTGCTTGAATCGTTGTTTAGCTTCATTGACTGACGCTTTAATGACTTCAATCCGGTTGCTTGGGTCAGCGATATGAGTACCAAGGTTGGCAAGAATCATCGCGATTTGATTTCCACCAATGCTATCGTCCTGACGAATGCTGACAGGTACTTGTGCGATCAACGGTTGATCTGGCAAGGCGTGTTGGCTAATCAGGTAGTCGCGTAAGGCACTGCCACAGATAGCGAGTACAACATCGTTTACTGTTGCATCAAATGCTCTGCCGATACGTTTGATTCGTTCGATAGGATAAGACTGGGCAGCAAAACGTCGAGAACCGGTGATAGGTTCATTGAGTAGGCAGTGAGGCGCTTGGAATACTGAGACATAATTGGGGTCTGTTTTTGCCTTTTTAACAGACTTGGCTATCTCTCGTGCAACCGCGGGTAACGTTGATAGTTGTTTGCCAGCGGCGCCGCTAAATTGTGCCAAGCTAGAAATAAGGTCACTGGGGCTTGGTTTTGACGTATCTTTACTCTTTTTAGGCTGCATTGCCCATATAGGAGGGAGGTCTCGAGCATCTGGGTCTGTGGAGAGAGATTTCATACACAAACGCATGCCCGACATGCCATCAATCATCGAATGATGCATTTTGGAATACAGGGCAAAACGTTTGCCTCGTACGCCTTCAATCAGATGGACTTCCCATAACGGACGCTCACGATCCATTAGGTTGCTGTGTTCAGCAGAAACACGGGCAAGCAATTCACGGATTCTTCCGGGCTTAGGCAGAGCTTCGTGACGAAAGTGATGCTCTAAATCGAAGTGTGTGTCTGTTTCCCAGTAGGACTGACCAAACTTTGAAACTAGGTGTTGATCAAAAGGTGCTTGTGGGCAGGAATACGCACGTAATGATTCAGCCAATTCGGTAACGTACTTGGGGCCCGCGCCTTCAGGGAATGAGAATAACTGTAATCCACCCACGTGCATGGGTTGTTGGCGTTTTTCTAGCCAAAGGAAAAGCTGGTCTGAAGGTGAAAGTGGCGTCATTCGAAATCCTATCTCTTGCTGATGTAGTCATGTGTAGTCATTTGGGCTAACAGTAGATAAACAATGTGTAGAGTTAATGCCAAAGCATAGCTGGAATGTTCACACCGGAGCCTAGGAAACGAATTGTAAAGTAGAAGTAGGGTCAATGTCCCTAGCCGAAGTGTTAGGAAGCAAAAAATAAGTGGTTTTTATGGATTTAAAGCAAAGGTTGTGGGCAAAGGTAAACAAAACAGTGTGATGGTGATTATCTAGATTAAATAAGCCCCTCTTCTACTGCAAGTGCAAGGCATGTGCAGTAGAAGAGGGGCTTATTTAATCTAGATATTAACTTGGCTATTAGTTGATGAGAAAGCCACGTACAGTGAAGAATAATATTGCTGCAAGGGATGCTGAGGCTGGTACGGTTATGATCCAGGCTGCTGCAATCTTGTACAAAGCGGAGCGTTTAACAAGCTCTTCCTTATAGCCTTTCTTCAACCGTTTAACATCCTTCTTTTTCATATCAAGTTGTTTGCGGTCTTGCTTAAGTACGCGGAAGACTTTGTTAATTTCTTCGACAGATACTTTGGTGTAGTTGTTAAGAATGTGGTCAACTTTGTCTTTGTCAGTCCCCGTTAGCTGATCTGAAATTGAATGCATTTCTGCTAAGTAAGAACGCTTAAGGTACTCTCTTAAGAAACCAACCCCAAAGATACCACCGACGGCAATATGGGTTGAGCTTACAGGTAAACCAAGCTGTGAGGCGATGATAACGGTAATGGCTGCTGCAAGAGCAACACAAAACGCGCGAGGTTTATCAAGGTCGGTGATTTCTGTACCAACTGTACGGATAAGCTTTGGCCCAAATAACGCAAGGCCTATGGCGATGCCGATTGCACCTATGAGCATAACCCATAATGGTATTGCGGCTTTCTTTGATATGCCGACATTCACGATCGCATCGTTGATAGCTGCCAGTGGTCCAATGGCGTTAGCGACATCATTAGCTCCATGGGCAAAGCTTAGTAGTGCAGCAGAAAATATTAATGGGTATGTAAAGAGGTCTGCAACGGCATCTCTGTCATTTTTAAGTTTCTCGGCTGCCTTATCGATAATCCTACCGGTGATAAAGACAGTGATAGTCGCTGCGCATAGGCCAAATAATGCAGCGGTCTGGAAGTCAATTTTCCAAATTTTCTTAAGGCCTTTTAAGCATAAATAAGTGGTAAACGCCCAAGCCATAATAGCTAATAATAAAGGAACAACTCGCTTGGCAGATCGCACCATATCGTTCTGGTGTATGACAAAGCGCTTGATAAGAAATAGGAAGGCAGCAGCGATCACACCACCAAGAACGGGTGAAATCACCCAGCTTGCAGCTATAGCACTCATTTTTGACCAGTTTGCGATGTCCATGCCGCCGGCTGCAATACCTGCGCCTAATACACCACCAACAATAGAATGGGTGGTTGAAACGGGTGCACCAAGGTAGGTTGCTAAGTTTAACCAAACTGCCCCAGCTAGTAATGCTGCCATCATAACGCATATAAATGTCATAGGATCAGACAAATTACTAGGGTCGATAATGCCTTTCTTGATCGTACTGACAACATCACCACCGGCGATAATCGCCCCACCGGCTTCAAATATCGCTGCAATCACGATAGCTGCGGTCATGCTTAACGCTAAGGAGCCCACTGCAGGCCCGACATTGTTGGCAACATCATTGGCTCCGATGTTTAACGCCATATAACCACCAATTACGGCAGCAATAATAAGTATTAAGCTGTTGTCTATGGCGCCAAAGCTTTGTGACGTGAAGGCAATTATTCCGATGATAAAAAGCCCAACAATACCGATGCGCATTAGTAAGTTAGAGGCGTTGCTGGTTGATTCAGGGGGGCTCATCTGAGTCTCCATGGTGATTTGTTGTTGTGTAACGTTGATCTAGCGTTAATACAATATTGATCGGAAAATTCAGAGGCAATTTAGTGTTAGTTATAGGCGCCGCCGAGGTGGACGCATAAGACCAGGGATTACATTGAGATTCAACCGTTATATTGCAGTTTGATGTAACTTTTATGGATTAAAGAATACCGTTGTCGAGGGCAACTGCCATGTATGCACCTAAATCATGGCATTGCGTAAGAAATTGATCATGAAATTCCCCTTTACATAGTAGTGTTGGCTGTGCAATTTTCCAACGCAACCCGGTTGTGATGGTTTTAATGGCTCGTTGTGTACCTGTACCGTCATGACCTGCACGAATACAGGTCGCATAAGGTAATCCTTGGGTGGCATCGAGGCATGGGTAATAAACACGATCAAAAAAGTCTTTTAGGGCTCCGCTCATATAACCCAGGTTTTCCGGGGTAAACAATATGATGGCATCAGCCTTTAATACGTCGGTGTGCGAGGTGTTAAAGGCTGAGAGGTGTAAAACCTCAATGGCGTCAGTATCCGCTTGCTCTGCCCCCAAACGTATTTGTTCGCATAATGCTTGGGTATTGGGTGAGGGCGCGTGTGCAACGATCAGTAATTGTTTCATGTGAAGCTCTCTAGTGGCCTCACAGTATTACATTATTGTGACACTATTATGACAACATTAGGTGTGACAACATCAGACATGACATTATCAAGGCGTGCTATATATTTGCTGTAAAGCCTGCTCTAGAGAGGGATAGGTAAACTTAAAACCACTGGCCTTTGCGTGCAAAGGCACAACCTTTTGACCTTTAAGCAGTAAATCGCTGGACTCACCCATGGCTTTTTTGAGTAAAAGCTTGGGCAATGGGATGTTTGGGACAAATGAGGCTTTGCTGCGCAGTGATTTTGATAATAATTTTGTGAACTCGCCGCTGGTGACGGGATTAGGCGATGTAGCATTAAATACCCCTTTACATTGGGGGGTATTGGCTATGTGGAGTAATAAACGGCATACATCATCGATATGAATCCATGACATCCACTGGTTCCCTGACCCGATTCTTCCACCAAGGCCTACCTTAAAAGTGGCGGCCATCTTTTTCAGTGCACCGCCATTTTTTCCTAATACTAAACCCGTACGAAGAAAGCTGAGACGGGTGCCTTTGATTGTTATCGCTTGGGCCGCTTTTTCCCAGTCATGGCAGAGTTGTGCGGCAAAATCATCACCAGCAGGGAATGATTCGTCACAAGTCTCATCGTCACAATGACCGTAATAACCAATGGCAGAGCCACTAATCATTAATTCGGGAGCTTTGGGTAATTTACAGAGTGCGTCTACTAACATCTTGGTGAGCAATATACGGCTGTCTTGGATGCGGTGTTTTTGCGCATCGCTCCAGCGTTTATCCGCAATAGGTTCACCGGCGAGATTGATAACCCAATCAATGGGTTCGATAAACTCAAGCTGGTCTAAGTCATCCACTGCGGCGATCTCACCATTCCACAGTTTCTCGACTTTTTCAGAAGAGCGAGTGAAAACGGTGATCAAGTGACCTTGTTTTAAAAAGTACTGGCATAGACGTTGCCCGATAAAACCAGTACCACCGGTGATGAGGATATGCTTTGACATAATTATTATTTTTAGAGTTATGTAATGCGCACAAAAGGTTGGCGCGTTTGTATGTTGTCAACGAACATAATCGCACCTTTTTGAGGCAATAGGCAATGTGTGATGGCGTAAATTCTCTAGATCGTGATGTTTTCATACCTCATCCAAGGTAATCGCCCATGGCGGAGTGGGTGTCCATCGTTCCATAATAAATTCTAAAAACGCTCGCAATTTTGCAGAAAGGTGACGGCTACTGGGATACACCATATAAAAAGGGTATGACTTTAATTGCCACTCAGGGAAGAGTTGTACTAGGCGATTGGCTTTGATGTCTTCTGTCACCGACAGTGCTGGCAAAATGGCAATGCCGAGGCCCGCAAGGGTTGCTTGTTGTACGGAGGTTAAGTCATTGACGGTTAAGCTGCTGGTGACAATCACATCTTTTTTTCCACCAGGGCCAAGAAACGTCCAACTATTAGGGCGGTTTAACGAGCTAAATAGAATGGTACTATGTTGGGTTAAATCGTTAAGCTGTTTCGGCGTACCTGCTTTTTCTAAATATTCCGGACTACTGCATAACACCCACTGTGCATAGCCAATTTCTTTGGATACATAATTAGCACCGGGTATCGGGCCTGCACCAAAGGCGAGGTCAATGCCGGAGTCCAGCATGTTAACAGGGGAGTCATTTAAGTTAAGTTCAATGTTGATCTTTTTGTGATGTTTTAGAAAGTCGGTTACTAAAAGTGATAGTACAGAAACCCCCAGAGCAACCGGTGCACTGATACGCAGGGTGCCGGTGGGAATGGTTTGCATCTGTGCGACAGCAAGGTCGGCGGCTTCTATCTCCTCTAACACACGCAAACAATGTTCAAAGTAGATCTGGCCAGCATCGGTTAAGGTAACGGAGCGTGTTGTTCTTTCAAGTAACCGTATATCAAGCCGTTCTTCCAATAACGCTATTTTGCGGCTGACATTGGATTTTTGTAATTGCAGTCGCTTTGCGGCGCGTGTAAAGCTACCTTCTTTAGCGACTTGGGCAAAAATGACCATTTCATTTACATCAGGCATGCTTTCCCCCCAAATTCGATTGTCCTATTTATAGGACAAACTGTCCGGTTGCGGACTTCTGGTGTTATTTATATAACAAAAGTATCAAAAAATCAGTATCGAATTCTTGAGCATAAATAGTTAAGTAAAACTGAGGCTAAGGGAAAAATAT
Source organism: uncultured Gammaproteobacteria bacterium (assembly GCA_913063495.1). Lineage (GTDB taxonomy): Bacteria > Pseudomonadota > Gammaproteobacteria > Pseudomonadales > Ketobacteraceae > 42-54-T18. The sequence goes on along the minus strand of CAJXXT010000278.1, from coordinate 240 downwards.
GTCGGAAACACTTGCCCAAATAATATTACAACGTAAGGGTACGTTGCTTACCCTAATTATCTTAGTAGTGATGGTGTTAAGTTATGGTATGCGCTACACGACGTTTACCACGGATTATCAGGCTTTTTTTGACGACGCCAATCCACAGTTATTAGCCTACGAAAGCATTGAAGATACCTATACGCAGTCTGACAACATATTAATTGTGCTTGCGCCTAAGGATGGTGACGTATTTACGCC
>CAJXXT010000277.1 GCA_913063495.1 uncultured Gammaproteobacteria bacterium | reverse complement strand
GTGAAAGGTTCTTGGCAATTCAACCCAGCAGAGAACGGCAAGGTTGACATTATATATAGCGCTCACATCGATCCTGGTGGCAACATTCCAGCATGGTTATCTAACAAGTTTTCCATTGATGTGCCTTTTAACACGATTCAATCATTGGTTGGGCTTGTTAAAAAATACAATTAAGAAATGCAGCTAAGAGTATAGCTAACATCCACATCGGACTAACAAAATCCCAAGTAACATTCGTTACTTGGGATTTTTTATACCCAACAGGAATAAGACAACAAACATTTCCCCATCTACACTTTCACAATACCTCTATTCAACTCCATGGATTGACTATATTGTGAAAAAACAGAACCCCTCAAACACCCCAAAAACAGTAGACCTAAACAAGCGCAAAACCTTAGGAGGCATAGCATCCCTAGGGGCTGGTGCCGGTTTATCCATAAAAGCACCTTATGTTTTTGCTCGCACAAAAACAAAATTGCGCGTCTTGGGAACCCATGTAACCTTACAAGAAGAGTTACGGCAACGAGCAATGGAAGACCTAGGTATTGAGATAGAATACGAAGCCAAAGGAAGCGCCGCCGTTTTACAAAAAGCCTCAATGCAGCCAGGCTCTTTTGATCTTTACGAACAGTGGTCGAACAGTATGAGGGTTTTGTGGGGATCTGGAGCCATACAACCCATTGAAAAAAAACGTATACATAATTGGGGAGAAATCAACGCCTTAACCCAAACAGGTCAGCTTACAGCAAACGCTAAAATTGGAGCCGGAGATGCGCCATACAAATTACTTCACATACAAGATGATGGACAACTAGGCAAAAATCACTCCGATACCGTCAGCTTTTTACCTTATGTTCATAACGTCGATTCTTTTGGATACAACACAAAAATAATTCCAAAAGGCAAACCTTACGAAACAGAAAGCTGGGGCTGGTTACTCAACAAAGAGTACTCAGGAAAAGTAGCCATCGTCAACGCACCGACTATTGGTTTGTTTGACCTCGCACTTTCAGCCCAAGCGAATGGCCTTACAACCTTTAACGATATAGGGCAACTTACAAAAAATGAATTGGACGCCTTATTCAAAATTCTTATTGATTTGAAAAAAAGCGGGCACTTTAGCGGGTTCTGGACATCGGTGCCTGAATCCGTCGAATTTATGGCATCAAACCGTGTAATCATTGAAAGTATGTTCTCACCTGCTGTGTCTGCCCTCAACGGGCAAAACATACCCGTCGCCTATGCGGCCCCTAAAGAGGGCTATCGAGGATGGCACGGGGTAATGTGCCTATCATCAGAAACCCAGGGAAAGGAGAAGGACGCTGCTTATGACTATATGAATTGGTGGCTTTCAGGGTGGCCAGGAGCATTCATTGCACGTCAAGGGTATTATATATCCAACCCTCAACGGTCTGAAAAGTATCTCGATAGTGCCGAATGGGATTATTGGTACCAAGGAAAACCCGCAACAAAAGCACTAAAAGGTACAGATGGCAATATTTCTGTTCAACAAGGCGACATCCGACGAGGTGGTAGTTACACCACGCGACTAAGCAACGTTGCCGTATGGAATACTGTTATGAATACATATGATTACAGCTTACAAAAGTGGTACGAATTTATCAGCGCATAATACTGAATAAGGCCACTTATGTTTCGCACATTACAAACTCAAATCATAATTACTCTCTCATTTCTTGTTATGATTTGGGTTTTTCAAATATTCCTATCTTACTCGCACCAAGAATTACTCGCAAAAAACCAGCAATTAGCTCAATCTTCTGCCTCTGAATTGGATTTAATTAACAAGCTTGAACGAGATGTCATCGATCTACAACGACATGTGCTCATCTACAAGAATACTGAAACAAGCTCCTCTGTCGATCACTTTAATCACATCATAATCAGTATTGACGAGAAGCTTGAAAAACTTAGATCCTTCAATGATAGCAATAATGAAACACTAAGTTACATTGAAAGAATGAGCAACCATCTCAGCGATTACAACGGTAATTTTGAAAGTGTCATTCAAGGCAAAGAAAGCAGAGATACCGTATTCAAAAAGCTGATCAATGATTCATTTAAAAACACATTATCCCAAATTAAGAACAACTCAATTCTACAAAATAAAACCGATAAAACCACAATTTCAGAAATCAACTTATTAATAAAATCTTCAAAAATTAGTTTATTACAGTATTCTATATCACCGCATTACGAACATATAGAAAGTTTCAATACACATATATCTGAAGCCCTCAAAATCACCGAGAAAAACCCTTTATTTAAAGAAACAAACAACAGAATATTAGTCATAAAAAAAGAATTTTACAAACTCACACATAAAACCCGTGGATACGTGTTTTTAATCAATGTAGTCATGACAGGGTCAGCTAATGAGATACTATATCTAACTCAAGAAATCGCAGAAAAAGTTGATCAGAAAAAAACAGCCATCAATAAAAATACGTTAGAAACTGCAAATAAAATTCAAACACAAAATAACGCGGTATCTATACTTAGTCTCGCGCTAATACTAGCCTGTGCAATAATTTTGATCTACAGAATCATCATTCCTATTCGAAGAATAACGGATATCTTCAAGAAACTTTCCAAAGGGGAAGATATCAATGAAATACCCGGAACAAAAAGAAAAGATGAAATAGGAAACCTGGCTATATCAGCCAATATATTTCACGAAAAAAACACTCAAACGTCAGAGCTATTAGAAAAAACTCAAAAAATGAATGACAGCTTAGAAAAGCTAACGATTGAAGCTCAACAGGCAAGCCTCGCAAAAGGGGATTTCCTGGCCAGCATGAGCCATGAGATACGTACACCGATGAATGGTGTCATGGGCATGCTTGGCTTACTTATAAGAACGGCATTGACAGAGAAGCAGAAAAACTACACAAACATGGCAAAATCAAGTGCAGAAGCATTGTTAACTGTCATCAACGATATATTAGATTTCTCAAAAATTGAAGCTGGAAAATTGGACTTAGAACTTCTTGATTTCAATATATTAAATCAACTCTCTGAATTCATAGCGATCAATGCATATGTTGCACAAGAAAAAAATATAGAACTTATCCTAGATCCCTCTCAAATCACCACCGCTGATGTTAAGGGGGATCCTGGAAGAATACGTCAAATACTAAACAACCTCGTGGGGAACGCCATAAAATTTACCCGCGAAGGAGAAATTATTATCAAAGCGTCATTAACAGAGAATGTTAATGACCTTCTATTAACGGTTTCTGTTATCGACTCTGGAATAGGTATACCGGATGATAAGTTACCCACACTCTTTGATTCATTTACCCAAGCTGACACTTCAACCACTAGGGAGTTTGGTGGCACTGGATTAGGGTTAGCTATCACTAAGCAGTTATGTGAATTAATGAATGGATCAATAACGGCAACCAGCACACTAGGTAAAGGTAGCAACTTCACATTTTCACTTACCCTAGGAAAAGGCAACAATACGCAATCAAGTATCCCCAAAGTTAGTTTAGTTAATACTCCTATATTGATAGTTGATGACAACGCCATCAACAGAGAAGTGTTACGTGGGCAATTACAACTTTGGGGGGCGACGGTAACCGAAGCAACATGTGCACCTGAGGCTATTAAACTGCTAGAAAAGAACCCCAAGAAATTTACTATCGCCATTATAGATATGCACATGCCAAAAATGAATGGTGCTGAATTAGGGAAAGTTATTCGTCAAAACCCAGAAAACAACCATATCCACCTTATTATGATGACATCTGTAAGTGAAAGGGGTGATGCAAAATACTTCTCCGAATTGGGTTTTGATGCGTACTTTCCAAAACCTGCTACGCCAAAGGATTTACGTGATGCATTAATGATCTCCCTCGACAATGGAACAGCCCTACTACATGCAAAACCGCTTGTAACACACCATTACCTCAAAGACCTTAAGAAAACAGAACCCTCAAAAACACGAATCCTACTTGTTGATGACAATAGAATTAATCTTGAAGTTGCTCTCGGCATACTTGAGGATATGGGCTACAACGCTGACACAGCAAACGATGGGGAAGAAGCAATTACAGCACTTTGCAACGCCCCTACCGACGCCCCCTATCAAATAGTGTTAATGGATTGCCAAATGCCTATATTAGACGGCTACAGCGCCAGTAAAAAAATACGGAGCGGAGAGATAGCAGACATCAACAAGGACGTCCCAATCATCGCAATGACAGCTAATGCAATGCAAGGAGATAAAGACAAATGCCTTGCCGCAGGAATGAGTGATTATTTGGCAAAGCCTGTAACAATAGAAGATTTAGAAGAAAAAATTGAATACTGGTTAAAGCAAACGCCGGAGCAACACAAAACATCAAATGGCGATGACAAAAACGAGAAGAAAAACGAGAGCAATGATGCAACCAATGATAACGTATCACCCACTAACGAATACATCTGGAATAAATCCGACGCCCTACAGAGGTTCCGTCACAATGAAACGCGTTTAAATAGAATTATGGCGCTATTCCGATCTGAATCGATTAAAGATATTGATATCATTCGATCTTGCAGTGAACCCGCTGACGTTATACTACTGAATAATGCAATCCACTCTCTCAAAGGAGCAGCAGGAAACATTGGCGCCCAGCAACTGTTGGATTTATGCAAAAATCTCGAGGGGGCAATCAAAACGGAAAACACCTCGGCAATAAAAGCCATTCAGCAACAACTACTAGAAGCATATGAAGCACTATTACTCGAATTACCTCTTCCCACCTTTGATTAAAAAATCGTCAGATAACTAAATTCAAACAAGAACGCGGTAATATCTGTTTTGGCATCATAGCCGCTGTAAGGGGTGTAGATAATATCCTTCGGATCCCGGCTATTTAAATTAGTACTGCTTTCACTGGGAATATTCACGCTAGACCGTAGCATTCCCATTCCCGCATCAATCACCGAATCTTTATCCCACTGATAAGAAAAACCTAACCCCACCAAAAAGGCAGCACCAAAGGGAGCTAATAAATCGGCTTTATCTTCAGGAATTGCGCTGGGGCGATCTTCGTAGCCTGCACGTAGCGCCAGACGATCATCCCATTGATATTCAAACCCTACCGCCCAACTCCAAGTGCTCTCATAACCGCGCGGAAAACTGATACTATTTGCGGTTACCTGCTCTGGAGCAATAAAGGTGAGTATCGGCAGAAAATCAACAGGGGAATCGAATTCAATTTTAAATTCTTCCCATGCAGCAGTATCAGTCCATTTAATATCAATATTGGTTTTAAATCGGGGCGTTAACTGGACACTAATTCCTGTTGAAAAGTGTGCGGGGATCGTAAAGTCCAATGTCGCTTTACCTTCATTAACTGCAACACCTTTAGGAATCGGCAACCCCGCGCCGCTTAAAGCCCCCACCAACGTACCCTCATCATTCAAACCCTGAAAAAAATCTATCCATTTCTGCTCATAGGTAAACTCAAAGTCACCCGACAATTGTGTTTTTGCTTCACTTTGGTAAACCGCTCCCCAGGTAAACCAATCAACGGGTTCCCATAGAAATCCAATATTGATCGACGGATTAAACCCCTGCTCTACTTCTAAGGTCAAATTCCCAATGGTATCAAATGGGCCAATACCACCTTCGCACAAATTTACCGCAATGTTATTAGCAAGACTCTCATTATCTTGGCCACAACTTGATGACAACCCTTCAACAGCACCCAACAATAAGTGAGGTAATCGCATATCCAAATCCATACCTACCCCCGTATAACCAAAAATAATCCCCGCCCCCACAGAAAAGGTATCCGTCACCCTAACGCCTATAGAGGGCGTAAAATAAGCGAGGTGAGTAAAGCCCAGAGCATTACCTTCATAGCGAGCGTTACTACCCTCCTCTCGAGTAAAACCAACAATCATCGGGGCGTATACGGCATCGGCAAAGGTCATGGTATTATCAGGTGTCGAGATAGAAAAACCCCCAAGCGGAGCTAATAAAAGCGGCAATTCCGTTAACCCAAAAAATGGTAACATCACAGAAACAGTACCTGCAACAGCATCCCCCTCCTCGATGGTTTCCTCATAAATAAACGGCTTGTTTGGATCGTTATCGATATGAGCATCTAATATGTCGTTAAGTGCCTGTGACCGCGTTAGCTCACTAGTGATAGTAAATTGCCCCGCCACAACCTTAAGGTTTACCCTTTGCCCTTTTAGACGTGTTAATCCAGCAGGGTTATAGTGAATTGCATCAATACCAGGAGGGTCAGCAGTTACCGCATTAGCCAACGCAAGTGCTTTGGCATTACCAATGGTAAGGTTCTGGGCAAGTTGCCCATAGGAGGTCACCGACAACATCAGGCCAACAACAATTAACATCCATCTAATTAGGCTTATCATTATCCCTTCCTTCATTTATGCCTACGTAGAGTATTATTTGTTAGGCGTTTCTCTTACTGAGACTGATCTACTGTCCGTAATATCAAGGCGTAACGACTTAATACAGATCAAGGTAATCATTTTGGATCTCAATATAAAACAGACGTTTGATTTGATAAAGCCATAAAATGAACTAATTAGTCTATACAGACTAGAAACCTAGAAAACGAGGAAAACGAGGAAAACAGGAAAAGCAGAACAACAATTAGGAAGGCATGTTAACTAAATTAGGCTCCTTGCTTGCAAGCACTTATTTAGCACTTACTAGCAAAAACAGAGCTACCTGCCAGAATAAGGTTAAGTTGAAGCGCTAACTTTTGTTCAAACTGTTTTTTATCTTTTTTAGACAGGTGTAACGCTTCAATACCACCCTGAAATACCAAGTTGATCATCATCTCGGCTATAACAGGGTAATGTTCTGGTAAAGCTACCGTTTGCACATCACTGGTCAAATCCATCGCAAGATCATCGACAAAACGCTGCTTTTCCTTAAAAATTGCAGCTCGAAACGCTTTAGGCCCCCCGGTAAGGTCACCCATTAACAATTGAAATAACTCGGGGTTTTCATCCAAGAACAACATAAAGGTTTCGATGGATGTAGCGACCATACTCCCTTCCATCCGCACTCTGGAACGAGCTTGACGCATCATATGGCGAAGCTTCATTCCCACTTGATCAACAAGTGTTAACCCCAACTCGTCCATGTCGCTGAAATAACGATAAAACGTCGCGGGGGCAACTCCGGCTTCTCGTGTAACCTCGCGTAAACTAAGCGCATGCAAGCCTTTCGTCGTACTCAGCGTTAATGC
>CAJXXT010000276.1 GCA_913063495.1 uncultured Gammaproteobacteria bacterium | reverse complement strand
AGAACTACAACGAAAAAAGGCAGCCTAAAGGCTGCCGCTAAGGGCTCATCATAGACCTAAATAGGTTATGGTGCAAACGGAAGCATAACCGCGCTCATGAAGCAACATGACTGGCTGGATAAGCGCGCACTTAATTAGACCTATTTTTGTGTTGGGAAATACTATTACTCAATGGGATGATTTTGAGCTTGGAACTTTGGAAGAGGGGTTTGGGGGCGTTAGCTATTTAGGGAAAGGGGTTCTTCCCTATCTGTCTTTTTTCCTACTTGTTGTTCTAATGCCCAGCGTCGGTAGTCTACGGGAGTCATGTCGTATTGTTTCTTAAAACTGTTGTAGAAATGGCCTAAATTACCGAACCCACAATCGTAAGCGATATTGGTGGCAGAATCATTAGTGTTGGTTAATTGCTGGCAGGCCTGCTGTAGGCGAATGAGGTTGGTGTATTCAATTAAGCTTTTGCCGGTAACGGTTTTAAATTGAAGAGCAAAAGAAGAGCGAGACATGCCGGCTTTTTTTGCCATGCTTTCTAACGTGATGGGCTGGGATGGGTCTTGAAGAATAGCCTCACAGCAACGTTCTATTTCAAACGCTTTATTATTTGTTTTTACGAGAGTGGGAATGGTTGCTTGGCGACAATGATTAATGAGCAGTTGAGCCAAGATACTTCTTGCCATGACATCGCCAAACAATGATGGGGAATCAATTTCGTTTTGTAAGCGTCTTGCGAATGTAGCGTTTTCCCGGAAGCGTTGTTGGTTAAAACGACTACTGACGGAATGATTGAGGTATTTGTCATCCAAATAATTTTTTAAGGAGAAAATACCTAGAGAGGATGCAAAACCATCATCAAAACAAATAAATTGTGTGCGAGCGATATCTTTAGGGCTGCCAATAATTCGATGGCTAACCCCTGAGGGGATAAGAAAAGTGCGCCCGACTCGGTAGTCACTTAGCTTGCCATTAATTTCCAGTTGTCCTGCATCACTTCCACAAACAATTAGCTCATGGGGAGGGTGTTCATGAAAAGGTAGTCGCTCTTCTATATCGGCGGTAATGCTGCAATGCATATTCTTAACCTTTCTGGATGATTCCGTAATGGAAGCGGACTATACCATAAGCCGGGGCCCGCTTTTGTCGTTATTCTGCGTTCAAATGTAAATTGAACTAACAAGATTATATAAGTTACTTCCTTAAGGAACCATAGGGAAGTAACTGTACGTCAATAACGATAATTTGAAGGGTAAGGTATGAAAAAACACGATGTTAATGCAATAGAAAACGTTCGTCGTATAGAAAATTTTGAGACGAATGAAATGAACGGTTATTGCATGGAATTGACGCATGCTGTTTACCCCCACGATGAAGTGCATGGCAAATATTGCACTATTGAAGAATATATTGATTGCCCACCAGAAGATGTTTATCGCTACCTTGCACAAACACGTTCTTTGGCTGAGTGGACTTACAGCCTTCGAGATATGAAACCAACAGATAAGAAAAACCTGTTTGAATTCAAGGATATGATCGGTGATGACACGCTTTGTTTTTGTGAAACAAAAGTAAACTCTGATGCGATGACGGTAGATTATCATTGTGCTTGGGATCAAGGCGAACACCTATGGATGATTTATTTAATGCGTGTTGTACCCGCGCAACAGGTATTAAACAAACCGGGTTCGGTTGTGTTGTGGACTAATTGTCATCATCCGTTTTATGACAAAAATCCTTACCCACAAACAGCTCCGGCTAAACGTCCTGTATGGGTCGGTGATTTCTGGACAATGTTTTATGCCGGTCATTGGGTTGAGATGCAAAATCTTAAACATATATTGGAATACCGCCATAAAAATAAGCTTCCTATGTTTGATGCGTCATGGTTAAAAGATTCAGAATTAACGGCCTCAAAACCAGACGGTTCTGAAAAAACTGATGTTGTGTGTGCTTAATAGTTATAAATAGAGGATGAAAAGATGCAATCGATCAGTTTAGTGAGTGCAGCAAGTTATTTGCCAGAAGACATAGTACCGAATACATTTTTTACAGAATCTATTGTTGATGGTGAAAAAGCACCAAACAGCAATCACCCCATGTTTAAGGGTACTGAGTTTCGTCGTCATGTGGCGGAAGGTGAAACGGCAATTAGTATGCTGGAGCAGGCATCGCGAAAACTGGCTGATCGGTTAAATCTAGATTTTGCGAAAGACGTCGACATTATTTTGATTAATACCACGGTACTGGATATGCCGTTTACAGGTTGCGGTGCTGAGCTTGCCCATGTGCTTGGTGCAAAGCCATCATGGATCATTGATGTACATAATGGTGGCTGTGTTTCTTTTGTATATATGATGGATATCGCACGTAGCTTGATGGCAAGCTCTGGTGCAAAAACAGCGATGATTTGTAATGTTCAAAATGCTGCAGGTCGAATATTTCGTCATCCTGAAAATCGAAAATTACCGCAATCGGCGGTGCCAGGCGATGGTTGTGGTGTTGGGTATTTGGTAGCAAATGACAGTTCGCCGGTGCAATCAATTGTTCGCCGTAGTTATGGTGAATATGCAAAAGATATGACAGCCGTTAGTGATGACGGCCAAAAATGGTGGGATCCTCGTGAGACACCTATGCACATTGAATTTACGGAAAACAAATTGGCATCCATTGTGGGTCGTGGAAATAAAATTGTGCCAGAAGCATTATATGCAGCACTTAAAGACGCAAATATATCGATGCAGGATGTGGACAAATTAATTACCAATCAACCAAATCACACATTTTTACGTAACTGGCGTGAGTCAGTTTGTGTGGAAGAAAAAAATCATATTCATACCTTTCCAGAACATGGCAATTTATTTGGTGCCGCCTTGCCAATTTCATTAGCGCGGGGTATTGAGACAGGAACATTGAAAAAAGGAGATAATCTTTTGTTGGGAGGTTTTGCTCACGCGGGGGATTACGCTTGTGGATCTGTTGTGCATTGGCAGGGAGGTGAGTGATGTATATTCATAGCTGGATGGTATGTCATCGCCCCCAATCACAAGCTAAGTCTCAAGGTGAATCACAAAGTAAGTCACAAGAAAAACACACACATTATGGCGATCGATCGTCTGGTGGTCAGCGTCCAACTTCTGTTAAAAATGCGGCCTAAAAGACATGATACTATCAGATGCGATTGTTACCTGTTTACGTGAATTAAATTTACGTTATATGTTTGGTGTTAGCGGAGCCAATATAGAGCACGTTCATGATGCCGTGTTTCGCCTGGGTAAATCTGAGAAGGGAGGATATGCTCAAGGTCAACATGGCTTCGAAACAGTGATGACAAAAAGTGAGTATGGGGCGGCTTTTATGGCTGATGCTAGGGCTCGTACTCATAATACTCTTGGTGTTTGCTGTGCAACATCAGGAGGGGGTATGATGAACCTAGCCGTTGGTATTGCTGAATCTTATGCTCATTCTGTACCGGTTTTAGCATTGGTCGGGCAGCCACCGATAGCTCAAGAAGGACGAGGAAGTTTTCAAGATTCTTCAGGAATCGGCGCTACCGTAAATGCACTAGCTATGTGGCAAGCCATTTCAAAGTTTGCTTGTAAAATTGAAACAGCGGATCAATTTTGGCCTCTATTTTTAACGGCATTATCGCAACCATTTTTGGGGCGTCACGGTCCGTCGGTTATGTTGTTGCCTAGAGACATTATGGGATTAGAAGTTGGTGATATCCCTAAGGGTTTTTTAGATTCAGTCTCCTTTAAGTCGAATGTTCAAGATGCTGAAAAGAATATAAATGATATATGGGATAGGCTTTCTCAAGCAAAAAAACCGGTGTTGATTTTGGGCTCTGGTGTTGCCAGGCACAATGCAGAAGCGGCAGCGCGAGCTTTTGTTGAATCGTCCAATATTCGTGTTGTATCAACATTGTCTTGTCCTGGTATCTTTGCGAATGATGATAAACGCTATTTGGGCATGATTGGCGTCGCGGGTCATCCATCTGCCCATTCATTTATAGAAGAGAAAGCAGATTTTATCTTGTCCGTTGGTACCCAACTGAGAGCAATGACACGGGCAACCTTAGAAAGTGCGTTGACGGAAAAAACATTGTGTATGGTTAACAGTGATTTTCAGGAGCTTGATGAGTCTTTGAACCCTAGCATGTTGAAGAAATCGGAAGCGTTAATGTTTTTTGATGCGCTTAACGAGAAACAAGAGGCATCGCCGTTAACGTTTTCTGTTGATGACGAGTTGAATCCTGTCACCTGTTTTGCCCCACAAAAAATACAATATCAGCAATTGGTTGATGCCGCGTTGACCGATGTGCAGCGTAACGGGTTGACCCAAAGTGCTGCGTTAACGGTTGTTAATCAATATTTACCCGAGCAGGGACATATCCTGTTTGATGCAGGAAATTGTGCGGCAGCTGCAGCGCACTTTCTTAAAATACCCCAGAATGTGTCAACGAATATAGCATTAGGGATGGGGGGGATGGGGTATGCCATTGCTGGTGCGATAGGTGCCCAATTAGGTGAATCAAAACCATCTCGTACAACGGTGTTATGTGGTGATGGGGCATTCATGATGACAGGCCTTGAAATACACACGGCTGTAGATCTTCAGTTGCCGATATTATGGATTGTGTTTAACAACAATATGCACGGTATGTGTGTCACCCGGCAGCAGCTGTATTTTTCGGGAAGGATTGAGGGCAATACCTACGGGAGTGTTGATATTGCGACAATATCTAGGGGGTTTGGCGGTAAGGACAGAATTTGGGCTAAGACAGCAACCTCGTTGACGGAACTCGATACATTGTTGGATGAATATGTTTCGCGCAGAGCGCATATTCCGGGAGTATTAGAGTTAAAAATTGTTGAAGAAGAACTACCGCCCTTTATGCCTTTTGTTACAGCGGATGCGGAAATTCAGAAGGCCTGGTGACTACTATATAAAAGGCGTGGTGACTACTAATCAGAAGGTATAGTGACTACTACCAATGTGGAGAGGACATAAATGCAGTACTGAGGCATATTTTTTAAGAATAATAGCCAGCGCAGGAAACCTCGATTACAATTGTGTGATTTCCAAGGGAGTTCTGCGATCAAACCCACAGTACGAAAAACGCCGGTACAAGCGAGAAGTAAGTTACGAGTACAATCAATGTTGTCCGTGGCGGAAAGCCGTCTTATTCAACGGGGTTATGATGAGCTCAAAATGAGCGATATCGCCAAATTGGCCGGCGTGCCAATAGGTTCGGTTTATCAGTATTTTCCCAATAAGACAGCAATTGTCAGCAGTTTGCTTCAAGAGAAAATGGCAGAGACTCAGGCGGACGTGAAAAAGGAATTAAACCGTTTACCGGAGGGGGAGAGTGTTCTTGAGTACTTTGCTGACATGGTTTCTCGATTGGTGGATACCCTTTACAAGCGCTATCGTTACGATGAATCTGTTCGGGCGCTGTGGAATGCTGCTCGCTCCGACCCTAAGCTGCAAGACATGGTGCTTGAGGATAACTTAGTTAATGGCGACGTGATTTTTCAAGCGATGCATGTGGTGCTTACTCAAATACCTGCAGAACGTCTAAGAGCCATAACTAACATGATCTGCGATACGATAGGTAGTGCCTTGCGTTTTGCAGCCAGTGTCGATGAGCTTCAAGGGGATATTATGGCTGAAGAGCTTAAGGTTATGATAAATTGTTACTGCATCAATATACTTGAACGGTAATTCCTGTCTACCTGAGTGAGACTCTGAAAGCAAGATTAGGGCATGTTTTTTTCTAACCTATCAGATCTTGTCTATGCTTAAGGTGTGATGCAAAAAGGACTCGGGTAACGAGGCTCCACAATGAATGTGGTCTTTGCTTAGGGAAGTGGTAGGAAAATGTCAAATAAGTACATCATGTTTGTTGATGATTCTGTCAGTATGCAGAGAATTGTCGAAAGTGTGTTAGTGGAAGATTATGAGGTTCTTTGTACTTCAGGAGCAGAGGAAGCATTGATCGCAATGGATCAACGGGTTCCGGATTTATTTCTGTTGGATATTGAAATGCCGGAGGTTGATGGTTACGAATTGGCTCAAAAGATTAGAAGGAGAGGGGATGGAAAGCAGGTTCCGATTGTCTTTTTGTCGTCAATGAACTCTGAAAAAGTCATTGTAAAAAGTTATAAGGCGGGTGGAACTGATTTTATAACCAAGCCGATTGTTGGTGATGAACTCAAAGCTAAAATTTCAATTGCGATAGCAACATCTAACAAAATAGAGAATGCCAAGCTGAGCTATCGCGAAGTTGACAGTGCAAAATCTGTAGCTTTGGATGCAATGCGCAATGCCGCGGATCTTGGTCAGTTATTAGGTTTTATTCAGGGAACGTACACTTGTACGAATTTTGATTCATTAGGCCACAAATTACTGGATATTTTGGCGGCTTATGGATTAATGGCTGTTGTTGAACTAAGAACACCCAAAAAGAAATACCAATATTCTCATAGCGGTGCCGTTCAGCCATTGGAACAAAGTATTATCGATCGGTTTCGTGAAGAGCAGCGTATTATGGATTTTAATAATCGAACGCTAATAAACTATGTAGATGTTTCCCTTCTAATAAAAAATATGCCTGTGGATGACGAGAATCGATACGGGCAATTAAAGGATGTGCTAGCAACACTTGCGCAAGCGAGTGAGCCAATGATATTAAGCTTGTTTTTGAAAAATAAAATGGACTCTCAGCGCTTAAAGTTACTCACCATGGCGGAAATGACACAAAGCTCCTTAGACCGGCTAGCTGGTTTGCATAAAAAGAATAAATATGAATACGTAAAATCGCAGGAAGCCTCAGTGGAAGACGCGAAGGATTTGTTTCATTGCTTGGAGTTGAGTGAACATCAAGAAAATGTAATAACGGATTTGTTTTTGAAAAATTACAAAGAGTGTGAAATTCGTCATGAACAGAATGATGAGGTTGATGAAGAGTTGACGTTAATTGTTAGGGCATTAAAGGATACATTGGGGTTGATTTAAATCTTGCTTATAACGTCTATTAACATGCCTGTCATGTTAATAGACGTTATGCCAATCATAACTACAGCGTCAATAAATATTCCACAAGATAGGACACGTCATCATTAGACATGGTACACCAAGGATGTGGTGCATCAGGCATTTCAATGGCCGTTGGGGTTCCCATTTCACCGGGGCCATATTCATTAATCATTTGTTGATAATCCCAGTAGTAATAGTCAGGATCCCAAGGCACTTCAACAAAGTACTTATGGCGTTCAATAAAA
>CAJXXT010000275.1 GCA_913063495.1 uncultured Gammaproteobacteria bacterium | reverse complement strand
ATAGCGGCAAGCAATTCTTCTTTCGGGGTGCCGTGTGATGTCACAATATCAAGTAAATATTGAATGTAGCTGGCTGTTGTATCACCGATTTTCATAAAGAAGTCTTACTGTTGTGTGGGGGAAATGCTGTTATCGGCAACCAGTATATCGTTTGTTTTGCCATCTGTTTAGGGGCGCTTTTGACAAATATCAGCTCCTTTTTGCTTTCATGGGGTTCCAGTGTGGGCATAGTATTCAATAATTGAAAGAATTTGTTGATGAATCCTTAATCAAGGGTGAATTGCCAATATCATCACATTCAAATCGTCTATCCTTAACTACAATGAGTAAATTACAGTATCCCTATTAAAATTATAAAATGCCGCTAGTGTGAGCTGGTGAGTGTTGAGAGTTAGTAAAGCATGGTCGATACACGGGCGTCAGTAGAGGCGGTTTTCTGTTTTGATGAAAACGGTATCTGCAAAGAGATGATGTACACAGAATTTGAAGCGATTCTTGATGGCGTTGTTGGGTTAAATGAATTTGCTGGAGACACCATTAAGTCCGCATTTATTGTGATTAATGGCGCGCTTCAGGTTGAGTCGTGCGTGTTGTTTACGATTGGCTTTGATCGACAGGGTTTTGCGAGTAAGTCATGGAATTTACCATTGCGACATTTAGCGGAAACCGCCGGTGCTGGGCCAAATCTAGGAGCCGGCCCTATTCGACTGTCTTGTAAAAGTCAGTGTTCTGTCGCGTGGCATCATGCAGATATGTGGGATCCTGATATGTCCCCAGCGAGTAATACGTTTATTCGAATAAGGGATACAGCAAAAGCGAATAAATTATGTATTCCTAAGTCGTCAAATGCGCCAGGCCCCGCCCCGCAGTCAATGCTTACGGGCGCTCAACAAAGTAATTGGGGTGTAGCAGCGGCGCCACCACAACCTGCCGCTGATCTCTATGGCTCGTTTGCATCAGATGTTTCGCTGCCGCAGGGGGATTTGACCGGAGCGGCTCCCCAGAGGCGAGTTCCACCTAGTTTACCGCCTCAGGGGCACCCTCAAGCAACATTGGCACCAACGTTGGATTTAATGGGTGCTGGAGGTGATGATTTTGGATTGATGGATAGCCAGCTTCAAGCACTTGAGTCTGAGCACCGCGGAAAAATTGCCAGTTTATTGAAGGCTCAACGGTTACATATTAAAACCCTGCAAACAGAAATGCAGCAGAATGTTGCGGCGTTAAAGTTGGATTATGGAAAACGCTTGCAACATGCGGAAATTGAAGTGGCGCGGCTAAAAAGCCAGCATGAGTCGTTACACAGTCAAAATATGGCGTTACGGGAGCAAAATGAGGCTCAGCGTAAACAATTGGATGCATTAAAAAAAGCATCAAGTATTGAGTCGAAGCAAGCTGAGGCAAATAAAAACGAGAAGCTGGATGAGCTTAAAGTGCAGTATCAAAACATGCTTGAAGAGCGTGTTACCGAAGAGACCGCTAAGTTAAAAGAAGATATCGAGCTGCGTAACATGGAGTTAATGTATCGACATGAAGTTGCTAAGCAATTGCGTGAAGAGCTTTGTGATTTGCGTAAAGATAAGCTTCGCCTGGTGAATGATGGTGGTGATAAATTTTTGGAGCGTTTAGAGGGGCTTGGTGTTAGTTTTATTGCCTTTCACCCAGGAGCTGGTCATATATCAATCCCATTAGCAAGTATGCCCGAATATATGGATGACCCCATCACTTATGCGGCAGATAAATGTTTAGTATCTATCGAGCATTACAAAGTATGGCTCGGGCACTACGAACGACCTACGTGTAAACAGTCATTAACCAAGGATAAAAACTGCGACTGCAAAGTGAGCAGAATTGATGTGCCTAGTCAATTTGTTATTGGTGACTCGGATCGTTGCGATAAGCATAAAGCTCACAACGGTGCTGGTAATATCGTAAGTTTTGGTGCAGTGAATAAATAACGCCCCGTAAGCGGGTTGAATCTATGATTCTTGATGATGGCATTGGTGTTACAATCATGTGCTTCGTTTACTCAAGGCATACAACATGCAAGCAAAAGAGCAGTTTCGTACCGTTGGTTTGATTGGTAGGATGGGGAGCGAGTTGGTGGGCGAATCACTTCAGCAGCTCATTGAATTGCTAGATAAGCATGGACTTTCAATTGTTATTGAGGAAAGTACTGCAACGATATTGCCTGGCGATAACCATCAAAAAGGCAGCCGAAAAATGATGGGGGAAATTTGTGATCTGATCATTGTTGTGGGCGGTGATGGTTGTTTATTAGGTGCTGCTAGGGATTTTGCTCGCTCACGCGTTTCTTTGTTAGGTATTAACCGAGGCCGCCTTGGTTTCTTGACCGATATATCACCGCAGAATATCAATGCCCTGGTTACTGAGGTGTTGAATGGTGAGTATTTGTTGGAGGAGCGCTTTTTATTAGAGGCTGAAGTGATACGAGATGGCAGGCCAGTGGGTGAAAGTAGCGCGTTAAATGATGTGGTATTTCACTCTGGAAGCTCGATCACTATGTTGGAGTTTGAACTGTTTATAGAGGGGCAGTTTGTTTATTGTCAACGCTCAGACGGTATCATTATTTCTACGCCTACGGGTTCTACAGCCTATGCGTTATCTGGTGGCGGCCCGATTATGCACCCTAATCTGGATGCCATCGTGCTTGTGCCAATGTTTCCTCATACGTTGAGTAGTCGGCCCTTGGTTGTGGGGGGTAATAGTGAAATTAAAATAGTTGTTAGCAAAAATAATGAGTGTAGTCCTCGTTTAACCAGTGATGGGCAAGGGGATATTTCGGTGGAGCCTGGAGATGTGCTCTATGTGCGAAAGAAATCGCATAAAATGAAATTGTTACATCCACTAAATCACAGCTTTTATGAAAGTTGCCGTTCGAAGCTAGGGTGGAGTGAAGTGCTGTGAGTCGATCCTCGCCACATATTTCAGGGTATGATGTGATTGGTGATATTCATGGTTGCGCGGATATGTTACGTCGGTTGTTGGCGAAGTTGGGTTATCAAGAAGTAGATTCCATTTTTTCTCACCCATTTCGAAAAGTGATTTTCCTGGGTGATCTTATTGATCGAGGGCCGGATATTCGAGAGGTTGTTTCGATTGCGAAATCGATGGTGGAAGCAGGTAATGCTTATGCAGTATTGGGGAACCATGAATATAATGCGTTGATCTATGATTTGTTGGATATGGAGACGATAAATCTGCAACGCAAAGAAAAGCTTCGAGGATTGCTGGCAGCATCGTTGGATCAATACAAAAACTATCAGGCAGACTGGCAAGACGCGTTGCAGTGGTTTAAAACACTACCTATTTTTTTGGAATTTGATGGTTTTCGTGTTGTTCATGCATGCTGGGATCAGTCAAAGATAGATCAATTGAGCGAGGTGGCATCTTCGCAGTGCTTTGCAGACGAAAATTTTCTTCAGCAATCTATTGTCTGGGCAACAACAGAGAATAGAATTGTAGAGCGACTACTTCGGGGTACGGATCTGATGTTACCTGATGGACTTACGCTGACAGGGAGGGATGGTGTTGTAAGGCACAGGTTTCGCACAAAGTTTTGGGCGATGAGCCCCAAAACGTACGATGATGTCATATTTCAACCAGACCGTCTGCCAGAACCTGTAGAGCATCAATTATTAACGGAAAAAGAAAAAAAACAGTTGGTTTGTTATCAGAAAGATGAAAAACCCTTGTTTGTAGGCCATTATTGGAGGCAAGGTAAGCCGAGACTGATTTGTTCCAACATTGCTTGCTTGGATTACAGTGCGGTGAAGCACGGAAAATTGGTCGCCTATCGGTTTGATGATGGTGATGTCGGGCTGGATGTATCAAAGTTGGCCTGGGTTAATGAAGGGCTTGATTAATATTGACTGGATTGAATAAACAATGACGTTGCGCTTTCGGGCTTTTTTAGTGTCTTTATGCATACTTGTCGTGTTCGTTGCGGTGTTTACTCTGCAGTGGCAATTACAGGATAAGCGAGAAAGTGTTGCCGAAATGCGTATCCAGGAATTAATGAGTCAGGCGTTTTCCTCGGTTGTTATTGCGGCAGAACGTGATGCGTTAACGACAGTCAAGACTCTCTCCTCAACCTATACCGATCTAGGCACTAGTATGGGTGATGCGACGATAAAGGAGGGGTTGTTGGACGTACTTGGTGTGAAGCATGACCTCGATTTTCTTTACGTATTGACGGGTGGGGGGCATGTTATTGGGCGTTTTCAACCGGATGAATTAATGACTCAAAACAGCCAGCCGTTACGGGATTTGGACGGAGTATTGTTTAATCAGGTTGCTGGGTTGCGATGGCAAACCACGGGAGTCGGGTATTGGCAGAGAGAGCCTTTATATCTTACAGTGGAAAAGGTTGGTAGCAATGATCGAGGTGTTCGGTATTTTGTGGCAGGTTATTTTTTAAAGTCGTTGTTCGGTGAATTAAATGCTATCTATGAATTTGAAGCAAGTTTGGGTGGTGTTGTTGAGGCCGTGCCGCCGAAGGGGAATATTCGGGCAAAGAGTGAGCTGAAAGGGCTTATTACTGCACCTATTAACGTTTGGATTGATGATCAAAGCTCGCAAAGTTATCGCGGAGTTCCATGGGTACTTGTGAGTATTTGGAGTGTTGGAGTGATTGGCGCTTTATTGATCTGGTTGTTCGTTCGCCGATCAATGGTGGATCGTTTAAGAGATTTTGTGCAACAAGCCCATGATATCGGTGCAACACAGGACTATGGGAGGCGGGTTAAGCTTCAAGGCGAAGATGAGTTGACGGATTTAGTCAGCCATTACAATGCTGTAGTGAGTGCGCTGGAGTACAGTTACAACCTAATGGCAAAAGCCAATCTGATCACGACAGAGCTAATTGGTCGTGTTGGGGCGCGGCCTGATGATGTAGCGGGGCAGGTGTTTTCACCGGCGGGTATTGCCCAGGATGAGAAAGATGACCTACGACAGTCGTTAGATATGGTTGCCAAGCTCAGTGATGTTGTAGAGCGTGACACCCTAGATATTTACTATCAGCCAGTCGTTAACGCAGAGTCAGGAGATTTGCTGGGTTTTGAAGCATTGTGCCGATGGTTAGATCCTGATTTGGGTGTTGTTGAACCTGCTGAGTTTATAGCGTTGGCAGAAAAGTCTGGGCAGATGACAGTGATTGGTAAGCAGATGGTAATGAGGGCCTGTCGAGACATTCGCAAATTGCATGGTAAAGGGGTAAGTAATGTCACGGTATCGGTTAATTTAAGTTTATCTCAATTTATAGATAGTAGTTTGTTGACGTGGTTGGCGGAGGCCATTAAGGCATCACGTTTAAAACCAGAGTTTGTAGAGCTTGAGATTAAAGAGTACGCATTAGCGCGAGATATAGATCAAGCCTGCTCTATTATTGGGGAGTTAAGTTCTTTGGGGGTGCAAATTTGTATTGATGATTTTGGTTTAAGTCGTTTATCGTTAATGTATTTACAGCGATTGTCTGTGAAAAAGATAAAATTGGCAAAAACTTTTGCTGATCGTATTGCAAGTAACCCGAAAGAAGTGGCCTTTATTGAGGGGGTAGTGCGGTTTGCGTCAGGGTTAGGTGTGAAAGTGGTTGCTAAAGGAGTAGAAACTGAGCAACAGCTGTATATTTTGAAGCGAGTGCCAGAGCTGCAATGTCAGGGTTACGCTATTAGCCGACCAATCCCTCCAGACGAGTTGGCCGAGTGGCTGCTGATTAATACTGAGAACGGTGTTTTCTAAAAACAATGAAACCAAATAACGTATACTATGGTTTTTATTTTACGAGATAGCCTTCATGCAATTCGATGATCTAATTAATACCATTACCCCTGAAGTATACCAAAAGCTAAAGCGAGCGGTGGAGCTTGGAAAGTGGCCTGACGGTGAGCGCCTTAGCAAGGAACAGCGAGAGCAGTGTATGCAGGCGGTGATTGCCTATGATGCTAAATATTTGCCGGAAGATGAAAGAATAGGGCATATTGATAAAGGTCCGAAGGAGGAAGGCGAAGTATGTGAAAGCGACGATCATGATGCTGACCATGAAGCCGATATTAGCCCTGTGAAAATCATTCCCCCAGGAAACTTGAAATAGTTTATCCCTGAATAGCTTATACCTACAATAGCTTATACCTACAATAGTCATGCCTCGAAATAACAACCTTAGGAAACATCAATGGTTAATGCCTCCCCTGATTTGCAAAGTACACCAGAAGCCATTCAACTTGCCAGTTATCAAGTGCCTGCCTACCTGATTACAACAACAGATCTGGTTTTTGAGTTATACAGCAGCCATACAGATGTTACTGCGACATTGGTGATGCATAAAAATACAGACTCTACCGCGGAGGGCTCAGTGCTAGAGTTGGTAGGGGCTGATTTTGAGCTACAAAGTTTGTGCATTGACGGCATGTTATTGCCATCAACGCGGTATCAAATAGAAGGTGAGGCACTTCAAATTACCGCTGTGCCGGATACGTTTACCTTAGAAATAAAAACTCGCCTTAAACCTCAAGAAAACACCTCACTAGAAGGGCTGTATCTTTCTAAAGGAATGTACTGCACGCAGTGTGAGGCCGAAGGTTTTCGAAAAATCACCTATTACCTCGACCGTCCAGATGTGATGAGTTTGTTTACTACCACAGTGATAGCGGATAAAGCCCAGTACCCGGTGTTACTGTCGAATGGTAATCCAGTGGGGCAAGGTGAAGAGTTGAGCGGTGAAGAACAAGATGGCGAGTCTGGCCGACATTGGGTTAAGTGGGTAGACCCCTTTAAGAAACCTTGTTACCTCTTCGCGTTAGTTGCAGGTGACTTAAGTGTGTTGAAAGACACCTTTGTGACTATGTCGGGACGAACGATTGATCTGCAGATATTTGTCGAGCCTCAAGATTTGGATAAGTGCGATCATGCGATGGACTCGCTTAAACGTTCGATGAAGTGGGATGAAGATGTGTATGGCCGAGAATATGATCTTGATATTTACATGATTGTAGCGGTATCGCACTTTAATATGGGGGCGATGGAGAACAAAGGCCTCAACATATTTAATACCTCTTGTGTGTTAGCACACCCAGCGACAACTACAGATGCAGGGTTTCAGCGAGTTGAAGCAGTAATAGCCCATGAGTATTTTCATAATTGGAGTGGCAATCGTGTCACGTGCAGGGATTGGTTCCAATTAAGTTTGAAAGAAGGTTTTACGGTTTTTCGTGATCAGGAGTTTTCGGCGGATATGGGGTCGAGAACAGTGAAGCGAGTGGAAGATGTGAACTTGCTACG
>CAJXXT010000274.1 GCA_913063495.1 uncultured Gammaproteobacteria bacterium | reverse complement strand
TCAGTGTGGCGCAGCCAGATGCAAAGCTATGATAACAAAGCATATTATAGAATTGCCTTAAATATTCCAGGAGCCTGCTTCACTCAATATCTTAAATCTCAAAGGCACTCTATCCATGACCTGTGCCGATGGTTAGACCAGGCCCTTGAAATTCTCGGCATTAAAAAAGCGCATCTCGTTGCTCACTCTACGTTAACGCTGTTGGCAACATTTTATGCAGCGACTCGCTCTCAAAACACCAAATCTTTAACGCTTATGAGTATTCCCGACTTATGGGGAAGCGACGGCACATCAACGGCGAGTGAAACAATCCAGAGATTCCGCTCAGATATTAACTTTCAATCGGTTGATGATTCAGTAAAGATGCTTAACTCCCTGTTCTGCAATCCTCCTAAACTACCAAAAAGCATGCATAAAGCTAGCTATACACGACACCTAAAGCATCTCGATCATTTTCTTAATGTTATTGATGACCTTGAACAGGGGTTACCCTTGGTCATGCCACAAACAAAAAAGATTAAATGCCCCTTACTAATTATTAATGGCGAAAATGACACCTATTCAACACCTGAACTAATCAACAGTTTACATTGGCACTATCCTAACGCTAATACTGTTAATTTATTAGAATGTAGTCATTTGATAATGTTAGAAAAACCAAAAGAAATCTACAAAATACATATTCAATTTCTTACCGGTACGTCTATAAAACAGGCAAGTAAGTTCGGAAGCGTTATTCAATCCTATGGAGTCTGCGCTTCTTAGCTCACCTTAATCGCGAACCCATTACACCAAATATTTCTTTCCTTAGCGCTTTTGTTTCATTCACTAACTGATGGTGCGCTTGAGAAATAAAAACCAATTCTGTACGCGTAAATTTTTTCTTAATCACTGCAAGATTGTGTTGCCACTCAACCGTACCATCTTTCTGTCCTTGAATAACGGTAATAGGTACTTCACAACTATCTTTGCTTTCAATATAGGGTACCCAGTTTTTTAACGCACCAACCCAACGAGCCGAAAGCATCCGGGACTGCAAAGGATCACGCCCCCGTAAAAAATGCAAAAAATTAACATCGTTAGAGTTTATTGCAAATTTTCGTACAATGTATTGCTTAAATAAAATCACAATTGATTGCATAACCCTACCGGTCAGCCAGCTCTGAGGCCTCACAAGAGGAGCTAACAAAACAACCTTTTTAAACGGTGATGTTCTCTGGGTAAAACGCCCTGTCAATAGAAAGTCAATAATGACAGCTGCTCCGGTGCTCTGACCCACAATATGCCACGGGCTCGGCATCCTATCTTTTACCACATCCATCACCGAATGTAAGACAATTTGATAACGGTGAAAATCATGAATAGCAACATTATCCCCTGATGATAACCCATGTCCTGGCAAGTCAAATGCCACCACGGAAAACCGTTGATCAATCAGGTATTCAATAATGTGATCATATATTCCTACATGATCATAATACCCATGCATGACAAAAACAGTACCTTTGGGTTTATCTTGCAAAAAAGTATGGATATAAATGCGATATCCAGAGACATCGATATAACCAAGACTTGCACTTAAGTGCTTTTTCTTATTTTCAAAATCAATGCCATAGTATTCACGATACCGTTGAACACTCTCATGCTCCACGACAGGTTCACCTATCGTTAAAGGGGGAATGGCTTGTCTTACGGTTTCTTTTTCAAATGGCATAGGGTTAAGCATAGCGTTTTCTTGGCAATAAAAAAGGGGCGTGAACCTATACTCAACAGGTCACACACCCCTTTCTGTTCACATTTGCTTAATTGCTTACTTCACCTGAGGGTTAAGCTCACCATTTTCATAACGTGCAAACATATTTTCTAAGCTAACGACTTTAATCTTATCCGCATTGCCTGCAGTACCAAATGCCTCATAACGTGCAATGGTAATATCTTTCATCGCTTGTGTCGCTACTGCAAGGTATTTACGAGGATCGAACTCAGATGGGTTTTCCGCCAGGAAACGACGAATAGCCCCAGTTGATGCTAATCGTAAGTCTGTATCGATATTAACTTTACGTACACCGTGTTTAATACCTTCTTGGATCTCAGAAACCGGTACTCCGTATGTTTCTGGGATTTGCCCGCCGTTTTCATTGATCACTGCTAGCCAGTCCTGAGGCACAGAAGATGAACCGTGCATAACTAGGTGGGTGTCAGGGATTCGAGCATGAATAGCTTTGATTTGAGCAATAGCCAACACGTCACCTGTTGGTGGACGGGTAAACTTGTAAGCTCCATGGCTAGTTCCGATTGCAATCGCTAATGCATCCACGTTGGTTGCTTTTACAAACGCTGCGGCTTCTTCTGGATCTGTTAACATTTGATCCATGGTGAGCTTACCTTCTGCTCCAATGCCGTCTTCTTCACCAGCTTCACCCGTTTCTAAAGAGCCTAAACATCCCAACTCTCCTTCAACAGAAACACCACAGGCATGTGCCATCGCAACGGTTTCTTGGGTGACTTGGACGTTGTAGTCAAAGTCTTTTGGTGTTTTTCCGTCAGTTCCTAAGGAGCCATCCATCATTACCGATGAAAAGCCCAGCTGGATAGAGCGCTGACATACGGCTGGAGATGTTCCGTGATCCTGGTGCATACATACTGGGATATGGGGAAATTCTTCTATGGCGGCTAAAATTAGGTGCCGTAGAAAGTTCGAACCGGCATATTTACGTGCCCCGGCAGATGCTTGAACAATCACTGGGCTGTTTGTTTGATCTGCGGCTTCCATGATGGCGCGCATTTGCTCTAAGTTGTTGACGTTAAACGCCGGTATGCCGTATCCATTTTCTGCTGCGTGATCTAGCAGCTGTCTCATACTTACCAATGCCATGGTGTGTCCCCTGTTGTTAATTCTGTTGGTTCTGCGGATCTAAGAGTACGTGCAGTGTTGAACACTGCACTCATCGCTAATATCAAATAATCACTTTGTAGCCCATTTTCAGGCTAGTTTTACACTTTTTCTGCACAAGCCTCTAATGCGGCTACTGCGGGTAATGTTTTGCCTTCTAAAAATTCTAAAAAGGCGCCGCCACCGGTAGATATATATGACACTTGCTCTTTGATGCCATACTTATCCACTGCCGCTAATGTATCCCCACCTCCAGCGATTGAAAATGCACTACTTTCGGCGATTGCTAATGACATCGATTTGGTGCCTTCACCAAACTGGTCAAATTCAAACACGCCTACAGGGCCATTCCATACAATGGTTTTTGCGCTGTTTAGGATTTCATTAAATGCTTTTTGTGTCTCTGGGCCGATATCCAAAATCATGTCATCTTCGGCAACATCGGCTGCAGCTTTTATGGTGGCTTCGGCATCTTCGGAAAATGCTTTTGCGACAACAACATCCGTTGGTAACGGGATATTGGTTTCTTTCATCAACCGTTTAGCATCTTCAAGAAGATCTTCTTCGTAAAGAGATTTCCCTACAGGAAAACCAGCAGCCGCTAGGAATGTATTGGCAATTCCGCCACCTACAATAAGTTGGTCTGCCATTCCTTTTAACGAATCTAATACAGTTAATTTGGTAGAAACTTTCGAGCCACCCACAATAGCAACAACAGGCGCTTCTGGGTTATCAACAGCTTTTGCTAACGCTTCAAGCTCATTGGCAAGTAATGGCCCTGCACAGGCTACTGGAGCAAATTTTGCAACCCCATGAGTTGATGCTTGTGCTCGGTGAGCGGTTCCAAAGGCATCCATGACGTAAATATCACATAACGCTGCCATCTTTTTCGACAAGGCTTCGTTATCTTTTTTCTCGCCAACGTTAAAACGAACGTTTTCACATAACACGAGTTCACCCTCTGCTACGTCAACACCGTCTAACCAATTTTTAATAAGAGGCACGTCTTTATTTAATAGGCGAGCAAGATGATCAGCTACTGGTTGCAGTGAGAACTCTTCTGCATATTCACCTTCTATTGGTCGACCAAGGTGACTCATCAACATCACTTTCGCACCGGCTTCCAGTGCTAGTTTAATCGTTGGTAACGACGCTTGAATACGTGCATCACTGGTAACTTTTCCATCTTTAACGGGAACGTTTAAATCTTGTCGAATCAGTACGCGTTTTCCCGTAAGATCCAAATCCGTCATATTAATCACTGACATATTACTACCTTCTCACTCTTGTAATCATTTGTTCCAGTTAAACCGTTCGTTCCCGAATGGTTTCCAGTAAATCCAATAAACGATGGGTGTATCCCCATTCATTATCGTACCAAGCTGTCAGCTTTATCATTGGCCCCAATACCGTAGTTTGAGTCGAATCATAAATCGCGGACTCTGTACGATGAATAAAGTCTGACGAGACTAGCGGCTCATGGCATATCCCCAGAATACCCCGAAGATCACCCTTCGCGGCATCACCCATTAATTCAGTAATGTCATCTGAGGTCACTGATGGAGTACTGACTAACTGTAAGGTCAAATCCACTGCGGCAACGTTAACCGTGGGCACTCGCATGGAGTAACCATCGATACGCCCTTGCATAAACGGTAACACCTGCTGAATTGCACCGATGCTACTGCTGGTTGTTGGTATTAAATTTTGTGCGCCCGCTCTTGCTCTACGTAAATCTCGATGCATTTTGTCCAGTAAATGCTGATCGCTGGTATAAGCATGAATTTCGGTCATTAAAACATGTTCAACACCCCATTGCTTATGTAACACCGACAATAACGGTGCTAAACAATGGGTGGTGCAAGAGGCACTGGAGATAATGCGATCTTGTTGTGAAAACTGCTCATGGTTAATGCCATACAACAAGGTGTTATCCACCTCATCAAAAGCAACCGCACCAATCACCACACGTTTTGCACCGGCGTTAATGTGTCGCTCTGCATCTTCACGAGATCGAAATACACCGGTACATTCCAGCACAACATCAATATCCAGCTGTCCCCACGGACATTGCTCTGGATCTTCAACGTTCAAGACTTTGATAGAGTGGTCAGCAATCTGTAATGTGGATGCTTCAACATCCACATTAACGGGCAACTGAAACACACCATGGGTACTGTCATAACGTGTTAAATGCGCGACTGAATCTAACGTACCTAATTCATTAATCGCTACAATTTCGATGTTACGACCCACGGTCTGATCAATTGCTAGGTTGTTACGCCCTAACAATTGATCTTCATATAAAGCACGTAATACGTTGCGCCCTATACGACCATAACCATTAATAGCAACACGTAATGCTGGCTCACTTACCATTTATTGACCTTTGCCAATAAGACCTTCAACAGTTGCCACAACATTATCAACGGTAAATCCAAACAGCTTAAATAGGTCGCTAGCAGGAGCCGATTCGCCAAATGTTTCCATTCCAACAACCGCCCCATCAAGTCCAACAAACTTATACCAGTAATCTTTGATACCCGCCTCAACTGCAACACGATTTCGCACTGCAGCAGGTAATACCGATTCTTTATATGCATCATCCTGCGCAAGGAAAAGATCAACAGAGGGCATCGAAACAACCGATACGTTTTGACCTTTCTCTGCCAATACTGCCGCTGCATCCATCGCTAACCCTACTTCAGAACCCGTCGCAATAAGCAGTGCGTCTTGCTTGCCGTCAGTAAAAGCTTTTAATACATAGCCGCCTTTTGCAATATTCGCTACTTGCTCTGCACTTCGTCCCTGATGAGGGAGCCCTTGTCGAGAGAAGATAAGACAGGTTGGCCCATCATTACGTTCAATCGCCGCTTTCCACGCAACAGCAGATTCAACGGCATCACCTGGGCGCCATAGAGACATATTCGGCGTCATACGTAAGTTGGCAACCTGTTCAATCGGTTGGTGTGTTGGGCCGTCTTCGCCCAAACCAATAGAATCGTGGGTATAAACCTGAATATTCTGCTGCTTCATTAATGCAGCCATACGCATTGCGTTACGCGCATATTCCATAAAGACTAGGAACGTTGCACCATAAGTGATAAACCCACCATGTAGTGCAATACCGTTCATTGCAGCAGTCATGCCAAACTCACGCACACCCCAGTGTACATAGTTACCGGAAGCATCATCAGCCGTTAAACCTTTCGAACCACTCCATAACGTTAGGTTTGATCCTGCTAAATCCGCTGATCCACCTAACAATTCTGGCAACAATGGCCCAAATGCATTTAATGCATTTTGAGATGCTTTGCGAGAAGCAATGGTTTCACCTTTCTCTTGAAGCTCTGCAATGTAAGCTGTTGCACTAGCTTCCCAGTTTTCTGGTAATGTTCCGCTAGTACGACGTTCAAATTCAGCCGCTAATTCTGGGTGTGCTGAACGATAGTTTTCAAACTGAGTATTCCAGTGTTTCTCAGCGTCATCGCCTTTTTCTTTGCCATCCCAACCCGCATATACATCATCAGGAATCTCAAAGGCGCCGTGTTTCCAACCCAATTTTTCACGGGTTAGTTTAATTTCCTCTTCGCCTAATGGTGCACCGTGACAATCTTCTTTACCTTCTTTATTCGGTGAACCAAAACCAATCACCGTTTTACAACAAATTAGCGTAGGCGACTCAGTGTTGGTTTTTGCCATTTCAATAGCAGCAATAATTTCTGTTGAGTTATGACCATCAACATTAGGAATTACTTGCCAACCATAAGCCTCAAAACGCTTAGGCGTATCATCGGTAAACCAACCTTCTACTTCACCATCAATCGAGATCCCGTTGTCGTCATAAAACATGATCAACTTGCCCAAACCCATGGTTCCTGCAAGTGAACAGGCTTCGTGAGAGATACCTTCCATCAAACAACCATCACCCAAAAATGCATAGGTGTTGTGGTCAACAATATTAAAAGCGCCTTTATTAAACTGTGCCGCTAAGGTTTTCTCTGCAATAGCCATTCCCACTGCGTTGGCAATACCCTGACCTAATGGGCCAGTGGTGGTTTCTATACCTGGGCAGTAACTATATTCAGGGTGACCCGCTGTTTTCGAGTGTAGCTGACGAAAGTTCTTAATGTCGTCAATCGAAAGGTCATAACCCGTCAGATGTAATAAGGAATACAACAACATTGACCCATGACCGTTTGACAGTACAAAACGATCGCGATCTGCCCAATTTGGGTTGTTAGGGTTGTGTTTTAGATAGTCAGTCCATAGGACCTGGGCGATATCTGCCATACCCATCGGTGCACCAGGGTGACCGGATTTCGCTTGTTGAACAGCATCCATACTTAATGCACGTATTGCATTGGCTAATTCTTGACGAGCTGACATTCAGGCTGACTCCTAAATAACTTTGGTTGATTG
>CAJXXT010000273.1 GCA_913063495.1 uncultured Gammaproteobacteria bacterium | reverse complement strand
TGTGTACAAGCCCTCTCTCAATGGTGAGTAGATTATCAACAATTTTTAGAATAAACATACTAAACGCTATAAAAAGTGCTTATAACACAACGTCTTAGCGCAATAAACCATCAAAAAACCCAAAACGATAGTTCCAACTCTATATTCAACCCGTTGTTTTATAAGCATATAAGCGAAACCATCATTTTGTGTCGCTACACATAACCTTATGTCAAAATTCCGAAGTATAACTAAACTCAACCATCACACCTTCCATTTTCCCAGTGAAATCTATGCCCGCATAGGGGTTATAAAGGATATTGATACTCTCATCCATGCTATTGGCATTGGTGCTAGTGCCAGCCGGAACATCGATGGTTGAAACCAAATAACCCACCCCAAACTCTAACAACTGATCTTCCGACAGCTGATACGCAAACCCTGCGGTATAGAGTTCTGCATCACCAATAGGTAACAAAACGTCACGTTTGTCTTCAGGTATTGAGGATTTTCTCGGCTCATACCCCGCTCTCAATGCGAGAACATCGTTCCATTGATACTCCACGCCAAAAGCCCAATTCCAAGTACTTTCATAGTGGCGAGGGATGGTTAATACATCTGTTGTTGCATAGGGTGATAAAGGCCCTGCAATTTTTAAAAAATCTAACGGTTCGTCGAACTCGACTGTGATTCCATCCCACACCCCCCAATCTGTCCATTTAGCGTCAACATTGACCTTCCAATGAGGTGTCACCTGTACACTGACACCGGTAGCAAAATGTGCTGGCGTCTTTAAATTGATAGTCGCCTTGCCTTTTTCCACCTTTGTCCCTGTGGGTAAAGGTAACAATACATTCACAGCTTGCCCTAATGACGATTCATAGATCCCCTCGAAAAATGAAGACCACGCGTCACTATAAGTGATTTGATAAGTACCTTTCATTTCATTTTCACTTTCAGACTGATACACAGCCCCCCAACTAAACCAGGGTGTCGGTTTCCACAACACGCCAAAGTTAATACTAAAGCTCAACGTATCTTCTGCGTAAAACTCAAGCCGAGCGGCTTCTGTTACCGGTGTCAGTTCCCCGTCACAAAGCTCAATCACCCCCGGCACACATAAGTTTTGCTCCGTTAGTTGCTCAGATAATAAATAAGCCAGCCCAACTAGACTGTGAGGCACGCGCAGCCTGGTATTGCCTCCGATACCAAAATAAGACAACCCAAGTGAGGCACCAACAGCCCATTCATCAGTCAACTGAATACCCACAGAAGGCGAGAAATAAGTAATTCTTGAGATCGCTAACACCTCACCCATATATGTTGCAGGGTCATCTTCTTCTCGTATATATCCTGCAGCCATGGGGGTATATACCGCAGTACCAAACGTTAAATTTGACCCAGGAGGGTTATAGATAGCGCCCCCTAAAGGGGCTATCAGAAAAGGAAGGGGCCATTCTTCAGGTTTATCTTTTCCCGGGACTTTTAAAGCCAACGTCGACGTACTACTTGAACTGTTAGGTATGTCATCCTCCAAACCAAGTGCGTCCAAGCGCTCTTGGTACTCCGGTGAATAATCACCAAACTCTACACTAAACGATAAATAAGCGGCCATGATCTTAAGGTTGGATTTACGCCCTTTCATCAACGCCAAACCTGCGGGATTAAAATGAATGGAATCAACGCCCGGCGGATCCGCCGTTACAGCATTCGCTAAAGATAAAGCTTTTGCGTTGCCAATCGTTAAATTCTCTACGATCGCTGATAATGCCTGCTCACTAAACAGGCATAAAAAAAACATGAAAAACACTCCATTACGCTGATGCATCACCTACCATTCCCTATCACGCAGATGCAGCTATGCTGCTCTTTATTGTTATTGTTTTACACCACTCTTACCTTTTGATTCTTAACGATATTGCATCCAAGGTAATGCTTCGCCTTACCACGCAGAACCAACAAGAACCAATCGGTTCTCTCGAGTTTACACAGCACTTTTGGAAACTCAACAGTCACAAACGAACTTTTTAGTAAATCACGTTGTCAAAACCTCTATTCTGTAATGAAGAAGCGATCACACTTTATACAGTTCTACTGAGGCATAATAATGGAGCACCCGTTAGACCAGAAGATTACTGGTATAAGTGCACTAAACGGCCTATTGTGTAACTAACTGTTCTCTGCTGATGATAGCTAACAGCTTCATTTCCTTAACAAAGTTAGTTTTGATAGCTTGTTTCATTTTATTCATGGGCTGATCCCTGAACAACAACCAGGGCCCCCGCAAGACAATTTCAGGTTGGCTATATATGATTCGTCGAATACCTACTGCACTCCTTGCTATTCCTTTTATTGTTCTTTCTATAATAGCCAATCCAGCTTTCAGCATCCCCAGCACATCAGACCTGACTCAAAACTTACTCTCCCCCACTAGAGCTCAAGTAAAAACCAGCATCAGTATTGTGAAACGTCTCGAGCAAACCCATTACAACCATATCTATTTGGATGACGCGTTATCTTCACAAATCTATGACCGCTATATAAAAGACTTGGATGGTAGCCATAGCTACTTCCTGCAATCTGACATCAAGGAATTTGAGGTCTACCGATACGAATTGGATAACGCACTGAAAAGTGGCAACCTTGCTCCCGCTTACCATGTGTTCAACCGCTACCAAATTCGCCTAATTGATCGCTTAACCTATGTCCTTCAATCCCTCGAAGGTATGACTGAATTTAATTTATCTTCAAAAGAGACATACGAAACGGATAGAGAAGATGCACCATGGCTAACCTCACAAGCACAACTAAATAGCTTATGGGACAAACGCCTTAAACATATGGTGCTAAACCAAAAACTTTCAGGCAACGACAACGATAAAATTAAAGAAACACTTATCAAACGTTTTAAGAATCAACTTAACCGTGTGCAACAAACCGCGAGCCAAGATGCCTTTCAGATATACATTAACGCGTTAACACAAACTTACGACCCGCACACTCAATACTTCTCTCCACGTGTATCTGAGAATTTCAACATTAATATGAGCTTGCAATTGCAAGGGATTGGCGCCGTTTTACAAGCTGAAGATGAATATACTAAAATTGTTCGCCTTGTCACTGGGGGCCCAGCAGACAAATCCAACCAGCTCAAACCAGCCGATAGAATTATTGGTGTGGCGCAAGGTAAAGGAGAAATGAACGACGTTGTGGGTTGGCGTTTAGATGACGTTGTATCCCGCATTCGCGGAAAAAAAGGCAGCGTAGTTCGATTAAAAGTTATCCCTGCCAACGCCAAAGATGAAAGCATCACCAAAATAGTTAGCATAACCCGTGACACCGTAAAACTTGAAGACCGAGCAGCTCAGTCCACGATTCTCGACATCAAACATGATGGCAAAGCAAAAAAACTGGGGATTATCGACATCCCTACGTTTTATGCAGATTTTCAAGCGATGCAAAATGGCGACCCTAATTATAAATCAACCACTCGTGATGTTATCCGCCTGATTAAAGAGCTGGAAACACAAAATGTGGATGGCATTATTATTGATTTACGGAACAACGGAGGCGGCTCACTTAATGAAGCCAATTCATTGGTTGGTCTTTTTATCGAAGACGGGCCTACGGTACAAGTAAAACATTCCAGTGGTCACATTGAGCCATGGGAAGATACCGACGAGCGAGTTATTTATAGCGGCCCTATAGCCGTAGTTATTAATCGGCTCAGCGCTTCTGCTTCTGAGATATTTGCAGGAGCAATCCAAGATTACGGTCGTGGTTTAATTATTGGTGGCCGAAGCTTTGGCAAGGGTACCGTTCAATCATTACAGTCACTTCGCCCTATTGAGAACGGTCAGCTCAAAGTTACCTCAGCTAAATTCTATCGAATCTCTGGGGAAAGCAATCAACACAAAGGCATCACGCCAGATATATTATTCCCGAGTACCTTTAACCTCGATGAAATCGGTGAAAGCGCCTTAGCCAATGCGTTACCTTCTGACAACATTCGCCCTGCCCGTTTTAAGCGCTGGAGCAGTTACGACCAATACCTCAATTTTTTGACTGCAGCCCATAACGAGCGCATTGCTACAAACCCTGACTTTGTATTCACCAACGAGCAGATAACTAGTCTGAATGAAATACGCAGTAAAACCATTGTCTCCCTTAATGAAAAAACTCGCCTAAAAGAGCAAGACAAAGCAAAAGCACGCGGCCTAGCAATGGAAAACAAAAAGCGCATAGCTAAGGGTGAAAAACCTTATAAGGACTTTGAGGCATTCACAACCGCAATTGAAGAAGTAGAAGATGAAAACCAACACAGCAAAAAAATCTCTATCGATTACATTTTGACGGAAACCGGTCATATTTTGGAAGATCTAATTTCTATCAACCCCAAAACGCATGTTGCTGCGCACTAATTTGCAGAACGCTAACTCCCAAGACATGACAGCATTTGAACTCGATAGCCGACTAGAAGCCGATACGTTTAAGATCGGCGAATCTACACTTAATCTATTACTGCTAATGAACGACTCTCGCTACCCTTGGTGCATCTTGGTACCCAAACAGGCAGGGCTGAGAGAAATCTACGAGCTGAGCGCTAAAGACCAGTCAACACTGCTCACCGAATCCAGCGTACTTGCCAAAACACTCATGACGACATTCGCGCAAGAGAAAATGAACATTGGCGCGCTAGGTAACGTTGTTAGTCAACTACATGTTCACCACGTTGGCCGTCATCAGAGCGACCCTGCATGGCCCGGCCCTGTTTGGGGTCATTCTCAAGCCCTACCCTACTCGTCAGATAGCCGAAAAAAGACCGTCCAAGCATTATCTCAATCAGCGTTAGCCGATTATTTCACGTTTTAAATGTTTGGTATTACGCCCCTAACCCAGAGCACGGAACGGTATCGTAATTGAACAGTCTATTCTATTGAGAATGCCCCATATCAACTACCCTATAACCATACATTCACATAGAATAACCCTACCTTTTATTGTTGCGTAAGAAGAAACCATCGATCATGAAATTAATTACTCCAAAAAAAACGACACTTGCTCTAGCACTCTCTCTAATCAGTAGTATAAGTTTCGGAGCTGAATCTCTAAACCTTTCCACCACACTAGAACAAGCCATTCAAAACGACCCTCAATGGGCGGCAACTCGTCATGGCTACCAAGCCAATAAAGAGAACATTCATTTTGCATCAGCAGGACTAAAACCCTCTGCAAAAATCACCGGGAATATTGCTAGAAATGCTAGTGATACAGATCCATCATCTCGCTCACCATCATCATCTCCTTCAGACGACAATTACAACTCTAGCAGTATTGGGGCAAGCATTAGCCAGCCCTTATTTCGTCTCGATAGATGGCACTCTTATCAAGAAGGCAAGGCAAACGACAAACAATTTGATGCTGCATTTAATGCCGAACAACAAGCGTTTTATCTTCGTGTTGTAAAAGCTTATTTGGATGTATTAAGAGCAGAAGAAAACCAGCAATTTCGTGATGCTGAAAAATCAGCCATTAAGCGCCAACTTGAACAAACAGAGCAACGATTTAATGTTGGCCTAATTGCCAATACCGATGTTCAAGAAGCTCAAGCCGCATTTGATATCAGCTCGGTCCAGCACATCATTGCCGAGCAAGACATCGCTCTCACTTTGCAGAACCTTGAAACCTTAACGGGATCTGCAATGAACAGCGTTGCACCTCTTAAAGCCAACGCACCTATCTCACCACCCCAACCAACCGATGTAAAACAATGGACAGAATCTGCCCTAACAACCAATCCTGAACTAATCGCGGCCGGTCACGCAAAAGATGCTGCACTAGCCGTGTACAAGTCCAAAAGATCTGCCCACCTGCCGACCGTTGATCTTATAGGTACCTATAGCGACAGTCACACAACGAACAATAGTAGCCCCGGTAGTAACGAATCCTCCGGCATCAGTATCAGCTTGGAAATCCCTTTATACACCGGCGGCACCACCAGCGCCAAACGTCGACAAGCCAAACAATTACAGTACCAAGCTGAAGATGATTACAACTTGAAGAAACGCGAAGTCATCCGCAATACAAGTAATCTATACCGCGTAGTTAATACCGACGTATCTCGTGTAATGGCACAAAGACAAAGCATACGTTCGGCACAAGCTGCACTGGAAGCAACGGAGGCGGGTTATGACGCAGGGACAAGAACCATTGTTGATGTGCTATCGGCTCAGCAGGCGCTCTATGGCGCTAAACGAGATTACGCTAACGCACGTTACGATTATATCTTTGACTTGCTACAGCTAAAACAAACAGCAGGTACGTTAGATATTGAGGATATTACTGAAATTAATAGCTGGTTAGCGATGACATAAACGAACAACAATACAAAAGAACACACCTGCAAATAAAACATCAATTTGCAGACAATAAAAAAGGGAAGGCATAAATGCCTTCCCTTTTTTACGAGAAGTAAAACAAGACTTTTCTATAAAGAAAAGCTTACTTGTTTTCCATCTGAGCTTTGATCAGATCACCAATGGTCTTAGGTGCATCTACTTCTTTGCTTAGACTCTTCATCGCTTCTTTCTCATCTGCAGCGTCTTTCGCCTTGATAGAAAGATTCAAGCCACGGTTCTTACGATCAACGTTGATGATACGAGCTTCAACATCATCACCTTCTTTAAGAACTGTGCGTGCATCTTCAACACGATCTCGGCTAAGCTCAGAGGCTTTCAACGTTGCTTCAACGCCTTCAGCAAGAAGTACAACAGCACCCTTCGCATCTACAGAAATAACCTTACCGGTTACAATCTTGCCTTTATCGTTATCTTGAACGTACTCAGCAAACGGATCGCTATCTAGCTGCTTGATACCAAGAGAGATACGCTCACGCTCTGGGTCAACAGAAAGGATAACAGTTTCAATTTCATCACCCTTCTTGTATTCACGTACAGCTTCTTCACCAGCAACATCCCAAGAGATATCAGACAAGTGAACTAGGCCGTCGATGCCGCCATCAAGACCGATGAAGATACCGAAATCAGTAATAGACTTGATCTTACCGCTAACTTTATCGCTCTTGTCGAACTTAGTACCGAACTCTTCCCATGGATTAGGCTTACACTGCTTAACACCAAGAGAAATACGACGACGTTCTTCGTCGATATCAAGAATAACCACTTCAAGCTCTTCACCAATAGAAACAACTTTAGATGGGTGGATGTTCTTGTTAGTCCAATCCATTTCAGAAACGTGAACAAGACCTTCAACGCCTTCTTCAATTTCTGCGAAACAACCGTAATCCGTCAAGTTTGTAACACGTGCAGTAACACGGCTACCTTCAGGATAACG
>CAJXXT010000272.1 GCA_913063495.1 uncultured Gammaproteobacteria bacterium | reverse complement strand
CCATCATGGGTGGTATCTGATGGGAACTATATTTCAGCCAGATGGCCAGGTGATGCTCACGCAATGACAAGGAAATTCATATCAAAACTTAAATACACCACTTTTTGAGCCAGGATTAGTAGTGATGCAATAGAGAAAGCCTGCTAACTTGGTTAGGTGCGCAGTTTTTGAGTGATTAACTATACTTTGATAACTATAAGGTTCGATCACAAGGAAACTGCTTGAAATGTGCCATTCATTAAAACACCTACTTCCTTTACTGTGCTTAATAGTACTGTCCTCTGCGCTACACGCAGAAGACACACCACACACCATAGCCATAGAAGCTGAAGCTTGGCCAAGAGCGACAGAAGCTGATGGCAAGGGCATGTATTGGGATCTTATCCGTAAAATATATGAGCCTGAAGGCGTAAAAGTTAAAATCGGTACCTCTACTTACTCTAGGTCTATTGGACTGATGAAAACGGGGGAAGTCGATGCAATGGTCGGGGCATACGCTGAAGAAATTAAAGGGGCCCTGTACGCAAAAAATCACTTTGACGCAGATGTGGTAGCCGCATTGTTTAAAAAGGGCTCTATTACATGGAGGGGCGAGTCATCTCTAAAAAATAAACATATTGCATCAATTAAAGGATACCAACTCAGTGATTATATCACCGTACCTTTTAAGGTTCACGAGTATCGAGATCGCAAAGAAATAATAAAATTACTGACCGATGATAAAGTGGATTTCTTTGTTGATGCTCAGATGGATATACAGGAAGAACTTAAAAAACCGTATGTCCTAAAAAACACATTTCAACTTGAGACGGTAAAGCAGCTGAAACTTTATATTGTCTTTTGTGACAATGATAGGGGTAAATATCTAAGGGATATGTTTGACAGGCGTTTTGATATTCTAATGGCGGAGGGAGAAATTAAGCGAATTTATGATAAATGGAATTGGCCGCTGTATCCTTTCTAAACATCTGAGAGTACACCGCCGTTGGAAATAACGATGTACGCTCTTGACACTCTCTTAGATATTACATTGTTTACCGCCTGGAGCATCAAATAGCCCGTTACCATCGGTATCAATAAATATCGGATTTGTCGTAACCCTTGGGGCTCCATTAGGATTGTATTGTGGCAGTTCTCTCGGCATCGCATTCTTTCCAAAACCTAGCATAACAATATGGGCATCCTTGTTCGTAGGAACCGCTATCTGAAATGTTTCATCTAATTTAATGGCACTGTCGCTGGGGTTAGAAGCGAACGCTGTTACAACTACATCACAGTTCATATAGATTTTAATATGGTCTATGTCAATTGCAGGTAACGCCTGCACTGAAACTTGTAGCGATACAACGCCATCACTATCCGTGAGAATATCTCCAATTTGAGCGGTACCATTTGCAATAACTGTCGCGAATGCGCCTGTACTTACAATCGCTTGGTTATTCTGAACCGCGCTAATCATATCTGCTTGAACAAAGGTTTCTGGGTTATCCGTTGTAGAACGAAAGTAGGTTCTAGGCATTCCTGGTGGTTCCGCCCCGTGTACATCACTAGCGCCTGTCGCTGTAATTCGATGCCCATGATTTAGGAAACTCATCCAGTCTTCTAACAGGCCTGATTCAAATACATTTTGTGGGCCATTTTGATACTCAAGTGCTTCAAAATCCCACGACCATAATTGTGCATCCTCGGCAAACGCCAAGTCAGTAAGATTATCAACCCCTGGTTCACCTGCAATACGATCCCACTCAATGTGATTTAAGTATGAGCCTCTAGGGTGGGCTATTGTTCGCACCTGTGCACCTCTTGCTTTTTCTATGGCAAATATCTCCGCAATATCTAAACCATACCAAGGGATCGGGCCGCCACGTGGATCCGTTGTATCCTGTACAATTGGGTAGGCAATGGTGTGATTAGGAAGAGTCGCTGTAACTTCTTGCCCTATAACAGTGGCTACCCAAGGGTCTAAATTAGTCGCTGTTATAGCCGGTTGTAAATCTGTGATGATCTCATGATCCGTAGATACAACAACTTCTAATCCGTTAGCGGCTGCAGAAGTAATGCGTTCACTTGGCGACACTTCGCTGTCAGGGCTTGGTGATGAGTGCACATGCGCGTCAAAGCTCATGTATCCTGCAGTATCAACCATTCTTGTTAATGATACGGATAGTTGTGCCGGATTTGTTGAATCAATAGTAATCGGCATTTCCACAATGGAGTATTCAAACCCGCGTGAAATACCAACGTCATATTCTCCCGGAGGAATACGTAATGTGCCGGAACCTGACGCCACATAAAATCGCTGGATCAGGCTGTCGTCCTGCCAGAAAGAAATTTGGCTAGGAATTTCTCGACCGCTGTCGTCGGTAATGCTGTATTCAACATTACCCTGACCCGACATTTCAAATACCAATTGGTTATCTTTGGAGGAAACTATCTCTATTGGTTGTGAATCCTCTCTTCCTGGTGCAGTTGCAATCGCTCGGTAACCTTGTTCATTTAAATACGATATTAACGGTACACTTTTTTCTGAAATTCCCTGTGAGTCTGTATAGGTTGTCGCAAAAGTATTCCAAGGCCAACCTTCTAAGAATGCTTGCGTCTTGGTTTGAAACTTAATGATAGCGCCTTCAATTGGAAAACCAGTATCAGCGTCTACAACCAGTATTGATACTGGGGTCTGAAGCGTATCAACGGTTTTTGGTGTTGAGTCTAAGTATTGGTTAATGGCATCAACTTCATCTGAAGGTGTTACGCTCACAAAAAACTCACGGGTTAACGTGTCTTTACTATCACCCGCAGGGGCAAGTAATTGTCCGAGCCAGGTGTTGCTCAGTTGAGACGCATCAATAGTCGCATCAACCCCTTGAATATGTGTGGTAACTAACTGATTGCTATTAACGCCATAAATATAGGTGCTTTGTTCTGAGTATGCCGTTATCCAAGGAATACCGTATTGAAGTTCTAAACCTTCTACGTTTAAGTCAAACGAGGAGAAAGAATTTATACTCGGGCCGTTACCCGACGAGAGTAAGGAGAACGCGGCACTAATACTATTAAATCGGTTTAACTGATTCTCTAATTGGTAAACGATTTTTAATGTCGGTGAGCCTGGTTCCAAAATATAGTCTACGGTAATATTTAAACCAAATGGATCAGAGACGCCTTTTGGAATACCTGAATCAAAGGCTCGCTGAATTAATTCGTACTCAAGCAGCCAATAAATATCATCTGCGCCATGTACACGTACGATAGCCGCTTCACCGTCCAGCCCGTCATTGATGATTTCTATACTGTCGCCTCTAAAGGCCCGAATAGTGGATCCGGATTGATTTGCAAAATTTAGACGACCAGCCATCAAGGCTAGTTCATAGAAGTTCTCATCTCCCGCTTGTACACAATCTTCAAGAGGGGCTGCATCTACAAGAATACCGTGGTAATGAAAGTATGTTTTTTGTCTCCCTGGACCAGTAATAACAAATGCTGCTTTATCATTGGACAGTAAATAATCTCCTTCACTTCCAAGGGCATTTGAACCTGATAACTCAAAATTAGGATTTGATATCTGTTCCGCAACAGCGCGATTTCCTTGCTCACAACTTTGAAGAAGGGAGCTTAGGTCGCTTGCAACGACTTGATCAACAGTTTGTGTGTCTGTTGTGTTGTCGTCAGTCGGTTGAGCTGAGTCTTGAGCGGTTAGCTCTGAAGCAGTCGATTCAGAGCTCGAATCACTTGAGGAACCGCCACCACCGCAAGCAGTGAGAGCTAATGCCAAAATAGTATAGGTTAGGGGGCTGGTACGTTTTATCATTATTATTATCCGAAAAGCCTTTTCTCTATAATTAGCACGTACGTACTTAACAATCAACTTTACATTTAATCAGTAGCTCTACACTAATCTGGCTATGTAAGTGACTGGGCGGTCACTTAAAGCGTCGCTATTCGGTAGACACAGTATCTAACGATGCGTTAATCTTTTTAAAAGGTGAGCAATACTCACATTTTAAAGCTGCGACCATTAGACAATAAAAACACTGGAGAAGAATATGAGCGATTTGATTGTTAATGCCATGCTAGATGATGCCATGGGTGACTGCGATGCAGTTGCATTGGCGCAAAGAATTGCCAATGGTGAGGTAAGCGCAGCAGAAGTTACCGAAGCTGCTATTGCTAGGGCCATTAAAGTTAACCCCAAATTAAATGCAATCGTTACCGATACTTATCAAATGGCTCGTAACAACGCGAAAAAAATGGGAGACGGTGTTTTTGCAGGGGTACCAACTTTCATCAAGGATAATAGCGATGTCGTAGGGGTTCCGACGTTAAACGGGACTCGGGCATTGCGGCCGGTACCGAAAACAATCAATAGTGAGTTTGTTGATCAAATGGCGTCTACAGGCTTAATAAACTTGGGGAAAAGTGCATTGCCAGAGTTTGGTATACCGCCAACCACTGAGTCTTTTTCACAAGGTGCAAGTTGCAACCCGTGGAATATCCATCATTCCACCGGTGGCTCTTCCGGTGGATCTGCTGCATTGGTTGCGGCAGGTGTTGTACCCATTGCACACGCAAATGATGGTGGTGGATCTATTCGTATACCCGCGGCTTGTTGTGGATTAGTAGGGTTAAAACCTACACGTAATCGACTAGTAAATCATGATGGCACCGATAGCTTACCCATAAACGTGGTGCATGAAGGTGTACTCACTCGAAGTGTAAGAGATACTGCCGTTTTTATGGGTGAGGCGGAAAAGCATTTTAGAAACCCTAACCTACCCGTATTGGGTACAGTGGAGAATCCTGGTAAA
Source organism: uncultured Gammaproteobacteria bacterium (assembly GCA_913063495.1). GTDB lineage: Bacteria > Pseudomonadota > Gammaproteobacteria > Pseudomonadales > Ketobacteraceae > 42-54-T18. Next base: position 2,585 of record CAJXXT010000272.1, on the reverse strand, counting down.
AAGCGTTTGCGTATCGGCTTGCTTACAAACGCACTCGGTGGTGTAACGGTTAAGCCCGATGTAGTTAACGTTCTAAATGAAACTGCGAGTTTATGTGAGAGCCTTGGGCACAGCATCGAAGATATATCTATCCCATTTTCAGATCAGATTGGGGACGATTTTCTCGATTATTATGGGTTTCTGTTTTTTATTATCCATCGTTTTGGAAAGCATGTTTTTCAACAAGATTTCGACAAAAATAAGTTAGAAAAGCTTACATACGCATTTAGTCGTAGATTCTCAAAAAGAATATTAAAATTCCCACTCGTACTGATGCGTTTACGTAACGCAATTAAAACCACTGAATCATTGTTTAAATACTATGACGTGATCCTGTGCCCAACGCTAAGTTCTGCTGCACCCAAAAATGGAACGTTAACAAACCCAGCGATGCCGGGAGACATACTGATTAATCAAATTAGAAATTATGCTCCATTTACAGCATTACAAAACATCACTGGTGAACCCGCAATTTCATTGCCAATGGGTACAAGTGATAACGGTCTACCTATTGGGATGCAGTTTTCAGCCACCTATGGTGCAGATAAAGTTTTATTGGAATTGGCGTATGAGCTTGAGGAAGCCAAGCAATGGAAACATATTTTTCAGCAATCCATAACTACATCCAAAGGCGCACCAGCATTAGCTAGTGTGTCGGTATTTTAATGGGGTATTGGAGTAGGGAATCGATTGTGATATTTGTAGAACCCTAGAGGAAAAGTTATCTATACTTTCAAGAGTTGACTGATATTTAATTCGCATTAGTTGGTCTTGAAGGTAGGTTTATCTTGAAAATCATAGTCTTGGTGTCCTTAATTAGTTTAGTGTCGGCGATTCTAGCGCTTTCAATACCTACAATCTCTGGGGATAAAGGCGATTTTTTGCCTCAAGACTTGCGTGTAGGTGTTCTTCCGGATGAAACATCTGTTAATTTGATGCAGCGTTACCAACCATTAATGGACTACCTAGCTGATAATACGGGTTTAAGTACCACGTTTATTATTTCAAAAGACTACGAGGAATTAGCTCAACAATTTGCCAATCAAGAAATAGATTTGGTTTATTTTGGAGGCTTAACATTTGTGCGTGCAGAAAGCAGTGGGTATGCAGACGCTTTGGTTATGAGGGATATAGACACACGTTTTACAAGCTCTTTTGTTGTTAGGAAACATGCCGGTTATCAGGGAATGGACGAACTACAGGGTAAATCCCTTGCCTTTGGAAGTGAATTGTCTACTTCAGGCCATCTAATGCCGCGTCATTTTCTTGAGGATAAGTACGGCATTATTTCCGATACATTTTTCTCGTCAATAACGTATTCCGGAGCACATGATAATACTGTTTACCTGGTGCAAGAAGGAAAGGTTGATATTGGTGTCGCTAACACGCAGATCGTGCAAAGTATGCTTGCCGATGGGCGTTTAGACACAAACAAAGTCGATATACTTTGGGAAACTCCTCCCTACACGGATTATGTTTGGGCAGTGCAAAGGGATCTGCATGAAGGTTTAAAAATCAAGTTAAGGAATGCTTTTCTAGCACTTTCCAAAGAAACCCCCGGGCATAACCGTATCTTAGATAGCATTGCTGCCGACAGTTTTCTACCCGCGTCGCAATTAGACTTCGTTCTATTAAAGCAAGTGGCTAATGAGCTTGATTTGTTGGGGCGCAGAGTAAGTGAATAAATCAGATAGATACTGGATACGTGCCATCTATCGATACGTGTTTGAGATGGTAGCCTTGAATGCTTTGCTAATTTTTATTGCAATAGGATACACACTATGGAGTCAAAAAGGTCTTGATGAGTCTCGAATCATCGCTAACGATTATCATCTTGCCACAAACTATCACTACCTATCTGCAATGGAGGGATTGCGACGCGTAGAAGGGCATATTATTTTTGATATTTCCAACACGTTCATTAACAAGCATGGGCAGTCTACGGCTTTGTTGAAAGGTCATGATTATAACTATGCCGTAGAATTACATATTTCCGAACGGGAGATTGGGAAAGGTTTGGCGCTAGAAAGGGATTTTAATGATGGACAATTCACAATATTGGCAGACAAGCTAAACAAACAAATCTTGAGTTTTGAGATGAATGCTAAAGCATATATTTCGGGAAATTCAACAGCAGAGGCAACCTCCGAAGATATCCATTCACTGTTGATAACGCTAAAGCAATTGACACGACTTCACTCTGGTGAAAGATTTAGGGTTATTACGGATCTTAACAAAAAACGATTTAAACAGACCTCATCTTTTTACGTGTTACTTTCTTTGTTGCTGTTTATTGGTGTCTACATCACTGTTCGTGGAATACGTGCGATTAGAATAATCATTGGAAATCAATATGCTATAAAAGATCAAATCAAATACCAGGCACATTTCGATACCCTAACAGCGTTACCAAACCGTCTTCTTTCCTTGGATAGATTAAGCCAGTCTTTAAAAGAATCTAAGCGCTTACAAACCAAAGGAGCATTGTTTTTTATAGATCTAGATGATTTCAAAAAAATCAACGATTCTCTTGGGCATGACTTTGG
>CAJXXT010000271.1 GCA_913063495.1 uncultured Gammaproteobacteria bacterium | reverse complement strand
CAGCTGATGCTTACGTTTGCCTACATGTCCTATTATGGTTTTGGCTTAGAAGGCTCTGACTCTGAAAATGCAATTAAAATCGCTAAGGATGTGAATAAAGCGCTCAAAACCTGGAACCCGGTTAAAGGCAAGTGGGAACTTGTTTGGGGGCCGTGCGCATTTGCTTTTAAGGGGGACAAATTCGATGACAATCTAATGTTTGTGGTAAAAAGCAAAGAGGAGCCTAGTAAGTTTGTTGTGGCGATTCGTGGCACTAACCCTCTGTCGCTAAAGGATTGGCTGATTGAAGATTTCGATGTGATACCAATGACGAAGTGGAAGTACGGTGATAAGGAGAAACGCCTGAATCCGAAAATTTCGCGTGGTACGGATATTGGTCTTACTCACCTTCAAGAAATGGTAGCCACAGAAGGAGTTCCAGGCGCTGGTTTAAGTTTGCTTCAGTTCCTTCAAGAAGCGTCAAATGAAAACAAAGAGACGGAAATTTGCGTTACCGGCCATAGTTTAGGCGGCGCGTTAGCACCAACTTTAGCGCTTTGGTTAAAAGACATTCAAGGCGCTGAGTTGCCCGAGAATGCCAATATATCCACTGTAGCTTTTGCAGGGCCATCGGCAGGAAACGAGGATTTCGCAAACTATTCCGACCAGCGTTTTGGCGATCAGTGCGTACGGGTTGCTAACTCCCTGGATGTAGTTCCTCATGCTTGGAACACAAAATCGTTATCCCGACTGTATTTTTTGTATAAGCCGCATTTACTATTCCCAGGGCCAATATTGCTTGGTGGTTTTGGTCTGATGATTACTATGTCCTTTCTAGGTAAATACCAACAAATAAAGGCCGACACTCCAGCGTTAAACGGTGTTTATAAGCCGCTGTTGTATAATTACTTTGCACAAGGCCTTTACCAGCATGCCATCGGTTACCCAGAAATTATGGGTATGCTGAAGAACGATGATATTCCTTTGGCAGAGTTGTTTTCAGGTCAGTTGGATTTATCCTTCATATAAGAGGAAGCGGATAAGAAAACGTAAAATTGTTAAATCTGAGTCACAGGTGAGTTGTTCTTGTTGATTAAAAATAACTCACCTGTGACAATTGAAAATAATAAACAGCTGTTAGTTCTTAATAATTGATTAATCGTCTACACTTTTTTGAGCCCTATCAAAAAAAGGAATTTACTAATGGCCCTGCGAATACTCTTTGTCGTTTTTCTACCCATTTTTCTAACTGCGTGCAAATCAACGTTAACTGTTGATATTGAAGGAACAGGAAGCATCGTCAGTGCTGACGGTACACTTGCGTGCCCAGATAGCTGTACGCGGGAGATATTTGACGTCGAGACCATCACTTTAACGGCCAACAATATAGCTGGAAATTATTTATTTCATCACTGGGAAGGAGCTTGTGAAGGCACGGAGCCAATTTGCGTACTAAATACTAACCCCATAGTCAATTTTGATGTGAAGGCGCAATTTCGATACACTGGAAAAACGCTAGGCGATATCGAATTTCCTGATAATAATTTGCGGGAATGCATATTTGAGCAATACCCTGAATATCATAGCACCAGCATGATCAGCCTATTTTGCAGCCATAGGAACATCATATCGCTCCAAGGTTTAGATGAGATAGATTCACTAGTTTTTAAACTGATCCTTAACAATAACGACATTATTGATGTAACACCACTAACAAACCTTAACGTTATACAGTTTGCTATACACAATAACAATATCGTTGACCCATTACCATTAAGCCGAATCATAGCCCTTAGTCGCAGTATACAGTTAGTAGGGAATGACAATTTGGATTGTGATAAAACACGACAGCTAAGAGCTCTACATAGTAACCTTGCTGTCAGAGCCCCCCAGTGTCCCTTAAATTATGGTGATAATGATGACGGGTTGATTATTGGTACCTCCGTGAATTGATGAAAGATAAACAGGCAGTTTTTTCATTTTTTGTCTAAATTTATATCCTCAAAGTCATAGAAGCGTATGTATCCTACAATAACCAATCTCATGTTTCGGATGTTGGATAGATTCTGTTGGGATGGCGTTGGTGGCAAGTGACAAGTGACAAGCGTTTTGTACTATTTGGTCATGTGTGTCGACGCTAATTTTGCGTAGGCTGATAACTTGCATGTGATTCATACTCAGAAAGGGGAGAGTTCAATGGCTATGTCACAGAAGGTAACAACAGAATGTTTGTCTGCAGTGATTGTTAGTGCAGAGCCGGCGGTTCAAGCATTGAATCGCCGGTCATTTATTAAGGCTGGTTTAGTGTTGGGGGCAGGTATATCAACCGGGTTATCATTAGGAGGATGCTCTTCCCCTGAGGGTACATTACCTGACGGAATTCAATTTTTGTCAGCTAAACATATCCCGTTGTTTGAAAAGCTAATATCCATTTTATTACCTGTAGAGGGCTCTATCTTAACCTCTCCTGATATAGTACCTGTGATTGCTAACATTGATGCAATGCTGGGGGTAATGCAGACTTCTACTCGTGAAGACATATTGGTACTGTTTGATTTGTTTGAATACAGTTCGATTTTTTCCACGCAGCTAACGCGATTCTCTCAATTAGATAATGAAGATGCACGGGCTTACATCGAAACCTGTCAAAGTTCGAGCCTATTCATTCAACGGGCTGTGGTGACGGCAATGAAGAAGTTTATTTATATTGGCTACTGGCGAGACGAAAAAACCTGGGGGCCCATTGAGTTTGATGGGCCCGTGTCAAAACAATGGAATTTACCCGCTTTAGGTAACGCCCCCCTTCCTGCTGCATAACAGTGGATATGAAAATCACAACGAGTAACTATCACAATGAAAACAGTTAAATTGGCACGGGAGCATGGGTTAGCAGTAACCCAAGCATCTGACATAAAAGAATCTATTGTTGAGTTGACCGCTGATGTCGTTGTTATTGGTTCCGGCGCAGGTGGTGCTGTCATCGCGTATGAAATGGCCGCTGCAGGAAAGAGTGTGATTATTCTTGAGGCAGGGCCTTATGTGCCTTCAACGGATTTTACCGAAAAATTCCCAGACATGTTGGAATTGCTATACGAAGACCAAGGGGCTCAGATGAATAGCACCGGAGACATGGTAATTTTACAGGGGCGTTGTGTGGGTGGTTCAACGGTAGTGAATGGTGCAGTAACGTTTAGAACGCCCGATGCTATTTTAGAAAAATGGAATACGCAATACGGTCTTACTGAGTTAACCAAAGCAACATTGGCACCGTATTTTGAAAAGGTTGAAAGGAATCTATCGGTCCACGAAAATCAACCTCATGAAATCGCTAAACATAGTCAAATTCTTAACCGTGGCGCGAAAGCGCTGGGGTACTCCCATAAACCGCTAAAACGCAATATCAAAAATTGCGGATTAACGGGTCATTGTTTATCTGGCTGTGCATCAGATCGAAAACAATCGAGCTTAGTCACGTATTTACCATGGGCAATCAGTCATGGGGCGAAATTATTTGCCGATACCCGGGCGATGACGATTAATCACCTGAATGGCAAGGCAACAGGAGTGACCGCAGAAACTCGTGACCCTGTAACAGGAGAGAAAATTGCTGAAGTGAGAATAAAGGCGAGCACTGTGGTGTCCTCTGCTGGCGCTATTCAAAGCCCGTTACTTTTTCTACGTAGTAAACTTGGCAATTCCAGTGGCCAAGTTGGAAAGAACTTTGCCTGCCATCCATCGACCCTTATGTTAGCGGAATTTGATGAAGAAGTGCATGCCTGGCGGGGTGCTTCCCTAGGGAGTTATGTTGACGAGTTTGAGCATCCTGATAAGGGTGGGTTTATTCTGGAAGGTGGTGGTAGCGGCCCCATAGAAATAGCCATGGCAGGTGAACCAGGAACCGGAAAAGAGTATGTCTCGTTTATGTCTAAAGCCAAAAACATGTGTTCTATGGTGACTTTAATCCACGACCATAATGTCGGGCATATATACTATGACGGTGAGAAGAAAGTCATCGATTACGATATTTCGGATGATGATTTCCCTACCATGAGACGGGTGTTACAGGAGGCTGCCAAAATATTTTTTGCCGCAGGCGCCAAGAGAGTGTTACTACCCACCATCAAGAAAACCGAAGTACATTCTCTGGAAGAGCTAGATCAGCAGATGGATCTTCTTGAAAATGGCCCTCATATGTTACGTATGGTTTCTTACCACCCTCAAGGCACAATGCGCATGGGGCCAGATAAGGAAAAGTCTGTGGTTGATGCTCACGGACAAAGTCATGATATTCAGGGTTTGTATGTTGCAGACGCGAGCGTATTCCCTACTTCGGTGATTGTGAATCCACAGATTACCGTATATGCGTTATCTAGTTATATTGCGGATAAGATATTGGGGCAAAGCATATGATCTTCTTCACAAGGCGATGGCTCTTTGCTTACCTTAGGTTATTACAGACCTAGTTTTGTTGATCGCTACGTAAGAGACCTTTCCCTGCGGTTGTGTCGAAAATAAACTATCCGACACAACCGCCCAAGGGTGATCAGGCGTTAAAGCCTTTTGCGCACCTGCTCGAGGTTCTTTTGATAAGACTACTTACCAATGAATTGATCAACTATTTTTAGATATTTTCCATTAACTTTGATCTTATTCAACCCCGAGTTAAATGCCAGCAACAACTTATCTCCACCAGGGTAATCTTTTGCTATTATCAAGTGATAGTTATTGATGGAAACTGGATTTCCAACTGTTTTCAATGCTCTAGACGTTCCAAATAAATCACGTGCTAACGTCCTCCCTGTTAGTTCGTTAACGGAATAAAAATCAATATTTCCATTATGCACAGCTTTTAAGCAATGACTATCAGTGACAGGCCTCATCGCTACACGTATTAACCCTTGGGTTAAAAAACGTTGAATTTCTTTCGTAGAATATCCAAGGGGGACGCAGGTGCTTAGTCCTTTCAAATCAGAGTCTTTAGAAAAAGTAATGTTTGAATCCCGTCTTACAAACAGCCTTACTTTGGCAGAAAATATAGACTCTGAAAATAAATATAGTGCTTCGCGCTGCGAATCTTTTACGTAAGGGAATGTTGCCGCCATCCGGTGATTTAATGTGTATATAAGGCCTCTTTTCCACGGCAAAAAATGTAGATCAACCTCCTTATGATTCGCTAACAATGACTCGGTTACTAATGCCGTAATCATGCCTCCATTAGTTAGTTCACTCCCAGAGTATGGGTAGAATTCACCTGTAACTAACTTAACTTGGCCGCCAAAGGTGAAGGTTGAAAATGAAAACAAAACTATAAACGTTAAACTTTTTTTATTCATGGGCTTGCATATAGATAGTGAGTTCATAATAGTTTAGACACCAAAACCTGATTCCGAAAGCTCTATATGATCAAGACCCCCCCCCAATAACTTTCAATATTTCAACAAGATAAGCCTATATCACTCAAAATCAGGCTTTTGAGCTATACGTGGCACTTCGTAGGTGAGAGCGGTCAAAACAATGCCAAGGTGGTAGAATGATTTTTATAAACCATAAACAGTACCAGTCTAGGTCGCTACACTAGCATCTGGATCATTTTTTGAGCGATTTTATTAGTGACAAAGAAAAACTACCATCATGGCGATTTAAAGGGGGCAATTATTGCCTCTGCACGCACCATACTTAATGAACAAGGGGCTGATGCCTTATCACTCCGTGCTATCGCGGCCGATGTTGGGGTCTCACATATGGCCCCGTATGCTCATTTCAAAAATAAGAAAGAGCTTTTTCAAGCGATCGCGGCCTCTGGTTTTGATGAGCTTGCAGACAGCATGTTAGTAAGCAGTCAAGATCTAATCAAGGCGCAGGATTTGATACTTGCTTACGGTGTTGCTTATGTGGAGTTTGCCATAGATCACCCTCAACTTTATCGCTTAATGCTAGGTCAGGTTGAGACGGGAGGCAGGCGTAAACAGAAAACACAAGAGGAGAAAGGCTGTGAAGCAGATATAGATATTTCTTTATCCAGCCCGGTGGTGTCTTCAGAGCTCGAAGCTAGCTCTAAACGGACTTTCCTATTGCTTCAGGAAGCTTTTGCTAAAGTCCATAAAAAGAACGATGAAATGAAAATTAAAGCACAAGCGTTAGGTGCCTGGTCCATGGTGCATGGCATGGCCGCTCTAATAATCGAAGGACATTTCAGCATCCCTGAAACGATGACGTTAAAAGAGTTTTTGGCGATGGCGGTTGTACAATCCCCCGGTTAGGGGGATTGTCAAAAAAAGTTAAAGGATAATCTCAATATCCTCGGTAGGAAATGCGACACAGGAGTGAATCCAACCAAATTGCTTATCAGAGATTCTTAGGTGTGCCTCTGGAGGGTTAAAAACTTCACCTGACACCAATTTGACACGACACAAGCTGCATTCCCCAGAACGACAGGCATTTTCCGCTGAGTAGCCATTACGTTCGAGACTATTTAATAGCGGCTCACCTACTTTTGCCTTGAAGCTGCCTTTGCCTTTTACGGTGACCGTCACCTCATCATTCATGCTAACCGTTTTTGGCCAATCATGCAGTTGGTTTGGGTGTTTTGGTGGGCCGTTGGCTTCTATTCGCACTAGCCGTGACGGCACACCCAAGGTTAGCAGTTGTGATTGACAAAAATCATGAAACGCTGTTGGACCGCATACATAAAACATCTTTTGTTCAACATCGCCAACAAGGTTTTGAATCAACTCTGCGTTAAGGTGGCCAGTTAATCCCTGATGGTTTTCAGGGGGGCGTGAAATGACTTCCGTAAGTTTGAAGTTTTGATGTTGTAGAGCAAGTGTTCGCAACTCATCTATAAAGATCACGTCATCAATATAACTTGAGGCATAAATAAAATGAAACTGATAATCAAGCTCACGATCAAGTACTTCCTTTAACATGCTTATGGCGGGAGCAATACCAGATCCACCTGCTAAAAATACCAAGTCTTTCCCATGAAAAATGGGGTTGTGATAAAAGGTACCCATTGGGCCGGTGCTAAGAAATTGTTGTCCAGCATCTACGTTGCCTAATAAGTAATGTGTCACAAACCCATCAGGTACCCGTTTAACGGTTAGGTCGTAGTAATCTCGCTGAGAAGATGACGAAGAGATAGCATAGGGACGTGCCGTTTCAACACCATCAATTTTAACAAATAGGTTGATATATTGTCCGGCTTGGAACGGGGGAAGGGCGCTGCCAGTGGAAATTAACCGGAATGTTTTGGTTGTCCCCGTTTCTTCTATAACTTCAGATACTTCTAGTGTAAGTCGTTTTGGGTGTAGTTTTGAAATGGTATTGGCAGTTGCCCATTTTTGATCGGTAAAGTCTGAACCCGTTTTTGCAAGCTCGTCTTTTATTTTGACGGCTTCTTGAAAGCCAGTAACTGCATTTAGTACGTTTAACTTAGGCATTTTCGA
>CAJXXT010000270.1 GCA_913063495.1 uncultured Gammaproteobacteria bacterium | reverse complement strand
AAATTTGAGAGTTCAACCTCATCATGATCAACTAAAACTAACTGCCCCACCCCTGCACTTGCCAAGTACATAGCAACAGGTGAGCCTAACCCCCCAAGCCCAACAATTAACACGGTTGAATTCAGTATTTTTTCTTGGCCTGCGATATCAATGTTCGGCAACATAATTTGACGGCTGTAACGTAACAGTTGTTCGTCCGTTAACTCTTTGTTTTTCATACGCCACCTCTCCAGTATCCCAGCGTGACCCTATCTAAACCAGCAAGATCCTTAATGGTTTCTATACCAACAAACTGGTTATCTTGCAAAATACGCCTAACGCCAGAACCCTGCTCAAACCCATGCTCAAACATTAACAACCCACCGTTCATTAAATAACGAGACGCCTGACAACTAACCCGTCGAATGTCCCCATAGCCCTGTTCATCAGCAACCAACGCTGTATCGGGCTCAAAACGCACATCACCTTCAGACAAATGCTTGTCAGAGCCATCGATATAAGGAGGGTTACTTATCACAAGATCAAACCGCTGCTCGGGGACATTCTCAAACCAATCGGACTGAGTAAAACTCACCGCTAGCTGCAACTTTTCTGCATTCTCTTTTGCCACATCCAACGCATTTTGCGAAAAGTCTAACCCAGCAACCTGCCAATCAGGACACTCTGATTTTAAGGCTAAAGGGATCGCACCTGATCCAGTTCCAAGATCCAATACCGTTGCATTTTTGTTGCTGATTCTTTCTAACGCTAACTCTACCAACAACTCCGTTTCTGGTCGTGGTATCAAAGTAAAACGATTCACTTTTAGTGGCAAAGACCAGAACTCTTGCTCTCCCACGATGTATGCAACCGGTTCACCTTTTACCCTGCGAGCAACATAACCATCAAGCTCACCGACGAGTTCATCCGTTAGTACGAATTCGGGCCATGTCATCAACCACGTCCGCGTTTTCTGCAAACAATGGCCTACCAAGATATTCGCATCCATATGAGCAGTATCAGCAATATCTCTATTAGGCAAAAACGCGTCCACTGATTGTTGTAGCGCTTGCTTAACGGTTATCATATTACTCCGCTAACGCCGCAAGCTGATCCGCTTGATACTCTGTCACCAACGGTTGAATAACTTCTCCCAACTGGCCTTGCATCACTTCATTCAACTTATATAACGTTAAATTGATACGATGGTCAGTCACTCGACCTTGTGGAAAATTGTAAGTACGTATACGTTCCGAGCGATCCCCACTACCCACCAAATTTCGACGCTGATCACTGGTTTCTTTATGTTGAGCCTCTTCCGCCGCTGACTGCAATTTTGCACCCAACCATGACATAGCTTGGGCTTTGTTTTTATGTTGAGAGCGTTCGTCTTGACACTCAACAACTACACCCGTTGGTAAATGGGTAATTCGTACAGCCGAATCTGTGGTATTAACGTGCTGCCCACCCGCTCCTGAAGATCGATAGGTATCAATACGCAAATCCTCTGAGCGAATATTCACTTCGGCTACTTCATCGGGTTCTGGCATTACTGCCACGGTACAGGCTGACGTGTGAACACGGCCTTGCGATTCCGTTTCTGGCACACGTTGCACTCGATGAGCACCAGACTCAAACTTTAATTGAGAATAAACATTTTTCCCAATAACCCGGCAAATAATCTCTTTATAACCGCCGTGATCACCTTTATTTTGATTAATAACTTCAATTTTCCATTTTTGCGTATCGGCATAACGAGAATACATACGGTACAAATCGCCAGAAAATATTGAAGCTTCATCCCCTCCGGTTCCCGCTCGAATTTCTAAAAAGACGTTACGGCCATCATTGGGGTCTTTTGGAAGCATCAATGCCTGTAAATCCAGTTCCAACCTCCCAATCTGGACTTCACTCTCTTTTAATTCCTCTTTGCCCATTTCCTGCATATCAGGGTCACTATCAGCCATTAAGACTTTTGCTTCTTCAATATTTTCTAGAACCTGACAATAGCCTCCAAACGTTTGCACAACAGGTTCAATTTCAGCATATTCTTGAGATAACTTGCGAAACTTATTTTGATCCATAATCACCTCAGGATCACCCAGCGAGACGCCAATTTCTTCGTAACGCTCACTAATATTTTCTAACTTTATTTTTAATGATTCTTTCATAAAACCAACATCCATCAAGGGGCTTTTAGATAATAATAACGTTTGATTATTAATGTGCGAGAAACAAACTATCAACACACGATTAAATACAACAAAACAAAATAAATAACAGAAATGACGTTTAAACATCTAGTAAGAATGCAAAACACCGATGCTAAAACACAACAATAAATACACTAATGCTCGTGACGCTGAATACCCAACAATTTTTGCGCCCATTTTAAACGGTCATCCCGACCTTCTTCACCTGCTTTTTTAAGCTGCAAGCATGGCTCATGCATTAACTTGTTGGTTAATGCCCGACTCATTCTTTGCATAGCTTCTTCAGGGTCAGCACCATTACGAATAGCAGCCAACGCTTTCTCTAACTCCTGTTCTCGCAATACGTCCACAAACGAACGGTAATTGCGAATGGTTTCTACGGCATCCAGGCCACGCAAAGACTCCATAAAACGGTCTGTACACTGATCCACTATCGTTTCAGCTTCTGCCGCAGCATTCAAACGCTGCTTGCGATTTTCATCCACCACGGATTGTAAATCATCGACCGTATAGAGATAAACGTCAGCTAACTCCCCTACAGCTTCCTCAATATCCCGAGGCACAGCGATATCCATCATAAACATGGGTTTATGCTTACGCTGCTTTAATGCTTTTTCAACCGCACCTTTACCTAAAATCGGCAGCTGACTCGCGGTTGAGGAAATCACAATATCTGCTTTTGCCAACTCATAAGGTATTTCAGACAACGTAATCGCCTTACCGCCAAACGACTCTGCAAGGTTATTCGCCCTTTCTAACGTACGATTAGCAACGGTTATATGCTTAACCCCTTGCTCATTGAGGTGTCTAGCAACAAGTTCAATGGTCTCACCTGCACCAATCAATAGAGCTGACGTGCTATTAAGATCAGAAAAGATATGCTTTGCTAATGAAACGGCGGCATAAGCAACAGATACCGGGTTTGACCCAATGTCAGTGTCCGTTCTTACTTGTTTAGCAACAGAAAACGAATGCTGAAATAGTCGCCCTAGCTCTGGCCCAAGGGTATCGGCATCTTTAGCGACAGAATACGCGGTTTTAAGCTGACCCAGTATTTGAGGCTCCCCTAACACCATCGAGTCCAAGCCACTAGCGACACGGGTCATGTGACGAACAGCCGCACTATTCCAAAATTCATAGGCGCTTTGTCGAATCTGTCCAACATTAAGCTGGTGATAGCGCCCAAACCAATCAATCAGCTTGTTGCTATCCTCCACAGGAGTCGCGCAGTACAGCTCTGTACGGTTGCAGGTAGACAAAATAGCAATTTCATTAAGCTTGGCATCCTTTCTCGCCATACTTAACGCATCATGAACTCGCTCTGGAGAAAACGATACCCGCTCTCTCACATCAACCGACGCGGTTCTATGATTAATACCAAATGCTAATAACACCGATGTACCTGTACCCATTTATCACCGAGGCGGTTTTCGCCGAAAAAAAGACCAACTCCGCTATTATACGCATTTCAGACAAGGATATGAGCCCCAGATTCAATACTTTTGTCATGTATCAATCAATTTTTACCTCTACCCAGGGAACCCAATATCAAATTTACGAGTCAAACAGCAAGACTTGCGAGCAAACAAGGCTGCATTGTGCACCAAAACCCCCACCTATCCCCTTGCGCCGAGGGTACATTCCTGTTTTTATTCGCTTTATTCACGGTTAAATGTTCTATTATTAAATACTCTACCCTTAAATGGATAGGCAGATAAAAATTACCCCTTCGCTCCCAGAGCAACGTTATATGGCAACCGAATGACTCACTTTGCAAAATTGACATTTATTTTTCTTACCAGCCTTGCGTCATCTTGCGCTCTACTCCCGCAACAACCACCATCGCAAAGCCAAGCAAACTCGACACCCAAAGTTACCAAAACTCACGTCCCACGTGTCACTAGCTCGTTTGAAAAAGAAACGTTATATGACCTTCTTGTTGCTGAGTTTGCAAACAAGAGAGAGCGCCAAGATCTCGCTTTGGGCTACTATCAAAAACAAGCACATATTACAAAAGATGCACAAGTAACGGCCCGAGCAACACAGATAGCCCAACAAATAGGTGCCCAGCAAGCAATTTTAGACACATCCCTTTTATGGATTGAAATTGACCCTAAAAGCATTCATGCCAGAGTAACCGCAACCCTTCAGTTGCTGCGATACAAACAATTTGACAAAGCCCTTGATCAAGTTGAAGCACTATTAGAGCTAAGCCCCACTTTAAACTTCGAGCAACTACTACGGGATACCGCTCGTGCCGATAATGACCAACGAACAAACATCATTAGCAGGCTAACAAAGCTCACCGGCTCCCACCCAAAGAACGCTCAGCTATGGCTTGTAAAAGCCATTCTCGAAAACATTAATAACTTAATGACAGATGCATCACACAGCATCAACAGCGCATTGTTAATCAACCCCAGCTACACCAATGCCATCCTGATCAATAGCTCTCTGCTACTAAAACTTGGAAAACATCAAGAGGTGTTAACCTATCTAGAAACACAAAGCGCCGACCACCCTCTCGATAGAAAGCTTGGTATCGCTTATAGCAAGGCATTAGCTAATCGCAAAGATCACCCTAAACTAACCGCACAGCTAAAAACGTTAGCTAAGAACTTTCCTAACGACGCCACCGTTCTGCTAGCAACAGCCCAAATTGCCCAATCAAACAACCTAACCTCCGTTGCCAAATCCCACCTTTATCTAATGATTAAACAAAACCTCCGCACTGTTGAAGCGTATAGCTTTTTGGCGCGAATTGCGGTGTTTGAGAAAAACTTAGATTTAGCAAAAGAACACCTTCGCAACATCAACCCTGGCGTGGGGTATAGCACAGCACAAATCCAAATCGCCACCATTCAACAACAACAGGGCAACATACAAGCAGCTCAAAAAACCCTTCGCACTGCCCGCTCCCTCGCACCCAACGACAACACTAACTTTTATCTTGCCGAAGCCGAATTACTTACCAAAAACAACCAACATCAAGACTCTATCAAAACCCTAAATCTTGTTTTAGATAAAAATCCTAAAGCATTTAATGCGCTTTATATGCGCGCAATGGTATACGCCGAGCTTCAACAATATGACATCATGGAACGGGATTTGCGTATCGTTATTAAACAACAGCCAGACAACAGCGCAGCACTAAACGCCCTAGGTTACACCCTTGCAGATCAAAACGACCGCCTTGAAGAAGCCACAAACCTCATTGAAAAAGCTTATGCATTATCTCCTAACGACCCAGCAATAATTGACAGCTTAGGCTGGTTAAAATACCGAATGGGGGACAATAAAACAGCGCTCGCTTTATTAAAAAAAGCCTATATTTTATTTCAAGATCAGGAAATTGCCGCTCACCTAGGCGAGCTATTATGGGTAACGGGCAACAAGGGTGAAGCTAAAACTATATGGAAAAATGGATTAAAGGCCACACCTAAGAGCAGAATCATTCAAGAAACAATAGAACGATTAACACCATCCAGCTAACCATGATAGAGTGCAGGCAAACCCGCTATTAATAGGAAATTTTCGTGTCACAGACACATATCTCGCACTTTTTTCGCCATATAACACTTGCCGGCTTACTTTTCTTTTTAGCTGGCTGTCAGTTATTACAATCTCCCAGCCAACCGCCACTGTCAACGGTTCCCGTCAATTGGGTTAATCATGTACGATCATTAACATTGATGGATGAATGGCATATTAAAGGGAAAATTGGCATCAAGCAGGGTGATGAAGGGGGCAGTGCTTACCTCGACTGGATTCAATCTCAAGACAGCTTTCATATCACTCTTTCTGGCCCGCTTGGTCAAGGAACAACAATTATCTCTGGCAACAAATCCGGCGCTAAGCTAGAAAACAGTGACGGCAGTTTTATCGCAGAAACACCAGAACAACTTTTGTATGAACATTCTGGCTGGCAAATACCCCTATCGAACCTACTATATTGGATCAAAGGCCTGCCAGAACCTAGGAGCAGCAATATACCCCATTTTAATAATATCGGCCTGATTTCATCACTAGACCAAGCCGGCTGGACCCTTCAGTTTGAGCGCTACAAAAATGCGCTAGGGATGCCCTTACCTCACAAAATAAAAATCATTTCTGATAACCTCAAAGTTACCGTACTGGTCAAACAGTGGATACCTTTTAACGAAGAGCCATGAGCATGCAGGCCCCTACACCACATACATTTAACTCCCCCGCTAAACTTAATTTATTTTTACATATCACTGGGGTTCGAGAAGACGGTTATCACAACTTACAAACCGTATTTCAGTTCCTTGACCTGCATGACACACTAACGTTCGAAAATACCGATTCTGACGGCCGCATTTCTTTAGGTAACAACATCCAAGACGTTCCTGAAAAAGACAACCTCATTTTCAAAGCCGCGATGCTCTTACGCCAACACACCAGCAGCAAACGGGGGGCACGTATATCAATTGACAAAAAACTACCCATGGGCGGCGGTCTAGGTGGGGGTTCTTCTAACGCAGCAACAACACTGGTAGCACTTAATCGGCTCTGGGATACCAAGCTAACCACTTCAGAACTAGAAGTTCTTGGTCTTACGCTAGGAGCAGATATCCCCATCTTCGTTCATGGCGCTGCCGCTTGGGCAGAAGGCATTGGCGAACAGCTAACCCCGGTAGCTATTGATGAACCCTGGTACCTTCTCGCCATTCCTGCATGCCATATAGATACAGCAGAACTTTTTCGCGACAAACAATTGACAAGAAACACAAAAGCGATCACAATGCGCGCCTTCTTGGATGGGGCTGGTCACAATGACTTTGAGCCTGTAGCCAAGCGCAAATTCCCTTTAATTAACAAGGCGTTAGAATTGTTAAATAAATGGGGAAATGCTAAGCTTACTGGCACTGGAGCTTGCTGCTTCTGCTCTGTATCTGACAAAGAAACAGGGCTCAAAGCACTCAGCAACTTGCCAGAAGCACTAATCAGATTTAACCTTAAATCTGATGATCTGAAGGTCGTACTGACCAAAGGTCTAAACGGGTCATCTTTATATCAGAGCAATCTGCTCAACCTTAAAGACCCCTTAGCTTAAATTAAGCTAAAAAATTGTTAAAAATCTCAGAACATTTGGTAAAACTTCTGGTATGATACACGCCGCTCGAAGTTAGCCGAATAGCTCCTCGAGAATGGGCCGTCGCCAAGCGGTAAGGCACCTGGTTTTGATCCAGACATGCGCAGGTTCGAATCC
>CAJXXT010000269.1 GCA_913063495.1 uncultured Gammaproteobacteria bacterium | reverse complement strand
CGGGCCAAGATGCGTGCTGATCGTACTAATGAAAAAGCAACAAAACAGCGCGGCGGATATTTGCGCCGACCTCGTGATAAGTAAAATGAGTAAAGAGTAATAAAGAAGCAAAAAATACGTTAGACGAATACAGGCTTAAGCCCTGTGTCTTCGTCTAACGCAATCCCCGATCAACGCACACCTTAATGTACCTGGGTGGCGTCAGGTAATCCTTCTGCATGGGTTATGCAGTTTCTTCCCCTTTCTTTTGAACCATACAGCGCTTTATCCGCGCGTATTAACATATCTTCTTTTGACTCCCCTAGTCGTAATGTTGCTGCACCAATACTGATAGTGACGGGGATATTGTTACCTTCAAAATTAAACGAAAGATTTTCAATGGTGGAGCGTAATCGTTCTGCGGTGATTTGTGCGCCGGCAACATCTGTTTTGTTGAGCAATATTACAAACTCTTCACCACCGTAGCGAAAGGTCATGTCAGCACACCGGCTGGCTGCTTGTAAGCTATGTACTACCGATTTAAGGACATAATCGCCCGCGGCGTGACCGTACTGGTCGTTTACACTTTTAAAATAATCTAAATCTAACATTAATATGGATAATGGTTGATGATAACGAGACGCAAGGTCGAATTCTCGCGCCATCACATTTTCCATACTGATGCGATTACCTGCACCGGTAAGCGCATCGGTTAATGCAGATTTAACGGCTTCTTGATAGCGTAAGCCATTTCGTAAGGGGTAGATAAGCGAGACAATAAGCCGCTCGATGGTTTCTAGCTCAGCTTCGCTGAAGCGTGCTTTGTTGCGATGAAAGCTAAGCTCTCCCAAGAAATCATCAGTCGTTTGTAGCCGGTAGCTGGTTGAGTGGCCGTTAGTTTTTCCAATCGAGTACTCGTAGCGACTGGCCTGGTGTTGATAAGCGATACCATCAAAGGGAACAATTTGTCTCACTTCATCATTAAAAATATGAAGGATTTCCGCCAATTCAATGCTGGTTTGAAGCACTGTACTGAGGTGTGTAATTAGCCGGCTTACGGAGCGTCGAGGATCCGTTTTTTTCGATGGCTTTCGACTATAAGCATTGGTCAGCTTATTAGTGTCAAAGTCCAAGATTCTTGCGGTCATTGGTGCGGCCATGTTCAACAACTCCAGTTGATTGTTCTTGATTACTCAAGATTGTCGCGAAATTCGTAAAGTTTTCTACCGTTTCCCTAAGATAGAGCGAAGATCGTGCCAATTTTGTACAAATTGATCAGATTTTATCAAAATGCAATAATTACAACTGTATTCAGTATGTTACATAATTTAATAAGTGCGAACTTTTAAAGGACATTTTCTTGTCGCGGTTATTTTTTGGCGCTGAAGAGGAAAAGTTCTTGAATATATGCGTCAAAAACCCGTGTGACCGGGTTTTGATAGGGTATTTTGCGGGTTGGTTACTATTTGGGCTGTGCGTCTAAGGACTGCCCGCGGATATCGATGCTGTCTTTACCCATTAAATAGTGGTAAAGCCCCATGATTTCTTTGGGGTGGCAAACCGTTGCCGGGTCTTCTGCCGGATAGGCGTTGCCGCGCATCGCAGTGCGGGTTGCTCCTGGGTTAATGCAGTTCACCCGAATAGCACTGGTGTTTTCTAGTTCATCCGCCAAGGTTTGCATAAGCCCTTCTACAGCAAATTTAGAAACACCATAAGCACCCCAGTGAGCCCGGCCTTTTCGACCAACAGATGAGGTGGTGAAAATAATGGAACCGGCATCGGATAAGTTAAGTAGCGGTAGTAGTGTTTTGGTGATTGCAAACTGCGAGTTTACGTTCACCTGCATAACATGCTCCCATTCTTCTACGGGGTAGTTACCAATGGGGGTGATGCTTCCAAGCATTGCAGCATTAAGAAGCAGGCCATCCAGTCGGCCAAATTCATTCTCAATAGTCGCGGCCAGTTGTTGGTACTCTAATTCTACAGCGGACTCTAGGTTGAGTGGCACAATGGCGGGTTGTGGGCCACCTGCAGATTCAATCAAGTCATAAACATCATCAAGTTTTTCTTGGCTGCGGCCTAATAATACAATGGTTGCGCCAAGCTTTGCGTAGCTGAGGGCGGCTTCTTTACCGATGCCGTCACCAGCACCGGTGACTAGGATAACTTTGTCTGTTAATAAGCCTTCAGGGGCTTGATAATTATGCATGGCTGTTTTCTCCTGCTGGGCGAACATTGTAGGTATCGACTAACAACTGGAGTAGTTCTTTGCTGGTGTGGATAATGTGGTCTGCGTTCCAGAGGTTTAGGTCTTCGCCTTCATCTATATATCCCCACGATACCGCAATGGTGCGGTTTTGTGCACTGTTTCCTGAGGCAATATCTCGAATATGGTCACCTACGTAGAGTGTTTTATCTGGGGCGGCATTAATGGCTTTGCAGGCCATTAGTAATGGTTCGGGGTGGGGTTTTTTGTGAGTAACGTCATCTGGGCAAATAACAACGGCGCAGCGCTCTGTTAGGTTTAGTCCCGCTAATAAAGGTACCGTGTAACGTCTAGGTTTATTGGTGACGATTCCCCAAGGAATGTTTTGCTGTTCAAGTACTTTTAATAGCTCATCAAGTCCATCAAACAGAGTGGATTCTTCAGCGAGGTTACAAAGGTAGAGATCAAGGAGTTGTTGCAGCTTTTCAGCAAACCCTGCTTCACCTTCCTTTAAATTAAAAGCGAGGGTGATAAGGGCACGAGCACCGTTGGATACTTGGGCGCGAACTAATGCTGCTGCTAACGGTGGGAGTTTGTCTTCTTGTCGAAGTAAGTTAACAACGCTTACAAAGTCTGGCGCGGTGTCGATTAAGGTGCCATCAAGATCAAATAATACGGCTTCGACAGTGCTGATAAATGGTTTAGTCATTATTCTGCTGCCTGGGCATGCATAAAGTAGTTTACGCCGGAGTCATCGCCAATGGTGGCAACGTTTGTCAGTGGGTTGTAGCTCATACCGCTGACATCATTTACTCGTAAGTTGGCTTGTCTTGCCCATAACCCTAGCTCTGAGGGTTTGATAAAACGCATATATTCGTGAGTGCCGCGGGGAACCAAATTTAATAGGTACTCCGCGCCTACGATGGCAAATAAGTAGGATTTTGGATTACGATTAATGGTGGAAAAAAATATGTGGCCACCGGGTTTTACAAGCGTCGCGCAGGCTTGAACAACAGATGCTGGGTCTGGTACGTGTTCGAGCATTTCCAAGCAGGTGACTATATCAAAGCTACCGGGTTGTTCGGCTGCAAGGCTTTCTACAGCAATATTTTGGTAGTTGATGTTGAGTTTGTTTTCTTCTGCATGTTGGCGGGCAGTAACAAGGTTGGCTTCTGCCAAATCGATGCCGGTTACATCCGCGCCGCGCTGAGCAAGGCCTTCGCTAAGAATACCTCCGCCACAACCAACGTCGAGGATGCGTTTTTCTGCTAAAGCGCTACGTTTGTTAATATAGTCCAGTCGCAGAGGGTTGATTTCATGAAGAGGTTTAAATTCACCACTTTTATCCCACCATTTGTCGGCGACGGATTCAAATTTTGCCAGTTCGGCAGGATCAACATTTATACTCATAGTGATTCTCTTACATTAACGAATTTTAATGTTCTGCATCGGATTGTGCGATTCTTTCTTTCCAGCTTTTTGCGCGTTTTATAATGTCATCACTATCTAGCGTGGTCAGTTCTCTATTGCGTAAAACCTGGCGGCCGCCGATCCAACTGTCAGATACTTTATCGGCGGTAGTGGAGTATACCAACTGTGAAATAGGGTCGTAGTAAGGTTGGGTTTCGGGGGCGGTTAATTCAATGGCGATGATGTCTGCCATTTTGCCTTTTTCAAGACTGCCTGTCAGGTGGTCGATCCCTAATGCGCGGGCACCATTAATTGTGGCCATTTCTAACGCTTCATGAGCCGGGATTGATGATGGATCACCAGATACACCTTTTGCTAATAGGGCTGCGGTGCGCATTTCGCTAAACATATCTAGATCATTATTACTGGCGGCGCCGTCTGTGCCCAGTGCAACATTTACTCCTGCTGCGACAAGTTTTGCGACAGGGCAAAAGCCGCTGGCGAGTTTTAAGTTACTTTCGGGACAATGAATAACATGAGCACCATTTTCTGCCAGTAGAGATATTTCATCATCCGTTAACTGTGTCATATGCACGGCTTGAAGCTGTGGGGTAAGCAACTTTAGCTTTTCAATGCGGGCTAGTGGGCGCTGGCCATATTTCTCTTCGGACTCTTCTACTTCATGGGCGGTTTCGTGCAAGTGGATTTGCACACCCATGCCGGTTTCAACGCTGATGGTTGCCACTTTGGACAGGGGCTCATCGGATACCGTATAAGGTGCGTGTGGGCCAAAATTGATGTTAATTAATTCGTGGTTGCGGTAGGTGTCGTGTAGCGCTAGACCTTTGTGTAAATAATCTGCGGCATTTTGTGCCCAGGCACTTGGGAAGTCCAATATGGGAAAGGAGAATGAGGCACGCATATGGGCCTCGTTGGCCGCTTGGGCGGCGACATTGGGGTAAAAATACATGTCATTAAAACAGGTAGTGCCACCGCGAATCATTTCAGCCATCGCAAGCTGAGTGCCGTCATGAACAAAGCTTTCATTCACCCATTGACCTTCAGCTGGCCAGATATGGTCGTTTAGCCAGGCCATTAGAGGGATGTCATCCGCAAGCCCACGAAACAAACTCATTGCCGCATGGGTATGTGCGTTGATCAAGCCTGGCATTATAATATGGTCTGGGCGATGTATGACGTTGTCACAGTGGTAAGGGTTGTCATTGGTTGGGATGATATCAATGATCTTACCTTGCTTGATGACAACGGCATGATGTTTTAATGGTGAGCTGTGTCCATCAATGGGTATTACCCAATGAGCGTGAATGATTAAGTCGGCGGTGTTGCTGGAATTCATGGTTTGTCTCGTTGTTCAGTTTGTATCGGTGCCCAGTTTGTATCGTCGCTCAGAAAGTTAGCGCAATCTTACCTTAGCCAGAATATAATTCATCTCTTACGCAGTGCTAAAGGCAAAAATAATTTTATGATGAGTCATGTGGGCGGTGTTGCAGAGAGCAACGTTATTGCTATTGAGTGGAAAAATAATCAACTTTACTTATTGGATCAGAGGGTATTGCCGGGAGAAGTTTCCTGGATTGAGCATAATGACGTATCCCACGTTGTTCGTTCAATTATTGATATGGTGGTTCGAGGTGCTCCTGCTATTGGTATTACCGCGGCATACGGTGTTGTTCTTGCGGCGCGAACACGGTTTAAAGAAAGTCCAACAAATTGGTTGATGCTCATTCAGCAAGATATTGATGCGTTAGCGGCATCTCGACCTACGGCGGTAAACCTATTTTGGGCATTGGAGCGGTTGAGTGCGGTCTGTAACAACATGGAGGAGGGAGTTGACCCCGAGGCGCTGTTGTTGGCAGAGGCGGTTGTTATTCATGAATCAGATTTGGCTGCAAATCATGCGATGGGGCAATTGGGTGCAGATGTTATTCGAGCCGAAGGTGAAGCTGGCACGTATGTGATGACCCATTGTAACGCTGGAGCACTAGCAACGGCGGGTTATGGTACGGCGTTAGGGGTGATTCGTTCGGCCCATGCCCAAGGTCTTGTTGAGGGGGTATACGCCGATGAAACACGCCCTTGGTTGCAAGGAGCGCGATTAACCTGTTGGGAATTACAGCAAGATAATGTGCCTGTCGTTTTGAATGTCGATTGTGCTGCCGCTCAGTTGATGGCAACGGGGCAAATTGGTTGGGTTATTGTGGGGGCAGATCGTATTACTGCTAATGGTGATGTTGCGAATAAAATTGGTACTTATGGCCTGGCAGTATTAGCGCAGTATCACGGCGTGAAAGTGATGGTGGTTGCCCCCACGACAACCATTGATATGAAGCTATTTGACGGTGAAGATATTCCTATTGAGGAGCGTGAGGCATCAGAAGTGACAAGGCTTGCAGGGTTTGATATTGCACCAATAGGCACGGATGCAATCAACCCTGTATTTGATGTAACACCAAGCAACCTAATTGACGTTATTGTCACTGAAAGAGGAGCCGTCACAGCACCTTTTGAGAGCGGTATTGCTGCAATAATGAACAAAGACAACCTGCATTAGGCAGGCTCTTGTTTTTTGTACAAAAAATAGGGCCTTAGGATAGGGTTATGGATTGAAATTGTGATATTATTTTGCCCTTTAGTTTTGCCTGAAGAATAATAATTTTCGTTGCTCTATAGACAATCCCTGCCCCGCAGGCCTAGGAATCAGATGTCAGATTTAGCCAAAGAAATCCTCCCGATCAATATCGAAGAAGAAATGAAGCAGTCCTATTTGGACTACGCCATGAGCGTTATTGTTGGGCGAGCATTGCCTGATGTTCGTGATGGACTAAAACCCGTACATAGACGGGTGTTGTTCGCCATGAATGAGTTGAGCAACGATTGGAATAAAGGCTATAAGAAATCTGCACGTATCGTTGGTGATGTTATCGGTAAATATCACCCTCATGGTGATAGTGCTGTCTATGACACCATTGTTCGTATGGCCCAGCCATTTTCACTGCGTTACACCCTTATCGATGGTCAAGGGAACTTTGGTTCTATTGATGGTGATAATGCGGCGGCTATGCGTTATACGGAAATCCGTATGCAACGTATAGCCCATGATTTATTGATCGATCTTGATAAAGAAACGGTAGATTTTGTTCCTAACTATGATGGCACTGAATATATGCCATCGGTGTTGCCGACAAGAGTCCCCAATTTATTGGTGAACGGCTCATCGGGTATTGCCGTTGGTATGGCGACCAATATTCCACCGCATAACTTGGGGGAAGTCGTTGACGGTTGTTTGGCGATGATAGATAACCCTGAAATCGATATTGATGGCTTGATGCAGTTTATTCAGGGACCAGATCTACCAACAGCGGGTTTTATTAATGGCCGGGCAGGTATTATTCAGGCATACCGAACAGGTCGTGGCCGTATCTACATGCGGGCCAGAGTGCATGTGGAAACAAATGCGAAAGGCAAAGACTCCATTATTGTTACTGAGATACCTTATCAGTTAAACAAAACACGCCTTGTTGAAAAAATTGCAGAGCTGGTTAAAGAAAAACGTATTGACGGTATTACTGAGCTTCGTGATGAATCGGATAAAGATGGTATTCGAGTTGTTATGGAAGTACGTCGTGGTGAAAATACCGATGTGTTGATTAACAATCTTTACAGCCAGACGCAAATGGAAAGCGTGTTTGGTATCAACATGGTTGCTTTGGTTGACGGTCAGCCAAGATTGTTGAATCTTCGCCAAATTATTGAATGTTTTGTGAAGCATCGACGTGAGGTTGTTACTCGCCGAACCGTCTATGAATTGCGTAAAGCGCGTGAGCGAGGCCATATATTAGAAGGCCT
>CAJXXT010000268.1 GCA_913063495.1 uncultured Gammaproteobacteria bacterium | reverse complement strand
GAAGAAATTCTTTTTATTGAACGTGCCACCCGCACCGGTGACCCCTGGTCGGGGCATATCGCTTTTCCAGGCGGGAAAAGACAAGATAACGATATATCCATATGTGCAACCGCCATACGAGAAACTGAAGAAGAAATCGGTCTAAATTTACTACAGCAAGCAAATTTCACAGGCCGATCAGCAGACCTTGTGACACGCCGCCACAATGTATTAAAACCCATGATAGTAACGCCCTATCGATTTCAATTGACGCGTTCTGACTGCACCATGACACCCAATCATGAAGTCGCCAGTGCCTTTTGGGTTCCTGTGGATTTCTTACGTAATAAAAACAATCACTCAACATTCAAATGGATGCCACTTCCTCACCTTTCATCTGTAGTGACGTTAGAGTTGCCGTGCTTTTATTATAAAAAAAATGGTAAAAAACACCAAATTTGGGGGCTTACTTATCGAATGTTAATGGATCACTTGGATAGTTCGGCATCAGATACATTCAAGTCTACAGAAAAATAAAAAACAGACCCCACCCCCTCTTCTGACTCTACCCAGAGCTTGCCCCCCATAAGTTGAGCTAACTTATGGCAAACAGCCAAACCCAAGCCTGTACCACCATGTTCACGCGTTTCAAAAGACTCTCCCTGGGTAAAAGGTTTAAAAATCTCCTTTATCTTTTCCTGACAAATACCTGAGCCTGAATCTTTAACAGAAAACACTAATACATCTTCTCCGTTAGACTTCGCTGACAACACCACCTCTCCCTTATCCGTAAACTTAATCGCATTAGACAAAAAATTATTTAATATTTGACTCATTCGAAGCTTGTCTGCCCGAACAGTTTCAATATCCAACGCACCTACGTCAAGGCGCAATACAATACCTTTTTCATTGGCTTTATCCGAAAACGCTATCATTTGAGATCGCAATAAATCTAATAACAAAAATGGATACTCTTCCAACCCTAACTTTCCCGCCTCCATTTTTGAATAGTCCAATATGTCATTCATAATTTCCAATAACGAATCTGCAGAATCCGCCACCGTTGTTAGCGCCCCCTGCTGTCGCCCCGTCAAATTATCAGCATTATTAAGAACCCGTTTTGTAAAGCCGATAATTGAGTTCATGGGCGTACGAATCTCGTGGCTCATAATTGCCAAAAATTCATTTTTTGCCGAATTAGCCCTCTCTGCTGCATCTTTTGCAAGTAACATTTGTTTCTCATTTATTCTCCGGGAAACGCCAACCCCCAAAACATGACCAACACGATCCAACAACTGGATACTTTTACCATCACCTTCGACTTCCTCATCAAGAATGATACAGACAAAACCAACGATCTTATCTGACTGAAGAATCGGAATTACATACCCCCCAAAAAAGGTTTTTTTATCATATAATGAACAAGGAATTTGCATATCATAATAAGCATTGTCTTCTGTCAATACCGTCTGAACCCACTCATTCGAAACATCTATCTCCCTAGGCATTGCTATCTGGCTTGACACATCGTCCATAATCACCAGCAAGTCAAACTTATCCTTCGCATCATCTCTCAAAAATATAAACGACTGTCTGCATTTTGATAGCCAAAACACATTATCAAACAGATAGAATATAGTATTTTTCAAATACTCAACTTGACCTGTATCCTCTAACGCTCTGGCCAATAAATTAGATACCAACCTTTCATCATTCGCTGATTTTGACAAGTCTTGCGTAACCAGCCTTATCCGATCGGCCAAGGTATCATTCATTGCTTCAATTTTTTTATTATACGTTACCACGTCATTATGGCGATCCTTAACTTTAGTCAGCAATATAACAAACGCGTCAACCAAAGCATTAATTTCTTTACTGCCAGTAATAGATATTTTTGAATCATCGTCTTCCAACGCCTTATCTACTTGCTGCGTCAATATGTCCAATGGACGAGTTAATGCCAGAATAATAAACACCGTAAATATTACGCCGACAAAAATAATAAAAACGGAAATAATCAGTATTCTATCCCTAAGATAATTTGCTTTTTTCTGAATATCCCGATATTCAACCTCCATAACAACACCAATAAACGACGATTTATTTTCACCAATAGAAATTCGTTTTATGATATGAAGAGAATCATGCTCATCATCAAGATACACACCCTCACGCCCTTTTAACACATCATTCCAAACTTTTTGATGCTGAATATCAAAACCATTATCCAGGCCAAATTCAAACCCCCACTCCCGTGTTTCATCTGAATGACTAAGAATACCTCCTGATGCATTCAACAACGTCATCTTAAAAACATCACTTTTATCCAACTGTTCAATCAGCTTATTGGCATCAACGTTAATCACCACCAAACCAAAAAAATGTTTATCGTTAGATGAATGTCGATAAACTGGAACGACAAAACGTTGCGTTGGAACCCAAGGTTTCTGAATAACACCATGCTCTCGATTTAACGTAATAGAAGAAATGTATACACGCAGGCTCTCCAGTTTTTTTCCTTCAATAAAATATTGTTTTCCTCCTTTAAATTGTAATTCTTCCTCTTCAGCAGTAACGACATCAGCCCCTTTACGGTCAACACGAATCACTTCTTTACCTGAATCAACAGAGATAACCCGTATTTGTAAATAATCCTTCGTTTTCAACATCGTGCTAAAAGTATGCTCGACTTTCTGTCGCCAACGCCTTATCTCATCCTCCGAACCGACGTCCTTAGCCAATACGTTAATTAGACTTTGAACCTCATCTAACTGGGCAATAAGTCGTGCATCTTTTACTATAGTATCGATTGAATATTGAATACGATAAGACTGCCGCTCCAAGCTTTCTTTTAACGTTAAAATCGCACCGTCCAGTAACAATTGTTTGGAGGTCACGTAGGAGTACCCACCAGACACCATCAAGCCTACCAGCAAAGTTAACGCAGTACTAAGAACCAATGGCACAAGAATAGGTAGTGGTTTTCGCTTTTTGATGATCCCACCATTAATAAGTCTTCCTTATTAACTATAGCTAACAAACGTACTTTCACTAGACTTATTTCCGTACATATTAAGCTTACTATTCAATGCGTTATGTAACTTAGCATAGCCAAAAACAGCAAACACTCAATCCACTGCTACACTTAAAAAAGTATGCTGCAGATTCTATATTAAGGTAATTTTTCCATCATGATTAACTGGTTCCGCTCCCAAAACCTGGCTATTAAGCTAACTATTCTCTGCCTATTACCCACCACAATGGTCGTAATATTAGGGTCAAATTTATTATGGAGCCAATACCGTTTTCACCAGTCTGAGGTAAAACAGCAACAGTTTGTTCATCTGGCGCTCTTGCTAGATGACGTCGCCCAACAACATGCCGTAGAACGAGGGCTTACCGCCGGTTTTTTGGGTAGTCAAGGGATTTTTGGAAAAGACAAACTTGCCCAACAACGCCTCAAGGCTGATGCTGCTTGGGATGCATTACTCGAATTTGAGAATTCACCCTCTACCGACAAATCCCACCCTGCAATCCAAAAGTTCATCGATCATTTAACCGAAATAATTCAACATAAAAACACCACCCGCTCAGCGGTAGATACACTTTCTCCAAGTGCCAACGCATTTAACTACTATTCCAGTCTAAATAGTGACGTATTAACCATTATCGAATTATTGACACCTTACCTTCTCGATCCCGACATTTCAGAACCCTTTTTAATATATCGAAATTTGCTCATAGCAAAAGAAAATGCTGGAAAGATTCGCGGAAAACTAAATGGGGCTATAAAGAAAGGAATCCTTAGCGATATTGATCACACGAATATTTCTGATTATATAAAACAGCATCAATATGCTTTTAACATTGCAAAAACAAATTCTCCTGAAAGTATTAGAAAACAACTTATTAGCATGTCCAATAGCAATGAATACCAGGCAATAACGAAAGTGTTTAGTACCTTATCATCTCAAGATACAGGTTTGGGCGACATTAACACTGACGCCAAAGAGAAGTGGTTTCCACTTGCAACAGGTTATATCAAAAACATTAAGGCCAGCTCCGATACGTTATCAAAAAGCATGGAGACTCTAATAGAAAGGAATATTACCCATGCCTATTCATCGCTCATAATTGGTGCGACAACACTTCTTTTTGTATCACTAATAATTGCTCTACTATTGTGGTGGCAAATTAGCGATATTACCCAACGTGTTCTACGTATTCGAAATCTTATTCTATCTATTTTATCCGACGGAAACCTTACCAATCGCGTTGACGACACTGCATCTGATGAAATTGGAACTATTGCAAACGCACTAAATGATTTTTTTTCCCACTTACAACAACTGATCGAACATATTCAAAAATCAAGCTCTCAGTTACAACATCAATCCACTGAATTTTCCAACTCAGCAGCCAGTAATAAAAAATCCATTGACTCTCAACGCGAACAAATACAAATGATTGTTGCTGCAATTACTGAAATGACGGCAAGTTTTAGCGAAGTCGCACAGTCCACCATTCAGGCGGCCCAGTCCACCACAGATGCGCAATCTCAAAGTACCGAAGGTCGCTCACGAGTATCTCAGACCTCTCAAGCCGTGGAACAGCTCGCCCACGAGGTGGAAAATGCTGAAGTCATTATTATGGAAGTATCCCAAAACAGCGAACGTATTGGTGGCATATTAGAAACTATTCGAGGCATCGCCGATCAAACTAATTTATTGGCTCTAAATGCTGCTATCGAAGCAGCCCGAGCAGGAGAGCAGGGAAGAGGATTTGCAGTGGTAGCAGATGAGGTGCGTTCACTTGCACAACGTACCCAAGAATCCACCGAAGAAATTAACAATATGATTGGCTCACTGCAACAGAGCGCAGGCAAAGCAAAAGAAACCATGAGCAATAGCCGCGACGTCGCAAAACAGTGCTTGGAACACTCTCTTGCGTCTGGAGACACCATCCAATCAGTGGATGAGATTATTGATCATATCCATCAACTTGCCATGCAAATATCAGCCGCAACAGAAGAACAGTCTGCAGTTTCTGAAGAAGTTACCCGAAATATCGTCGCTATATCTGACGCTGCAGATGCCACCTCAGATGCAGCAAAAGCAGTTGAGGAAGGAAGTAATACATTACAACATATGGCCGACACAATGCACCAACAAGTTGAACGGTATAAAGTGTAATAATTAACGAAAAGTTAACCTACCTCATTAACCCGGTCGCCCATCCACTCGCGGATAAATCAACACAGGCGTATACACCAACAAAAATAGTACAAACGCAATACACCATAAAACACCCGACACAGTCACTGCTAACTGATAAAAATCAGGGCTCACCAACGGCATAAAAACACGAAGTAGTGTTGCTATATTTATTAATATAAACGCCAACTTAATTGCGCTCACTATTTGTAGTGGTCGACCAGTATGACCTAAAGAAACACGAGACATCATACCTAACGTTATCCCACCAATTAAACCCACCGTTAACGCATGTAACCCAGGCTTTCCTAGCAGCGGCACAAAACTTTCAACACCCAACAAAACCAGCCCAACAATAAACCAAATATAGGATAGATGTAGCACCCATAATAACGGCTCACCCCATATCCGTGAAGTGTACCAACCTTTTAATTTCACACTATGAATACCTGCCGTTACCAACGCAGCAACACCAACAGCCATGCTCTGTTGACCTAAAAATGCATACAAAACAGCAAACATAGCAACCGCAACAATAGACAGTTTATTCACACTATCACTCATTGTCGCTTTAAAACCTCGCAAACCCGCCTGCGTAAAAAATGGAATGACCCGACCACCAATAACACCCACAATAAGTACAACAATGCCCAGCGCCATACGTTCGCCAATCTTTCCAATACCATCAAAACCCGCTTGAGCATCCAAATGCATTAAAACATTAGCAACCGTGAGCAATGAAAACACGGGGATAAAAAACAGATTACGTTTATTTTTACTTTTTAAGACTGCATGACCAATAACAAGCCCCACACAAGGCAAAAATAGAATATCCACTCCTGCAATCAACCACACAGGGATAAACTCATGAACAAAAGGTAACAGCCTCCCCAAACACCACAATACGACTAATGCTATCAGCGGTCTGTTCTTGGGCATTTTCTGCCCTGTCCAATTGCCCACTGCCGTTAATAAAAAGCCCGCGATAACTGCCACCGCATAACCAAAAATCATTTCATGACCATGCCACATCAGTGGGCCGTAATAACTCGCATAGGTCGGTAACCCAAGATACACACCAACCCACGACATCACCAATACAAGAGCACTTAGACCAGCCAATAAGAAAAAGGGGCGAAATCCTAGTTCAAATAACGCATATTTTCCCGTAAAGGGTTCTTCTATATTTAGCGATTGCACAACATTATTTCCCCAGTCAACACAAACTCATCACAATTCATACGGTGACCCTTGCTAAGGAATCAGTATATTGGCGATCGATCTAAAATAAATTGATTTTAAACAAGCGCCTGGACATCACGAGTATCTTAACAGGCGAAACATCCCAAAATAGCCTAAAGACTAGCTCATCACGACAAACTGTGCGACAATTCACAGCTTTATGACACAAATACCGTTAGGGCACTAGCAACGTTACGTGAAACAATGCAAGGATCGCAATGAATACCGTACATGCCATTAATACACTACATGACGCTCCACTACTCATTATTCTTACTCCACCACTGCAAGGCCGTAAAATCCCCCTTGAAGACCTTGATGATTCGCGGCACTACCAATTTAACCATGTCGACAAGCTGCGCTACTTAGCCCATTTATTGCCTTCTCAACAGCAAGATATGGCGTTTATACTCAATGATGAGCAATGGATGGTTACCTCGTCAAGCAAACACCTTAGTGTTAACAATGAACCGGTATATACAGCAATACTTGAAGAAGGTGACATCATTCAATACGGAAAGTTACGCTGCCGCTTCCAATCAACATCACGCCAAACTCATCTGCATGTTGTCGCACCCGCAAAACGAAAACGTTTTGTAGCAATTAGTGCAGCAGCCACTCTCAGTATCATTGCCGCAGCAACCTCGTATATTGTTCTTACCTAAAAATACCCGCTCTGTAGCGGGTATTTTTAGGTAAGAACTTCTATCTACAAGTAGTCACACACTTTGGCTTGCTAAATACTCATCATAACTACCATGAAAATCGACAATACCTGTTGGTGTCACCTCAATAATACGTGTCGCCAGCGATGATACAAACTCACGATCGTGGCTCACAAACATTAACGTACCGGGGTAATTTTCCAAAGCTAAGTTTAACGCTTCGATTGATTCCATATCCATATGGTTGGTTGGCTCATCCATCATCAACACGTTCGGGCGCTGTAGCATGATTTTACCGAACAACATACGGCCCTGCTCACCACCAGAAATAATTTTCACCGACTTATCAATATCATTTTGAGAGAACAA
>CAJXXT010000267.1 GCA_913063495.1 uncultured Gammaproteobacteria bacterium | reverse complement strand
GCTTCAACGACCAAGCGCTGGAAGGATGCTGAAAAGGCACTAAAGATCGCAGAAAAAAATGGCAACGATCACATTGAGGCACTCCAGAAAAAAGTAGAGCAGTTAAAAGTCAAAGCCGATAATGCGAAGTCACTTTATGATGAAGCAAAAGCGACAGATGCGGCAGACACTAGCAATGTAAATGTTGCTACCATTCCTAATACAAGCATACCTAAACAGGCAGCTAAACAAGCAGCTACACCGCCAACAAATGATCCAATGCAAAAATTAAAACAAGCATCTGCAGCTGACTTTAATGCATGGAAGGCAGCCCAGCTAAAAGTACAAGAAGCAGAAGCAACCCCATCAGATGGTGTCGACATAGAATCACTGAGAAAAGCCGAGGTTGAAGCCAAAGAAAAATCTACGGCATCAAAAGCGGCAATGAAAGAAGCGCGGGCAAAAGAAAAAGAAGCCATGCAGGCGAAGAAGTCTGCAGAAGACCCAACCAAGCAGTTAAAACTGGATGCTGCTATCACGCGAACCAAAGCAAAAAAAGCATTAAAGGCACTCGAGAGCCTTGCTGAAGATCACGCTAGCTACGATGCATTAAAGACAGCTTATGAAAAAGCCCAAACCGCTGCAGAAAGTGCAGAATTGGCATTAAAAGCGGCAGAAGAGGCCTAATCATGTCCGTATTACATGTAACATCTCCCCACGTACACCGTCCATTCACCATGAATGCGTTAATGCGTCACGTTATTTACGCAACCATTCCTGGTCTAATCGTATTAACAGCGCTATTCGGCTGGGGCACATTAATTAATGTCATTTTTGCGTCACTTGTCGCCATTGCAGCTGAAGCTATCGTATTAAAGCTTCGCAACCGCCCTATCTTATTTTCGATTAAAGATGGTAGCGCTGTACTAACAGCGGTATTACTAGCATTAGCCATTCCTCCAACAGCACCCTGGTGGCTTACTATTATCGGTATTATCTTTGCGATTGTTATTGCAAAGCAACTGTACGGCGGGCTGGGTTCTAACCCCTTTAATCCTGCGATGATAGGCTATGTACTGCTACTGATTTCTTTTCCTCTAGAAATGACTACCTGGATTCCAGCCTATACAACGGAAGGCGTATCTTCTATTCCAACTCTCACTCAATCATTTGAGATGATATTTGGCTCCGTTGATCGCAGTATTATTGATGGAATCACAATGGCAACACCATTAGATACCTTCAAAACCTACGCTGGAAACGATTTAGCCAAACTACAATCAGCATCCGTGCTCCAAGGCAATATTGCGGGTGCTGGCTGGGAATGGGTTAACGTTGCATTTCTAATGGGCGGTATCTATTTAATTGCTCGAAAAATCATTACCTGGCATATCCCAGTAGCAATGCTGTCTGGAGTATTTATATTTGCAGGCATTTTCCACATCATTGACCCAGATACCTACGCCTCCCCTATCTTCCATTTATTAAGTGGGGGCACCATGTTAGGCGCCTTTTTTATCGCAACAGATCCCGTAACGGCAGCCACAAGTAACAAAGGTAAATTGATTTACGGAGCGTTAATTGGTGTATTAATTTATGTTATTCGTGCATGGGGGGGGTACCCAGACGCTGTTGCATTCGCAGTGCTCCTAATAAACCTATGTGCTCCCACGATTGAATACTATACCCAGCCCAGAGCCTACGGGCATAAAAAAGCCAATAGCGGTATTGCTAAGTAGAGAACTGATTATGATTTTGGGTCAATCCATTCGAAAAAACAGCATCATTATGGGGCTGTTTGCCATTATAACAACCGGGCTTATCGTGCTGACACAAGTCGGCACTGCAGATCAAATCGAATTTGCTAAACGTCAAGCATTGGAAAAAGCACTGCAAGAAATTGTCCCAACGTCACTATTCGACAATAGGTTATTAGAAGACACTGTCGAGATTGCCGCCAACAAACAACTTGGCAGTAAAAAAATACGTACCGCCTATATCGCCACTAAAGACAATGCTCCAGCGGCTATAATCCTACAAGCGACCGCCCCAGAGGGTTATGGTGGATCTATACACTTTCTTGTAGGAATCCAAGCAGACGGCGCAGTTACTGGAGTTCGTGTTGTTCCCCCTCATTTTGAAACACCTGGTTTAGGTGACAAGATTGATTTAGCAAAGTCTAATTGGATATTAAGTTTTAATGGCAAAAGCCTAACAAATTTAGAGCCTGAACAATGGAAAGTAAAAAAGGACGGCGGACAGTTTGATGCTTTTACTGGAGCCACCATCACCCCCAGAGCCCTTGTTGATGGTGTTCACAAAAGTCTGCTGTACTTTGACGAACATAAACTATCTTTATTTGGAACTCAAACAACCTTTAGCGTCACCGCAACACCCCCTGATACAGGTACAAGTCTATGAGCACTGTTGATAGCAAAAAAATCATAAAAGACGGCTTGTGGAACAACAACCCAGTCCTTGTACAAGTGCTGGGGTTATGCCCGCTACTTGCCGTATCAGGTTCAATAGTTAACTCCTTAGCTTTAGGGCTGGCGACTGCATTTGTTGTTACAACCTCCAATATTGCCGTATCATTAATTCGCAACTATACAACTGACACCGTTCGTTTACCTGTCTTTGTTATGATCATTGCATCATTTACTACCTGCATAGAATTTCTAATGAATGCTTTTACCTATGAGTTATATCTAGTCTTAGGCATTTTTATTCCCTTGATCGTAACCAACTGCGCGGTTCTAGGGCGCGCTGATGCCTTTGCCAGTAAAAATGGCGTGGCTGCCTCTGCTTTGGATGGATTAATGACAGGGCTCGGGTTTACAGCAGTCATTGTAACACTTGGTGCTCTTCGTGAAGTTCTTGGGCAAGCGACCTTATTTGATAACATGCATTTACTGTTTGGCGACATCGCCCAAGGCTGGACTATACACCTGGTTGATGACTACAAAGGCTTTCTATTTGCAGTACTACCACCTGGCGCTTTTGTTATTATGGGATTCTTGTTGGCCCTTAAAAATATCATTGATAACAAACTGAAAGCACGGGCAGCAGCCCTGATGGAAAAACCTGCAACAGGCAGCCGTCGCGTTCGCACAACTGGGAATATTTCGTAAACCATGAACGCCGACAAACGTTATCAAATATTCTACCGTTTACGGGAAGAAAACCCCAACCCAAAAACAGAACTGGCCTATACCAGTAATTTTGAATTGCTGATTTCGGTCATTCTATCAGCACAAGCAACGGATGTATCCGTAAACAAAGCAACCGCCAAACTATACCCAATCGCAAACACACCTGAAGCCATTGCTAAACTTGGTGTGGATGGCCTTAAAAAATATATTAAAACCATAGGTCTATACAATACCAAAGCTGTCAATGTTATTAAAACCTGCAATGCACTTGTAAAAGAGCACAATTCAATTGTTCCTGACAATAGAGAAGATTTAGAAGCATTGCCTGGCGTTGGCAGAAAAACGGCTAACGTAGTGTTAAATACCGCTTTTGGACAAGCCGCGATGGCAGTTGATACTCACATTTTTCGTGTGTCAAATCGAACGAAGATTGCCAAAGGAAAAAACGTCCTTGATGTAGAAAAAAAATTAATGCGCCACGTCCCAAAGGAATTTATTATCGATGCGCACCATTGGCTTATTCTGCATGGGCGTTATATTTGCACTGCTAGAAAGCCCCGATGTGGAGCCTGTGTCATAGAGGATTTGTGTGAATTTAAAGAAAAAACTGAAATATAACAGTCCTAAATCAAAGTTTATCTAACATCAGGTAAAGTGCTTATTAACACCTAACATCATTGTAACTGCCTTTAAGTCTTTTCCTAATCCCTCGTTTTTCTCAAAAAGTTCACTGGTTTTTATCTCTGCAACATTAATCAGCTCCATAACATCCTCTTCCTGCTCTTCAGTCATACCCATCGTTAAGAATGAGCGAGAAACCTCTTCAACCAACCCATTCATGATAGCAGCAAGTTCGGCTTGACTCTCTTTCTGTTGCTCCTCTATATTTACGAGGCTAACAGATGCAATATTGACTGCATCATTTACCATTGCTCGCTGGTCTTCTGATTTCTGTTCCAGAATAATCATTTCTGCGCGAGAGTTTGCCCCTTCTACCAACATAGCAATATGGTCTCGTAAACGACCTGCTTTATCAGGGTCATCCGCTGGCATATTCATCGCAATCAATGAAACACTGTGGTAATTGAAGGCTGTACGAGCACCAAAACTATGAATATTTTTAACTCCACGCAAACTATCCATGACTTTTTTCTCAGCCACAGAGAACATATTACCTCGAAATGTTCTCTGAACAATTTCGAAATTGGTTTTTATCTCGACAATTGAGCTAACCCCATAGAAGTTAACTACTTCAATGAGCTTATCCGCCAACTCAGCAAAGGATCTTGTGGCAAAGCTTTCTCGAAAAAAATGTAATACTTGGCCAATTTCACCAGCAGTTGTCATCGCGGTCATGGCCGCGCCCGATGCGGTATCAGATCGTTGTCGATAGAGATCTAGCGCTTTTTTATTGGCTAACGTTAATTCAATTTTCTTTAGCAGCTCCCAACTCGAAAAGGGGCGTCCCATGTATTCATCACAGCCGGCCTCATACCCATCCAAACGAGCATCGGCATCATTCAAAGCTGATACAAAAATAACGGGGGTAACTTCTAACTGTGGTGAGGCCTTTAGCTGCCTGCACAGCTCTAGCCCCCCCATACCCGGCATATTGACATCTAACAAAAACAGATCTGGCGTCCAACTTCCCATCAAATCTAGACACATCTCAGCGCTATCGCAAGCCCTTACATCATACCCGCCCTCTAGCAACCCTTTGATAAAGTTCTGATTGATTGCTTCATCGTCAACCACCAGTATTTTTGATAATTCCACGCTATTCCTCCAGCTCCCTTTCAACACACCTGCTATAAAGTGTAGCTGGTATCTATCATCTGCAAAGGGCCTTTACGGGGAATTCGGATACGTTCATAATCAGCCCCAAATAGCGGTTACTAAACCTATGACAACATCCACCACAACACGAATCTAATATTATGTTTGATAAAAAATTACTGGATATCCTCGTTTGCCCCGTTAGCAAAGCAAAACTTGACTATAACGCTGAAAAACAAGAGCTTATCTGTTACGCCAGCGGCCTTGCTTATGCCATTCGAGACGACATCCCCGTTATGTTAGAAGATGAAGCTCGACAAATCACGCTAGAAGAAAAAGAAGCACGCAAAAAGCGTTAATTCCTCCAATCTACTCCTAGGCTAACAATAACATCATGTTCGATGCTGTATATGTAGAACCCAAAAAACCTGTGAATTCTGTTGTTATATGGCTTCACGGGCTCGGTGCCGATGGCCACGATTTTGAACCTGTCATCCCTCACCTCAAGCTAATTGACGGCCTTAGCGTACGCTTTATATTCCCCCATGCCCCCATTCGACCCGTCACATGCAACAACAATATCGCAATGCGTTCCTGGTACGACATTCTGGAGTTAAGCGAAATTCGCAGGATTAATGAACAAGACCTTATAGAAACCAGCGAAACCATCAATCAACTTATTGAACAACAAATTCAAAACGGTATTCCACCTGAAAAGATATTGCTGGTAGGCTTCTCTCAAGGGGGAGCTGTCGCCCTTCACACAGGACTGCGACACCCATCTCCATTAGCTGGCATTTTGGCACTATCAACGTACATGCCTCGAGAGAATAGTTTAAAGGATGAAGCAAGCGATGCTAACAAAGGCATCGTTATTCATATGGCCCATGGTGATAACGATGACATGGTCACACCAAGGGCCTCAAAAAAAGCCTTTGATGACCTAACCAAGCATCACTACAACGTAAGTTACAACCAATACCCTATGGGGCACGAACTGTGTTTGAAAGAAATCAGAGATATCGGTTTGTGGATGAATGCATTGCTAGGTTAAAACGTTAGCTTAATACCGAAATCAACGAAATCGCCCTGGAACTTTCTCTAGCAGCTCTTTGGCAATATCGTTGTTTACACAGGTTCCCTCCACCCAATCACAGCCCTTACTTTGTAGAAAAGCCAGTTGTTCAGGGCGTGTTACCCCTGTCGCTATCACTTGAAACCCTAGGTTGTGTGCTAGGTAAATAATACCATCCACAATCAATTCATCCGCTTTTGATTCCGTCATTTTATCAATGAAGCGCTCGCTGATTTTTATCATAGAATAGGGAATGCTACGAATCAGCTCTAACGATCCATGACCAGTACCAAAATTATCCAAAATAAATTGAAATCCTTTTTTCTGCAACTCAGTAATCACTCCAGAAAATGATAAACCTCGCGCCATCAGGGTAGATTCCGGAATTTCAATTAACACATCTTCAGGGTTTAACCCAGCCGATGCCGTCTGCCCTAATAGCCAATCAACGATATCATCTTGAGCAAACAGAGAGGGGGAAATAGGCATGCACAATTTCACACCGGATAACGACTGACCGTGCTCACTTAACTCTTTACTCGTTTGCTGCCACATCCAACGATAAAGATCAGGGCCAAAGCCCGCATCTTCAGCAATCGGCAAAAAATCTTCGACCTCAAGTAAGCCGCGCCTTGGGTGCTGCCACACCAAGCGAACTTCAAACGCCTCAATAGTCTGCTCATCATGGCTTATCAGTGGGTGGTATTCTAACCCAAACTGAGATCCCTCTAACGCTTTGCGTAGATCGAGCTCTAACTCCATCCTATCCGCTCGCTGTTTGTTCATCTCAACGGTATAAAACTGATAGTTATTTCTACCCAGATTCTTTGCTCGTGCCACCGCGGCTTCCGCATTTTTAATCAAACTGTCGGTATCATCCCCACAACTCGGATAAATAGCAACGCCGATAGAACAGCCGGTAAATATCTCATGGCCATCCACGAAAAAGGGTTCGTGTAACCTATCAATGATTTTTTTAGCGACGGCTCCAGCATGACTGGGATGATCAAGCTCACCTAACACCACAGCAAATTCATCGCCCTCCATCCGGCAAACAGCATCATCTTTTCTTAACAGCTGAGATATACGTTGGGCAACGACTTTTATTAACGCATCACCTAAATCATGGCCAAGCGTTTCATTGATATATTTAAAGTGATCAAGATCCACTATCAACAAT
This sequence comes from uncultured Gammaproteobacteria bacterium, assembly GCA_913063495.1. Classification (GTDB taxonomy): domain Bacteria; phylum Pseudomonadota; class Gammaproteobacteria; order Pseudomonadales; family Ketobacteraceae; genus 42-54-T18. The sequence goes on along the minus strand of CAJXXT010000267.1, from coordinate 308 downwards.
GCGAAATGATTGCTTTCATTTCGAGCCTTTTGAATAGCGCTACTAACAAAGTCATCCAGCCTCATCCGCGTAGGTAAACCCGTCAAATGATCGGTACTCGCAAGATGAGACAATTTACCACGCTTCTCTCTGGATTCTGTCAGGCGACGAAAAGCAAATAATAATTTTGCCCCTGGCAACTGAAAAATCGGGATAGCTGCAAATTTCACATTGATGGTATCCCCATTTGCGCACCATAACTTTGCACTTTCAACTTGTAAAATCTGCTCCGTTTGAATAACTTTTGAGATAGGGTGTTTTTTCCAGTT
>CAJXXT010000266.1 GCA_913063495.1 uncultured Gammaproteobacteria bacterium | reverse complement strand
GTTGTTAGGAATGGCCCTTGATGAGATAAGGGCGCAGCCTTTTACTTAAATGAAGCAATGTGGCGGGAATTCTTGGGTCATTCCTGATGATTAAACCATGTTCTTCTAATGAGGTGGTTATGATGTTTAACAGAGGATCTTTTTTTTGTTTGTGTGGGGATTGGAATTGACTGTTCTTAGTGAATGAATTTATCGCCCAAAGGTACGCTAAATATAACAGCGCTCGTCGAGATGATGATAACTGGCAAGAGACAGTAAAGTGTTGGTCGAGTTGACAGTTAGTGATTTTGGTATGAGGGGTATCATGCTGTTGTTGATCCAATGACAGAATGCCTGATGAGTGAAGACTATGTATTAATATGCCGCATTCACTTTCTAGATCTTCCATGGATAAATTTTTATTACCATAACATCGACTCATTAATTGACTGGCGTGGCCATGTTTGTCGGTGATTCCTTGTATGCTGTGAGTGATTGACCATACAATAAGAAGATCGTTGTTCAGGGATTCTAAAAAATGTGCAGTGTTATGTAATGTTTTAGGCTTAGAGGTGTGAGTTATCTTGATATGAAGTTGATTGTTTACAATGGGGAATTCTTTAAGTAATTTGTCGATAGCGCAAATATGATTTTCTGTTGATTGGGTTGCTTTTTTTCTTCGGTATTGATCAAGTTGAGTGTGACTTTTTTTGTATTCTATCTCTCGAATCTTATCAAAGAGAATATTAGGATCATATTGATATTTTTCAAAAAAGGAAAAAGGTAGGTCAATCTTGTTTCCCGCTAAATCCAGGTTTTCCAATTTTGTTAGGGCTCGAATGCCAGGAGGAAGCTTTTCAATTTCATTGTAAGAGGCATCTAAGGTGTCCAAATAAGATAGTTTTCCAATGCTTTTTGGCAAGCAGGTCAATTCATTTCTACCCATTCTTAGGGTTGATAAGTTGAGGCAATCCCCTAGGTTTTCTGGTAATGCGGTGAGACAGTTGTCGAAACAGTCCAGTGTTGTTAGGTTTCGCAGTAGATGGATGTTGTCGGGAAGGTGGGTCAATAAATTAGACGAGATATCTAGTGTATTCAGTTTTTCTAGGTTAAGAATGCTATCGGGTAGGTGGGTTAATTTGTTTGCCGATATGTCCAGGTATTGTAGTTGTGTAAGTAATTGAATATTATCAGGAATATTTTCAATTTTGTTACCTGTGAGAAATAAATGAGTTATCTCTGTAAGTTCCCATACTGAGTCGGGGATTTCTGCCAGTTCCTGAAAGTTAAGGTGCACTTCCTTTTGCTGTGTTGATTTTATACTTTGTATGACGCTCAGTGCGTTATCTATACTCATTCTTATAAAAGAGTCACTATTTATGCTGTTTGTGTCTAAGAAGGTTTTAAAAATGATCAATACTAATGATAGATGTCAGATTGTTTAAGGGGATGTTTTTTTGATAGCGGGAATATAGCGGGAATGATGTGGTAAAAAAGACAGTCATTAAAAAAGGGTATATTAAACCTACGGAAAGCACCATAAAGATATCGGTATCACAACTAGGGATCGGTATGTTTGTGAGTGCGCTAGATCGGCCGTGGCTAGAGACTCCTTTTTTAGTGCAGGGATTTTTGATTGAAAGCTTAGATCACATCGCTTTGGTTCAAGAATTTTGTGATTATGTTTATATCGATGCAGTGCGTGATGATTGGATTCCTCCGGAAGAGCGAGTGGTTGCATCGACGAATAAGAAAAAACGTTATATTTCTAAAGTCCCCGTGGAGCAGGAGAATGGTGTCGCTCCGGGGGTGTACCGACAGGCAAAAAATATTGTACGTAGTGTCTTAGATGATGTTCGAATAGGTAATGCATTAGATGCAAAGCAAGCGAAGGAAACGGTCTCCGGTTGTGTTGATAGTATCTTGCGAAACCCGGATGCGTTAATGTGGTTGGGAAAAATTAGCAATGTTGATGGAGGAACTGCAGAGCATAGCCTTAATGTGTGTATTTTGGTGATTGCTTTTGGTCGGCACCTTGGTCTTGAGGAGTTTGAACTGGAGCAGTTAGGTTTATGTGGGTTATTACATGACATAGGAAAGATGAAGATACCACCTGCGATCCTGTCAAAAAAAGAAGAGTTAACCGAAAAAGAAGTAAAAATATTGCAAAGTCACACGTTGCACGGTCGTAATATATTAATGTCAAATCCTGGACTTTTTCATGGTATTACTGATGTCGCGCATACGCATCACGAGCACCTTGATGGTAGTGGATATCCTCGTGGTTTAAAGGCAGTGGGTATTTCTCAGCATGCGCGTATTGTAGCGATTGCCGATCAATACAATGATATGACCAGCGTGCATCCGGGTAGAAAACCATGCTCTACGTTAGAAGCCATTCGGTACTTGTATGCAAATCGTGGTACAGTATTTGACGATTCACTTGTCCTTCAGTTTGTACAGTGTGTCGGGTTGTATCCGCCGGGTAGTCTCGCGTTACTTAATAATGGTGAAGTGGGAATTGTTATATCAACCAATTACAAAAATCGTCGGTTGCCAAAAGTACTTGTTTTGTTGAATGAGCAGAAGGAGCCAGTCAAGCCAAGGGTGGTGAATCTTGGAAATGCCAAGGAGCAGGGGGATAAACAACAATTTTTGATCAAAGATATTCTGATCAGCGGGAGTTATGGTTTGAATTTACAGGAGCATTTAGAAAAAGGGCTTAAACTAAGTTAAGTTAAGTTAAGTTAAGTGATGAAGTAAATAATCACTTGGCGTTTTTCCTGTGTACCGCTTAAAAGCTTTGGTGAAACTTGAAGCATCTTTGAAACCAACTAAATAGGCAACCTGTTTGGGTGGTTGGTTTTTTTTTGTCATATAATAAATCGCACGTTCGATTTTTACGGAATTTAGTAATTCTCGAAAATTGGTGTTCTCAGTAGATAGCCTTCTTTGTAGTGTTCTTGAGGTGACGTTAAGAGTGTCGGCGATGGCTTCCATCGTGGGAAAATTGTTGCCGACAGCGGATAACATTTGAGTGATTTGGGCTGATAATGTTCTTGCGCTTTGGAGCTCTTGTCGTAGCTGTTGGATTTGAGCCAACGCCATGTTTTGCGCATCGATATTGGCAAAAGGAAAGGGCTCTCGGGTGGTGTCAATGGGAATTCGAAACTGGTTGCTTGGTGAATTGAATGTACAGGCGGTAATATCTTTTTCGAGAATGGTAAGTACTGCCGGATCTTCAGGGCAGGTTAAGTCTAATTTGACAATTCCCCAATCATTGTTGGACATTCTGCTGCCAAATTGCGCCATTGATTGAATCATTGTGATAACAAGATTGTCAGCAAAAAGTTTTGGAAGTAATGGCGATGGGGTGATTTCCAAACTGAGGAATTCGCTGTCTTTTGTGACGTGTAGCGCCATGAGCGAACTAACAATTTCGTAGTGCTTGGCCATTGACTCAAGGGTTTGCAGGGCGTGATCGCTGCTTACCAGAAGGTATCCAAGGGGGCCTAAACTATTCGCATTTGAAGAGGTGCCTATAGATTTCCAGGGTCGATCAGTAATTTTTTTGTGCTGAAAGTGGGTTGTAAAAAATGTGAGTTGCTCGGAAGGGAAGAATAGGTAATTACCTTTACGCTGGGCGGATGCCCACTGTAGCGCTAGTAAACGTTCTGCTTCTGTCCCAATATGTTCTGTCCAGCGTTCTGGAGAATCGAGGAAAATACCGATCGCTGGGTAGTAAATGTACTGTTGATCTGATTGCGCCATAGCGTTACTGCAAATAAAGGTTTAAATCATACATATGGCGTAAATATTGGGGTTTTTATGACTTTTTCAAGTGCTAAAAAACAAAGGAATAACTGAGTACCATCTTGAAAAGAGATGTTTTGGTGGTGAAGTCTGTTTCAGCGTAGGGATTATAGATAATATCGTTAAGTGTACCGCTGTTGGAGTTGGCGCTCTCGCCTGCTGCAACATGTTCCTCCTTGGGTGCGTAGTATGAGATTGCAAAATCCACTTCGCTTAAAGCGTCAATTTTGTATGATAGACCCATGGCATATACGTTCATATCACTTAGGGGAACTAATATTGTTTGTCGATCGTTAGGGATGGATGTTCTTCTATCTTCATAACCCATTCGTAAGGTTAGGATATCTGAGTAGTTATATTCAAAACCGATGCTCCAGGACCAGGTGTCCTCAAAATACAGAGGCAACCGAATACTATTGCTGGTTGCGGTGTCCAGTGCAAGAATGTTGTCCAATGTTCTAAGTAAAGTGAGTAGTTCGGTATCAGCATTTTCAAAGTTTATCACCAAGGCTTCTGTATCTCCCCAGGAACTCATTTTTGCGTCCAGGTTTACTCTTACGGTAGGGGTTAGCTGTAAGCTAAATCCTGTGGCGAAGTAATGAGGGACATTCATATCGATGACAATGTCCGAGTTTTCTTGTTGGTGGGTGCCAGAGGGGATGAGGCTGGCTAAAAAGCTAGATGCTTCTGCTCCTGTTCTAGCTTGAGAGAAGCTTTGAGAGAGACCTTGAAAGAACCCTTGCCAGTCGTCACTATAGGTTATGTCAGCGCTGCCTTTAAGGTGGTCTGTGACACCGGAGTGATAGCTCATTCCCCAGGTTAACCACGGTGTGATATCCCACAATAATCCGAACTGATAAGTAAGAGACATGGTCTCTTCTGATTCTAGGTCGATATCAAAGAGTTCCGTATAGGGGCCTAAGGCTCCGCCACATAGGTTTAAAGGTAAGTTTGTATTGTTGTCGTTATCAAAACACCCGAGCTGATCTTGGAGAAGGCCTGCAATGCCGGTTGCGCCATTCGGAAGGCGCATAGGCATTTGTACTGCAATACCGAAATAGCTTAGCGAGATGCCAATGCCTACAGACCAGTTGTCGTTTAGTTGAATTCCGATAGTTGGAGAAAAATAGGCAATACGAGTGAGAGCTAAGCGTTGAGCAAAGAACCGTCCAGGATCATCATCTTCTCGTTCATACCCAGCCGTGACAGTTGAATAGACACTGGTGCCAAATGTGACACCTTTAAACAAGGGAACTGCAACGCCTCCAAGAGGCACCAGTGTTGCGTCGAGCTTGGTTCCACCGAAGTAGGGCAGCATAACCGCGAGAGCTGATGTGGAGCTTTCAGTATTTTCGGCTTCATCATAGAACACTTGATCAGAGACATCTTTCGGGCAGGTAATACCGTCTAAGCAGTCCGACAATGTTTGGGAATGTTCGCCGATATCGACAGCAAAATCGGGTAACGCGTAGATAAGGTTTATTTGGGCCGTTCTCTTTTTGATTTTAGCTAATCCTGCGGGATTAAAAAAAATGGAATCTATTCCTGGTGGATTGGCGGTTACGGTATAGGCCATGCCTTCAGCTTTAGCATTGCCTGTGCTGATATTGTCAGTTACGGCTGAAAATACGGAGGAGGGAAGCAGGTTCGTTCCTGCTAGTAATACGATTAGCCATTTCATTTCTATTCTACTTATTTCGAAGAGCAATTTATTATTGAGAGGTCTGCAGTTTATGTAAGTGGGATTAACTTGAGCAAATTACAGAAAGGTTGGCTTGTAACATCGAATAAAAGAACTATGATAAACCCTTGTTTTTTGGCGCTTGTGTTACGTTTTTTAAAGGATAAAATATTTTGATACAAGTTTTGGTATTGTATTTTTTAATGTTTTAATTCACATGTTTTATAGAGATAACAAGATATGTTATTAGGTGTTTCAACAATACATGATGTGTTGTTTGGCGATAATGTTAAACGCAATGCAAACGGTATGGCGCTTTGTGATGGATCCAGAGCGGTTAGTTGGCAGCAGCTACGTGACCATAGCATATCGTTAGCTATGGAAATGAAAGGTACATTGAGGCTGGATGCTCACGAGCATATTGCACTGCTCATTGGTAATAGAACGGAATTTATTGAATCAATGCTTGCTGGGATTATTGCCGGGTTATGGATTACTCCTGTTAACACTCACCTAAATGTTGATGAAATATCTCATATCGTTAATGACTCCGGTGCAAAAATTCTTTTCTATGACAATCAGCATGCCCCCTTTGTCGAAGAAATTGTCCAAAGTAATAAACCAGTCTGTAAATGTATAAATATTGAAGTGTTATGCTCAAACACGTATTCAATGTTTAGTGATGAGAGTAAAGAACAAATTGAGCATTGTTTTCCACTGTCAGGGCCTGCTGGGGGCACAATGTTATATACCAGTGGTACAACTGGGAAGCCGAAAGGGGTGAAGCGCAATAAACCTGATTCACTCGGTGAAGTAATACAACGTATGCAGTCGGGTGGCAAGATGTTTGGTCTTGAGGGAAAAGGGCCACATCTTGTGACGGGGCCGCTGTATCATGCGGCACCGATGTTGTTTGCACTGTATGATTTGTTGAATGGTGCACCTATGGTGATAATGCCCAAATGGAGCAACCAGGCGTTCGTGGATCTTGTTATTCAGCGCAGGATTACAACAACACACCTTGTACCTACGATGTTTGTACGACTGCTTAATGACGATGAGCTAACGGTAAAACGGTCCGATTTTGAATCGTTACAGCTTGTGCTGCATGGCGCTGCACCAATAGCAAAAAGTACTAAGCAAAAAATGTTGCAATGGTGGGGGAATATTTTAGTTGAATATTGGGGCGGTACGGAGGCAGGCGTTACGACGCTGGTGACCAGTGAGCAATGGTTAGAGCACCCAGGAACGGTCGGAAAACCATTGGCACATTTTGATGTTTATGTAGGTGATGATGCCGGTAATCCTGTTAACCATTCTTCAACAGGTGCTGGAAATGAAAAACCTTTAGAGGGATTGCTTTTTTGTCGGCATCATCAACTTGCTCAAGTGTTTGAATACCATCATGATTATAAAAAAACACAGTTATCTCACCCGCAGCCATATGTATTTTGTATTGGTGATATTGGGTATGTGAAGGATGAGTTTGTATATCTGTCAGACCGACAGTCCAATATGATCATTTCTGGCGGGGTTAATATCTATCCCGCAGAAACGGAACAGGCCTTGTTGGAGCATGAAGCCATCGTAGATGTTGCGGTGTTTGGGGTGCCCAGTGATGAGTGGGGAGAAGATGTGAAAGCCGCGATTCAATTAAAACCAGGCTTTGAGCCAAGTATTGAATTGGCCAAAGCGATAATTGCATTTTCTCGAGAAAAAGTGGCAACTTATAAAGCGCCAAAAAGTATAGATTTTGAAAGTGTGTTACCAAGAACCCCTACGGGAAAATTGTTGGTTCGTTTGTTGAAGGAAAAATACCAGTAGATACAGTGCGATTAATACATAAAGTGTAGGGTGAGGCGGTTGGCACTCACCCTTTACCGTACTATTTGTTCTTTTGAGTTTGTTTTTTTCTACGGCTAAATGCAAGGGTCGCAATACCCAAGCCGAATAATACGAAAGATGAAGGTTCTGGAATGGCAATGGGGTCAGTGGGCGTAATTGCCATAACATTACTTGT
>CAJXXT010000265.1 GCA_913063495.1 uncultured Gammaproteobacteria bacterium | reverse complement strand
GGGATTTCTATCGCCTGCAAACCAAGGGATTCAATCACATGCAGCAACCCATAAAACGTAGGTGACTCTATCGCAACAACATCCCCTGGCTGAGTTACCGCTTTTAACGCCAACACCAAGGCATTTTGGCAACCATTTGTGATAACAACATCAGCGTACTGAACGTTACATTGCAAGTCTTGCATGCGTAACGCTATTTGCCCCCTCAAGGGCTCATAACCCGGTGCAAAATCATAATGGTCACTATGATCCTGGGTGTGTGTACAAACCGCTTTAAGGGCTTTATTCACGCCTTTAACCGCTAAAAAATCGGAATGCGGCACTGCTGCCCCCAGCTGCATAACATCAGAAGTCAGCGTTGCACGGACAAGGTTCATCACCCATTCGGACTGCGTAACAGGACAAGGCTTTAACACCGGCTTATGTGTGTCCGAGCCAACCTTTTGGCCAGGAGAATTAAGGCGATGGGTAGGATATGCAACATAGTGCCCAGAGCGCTCTGCAACATCCAACAACCCGTGATCTTCAACAATCTTTAACGCCTCTACAACCGTAGAAACACTCACAGAGAAAAGCGCAGCCAACTTACGCACACCGGGTAAGCGTTCACCAGGTTTGTAGATACCGCCTTCGATTTCTTCTGTAAGCGTTAATGCAACCGATTCATAACGTTTCATCTAATTGATATCACCCAAAAAATACAGTGCACCACAGTAAACACAGTTACACCACAAAAAAACAACACAGTTACCACCAAATACAACTGTACCGGTCCATTTTTATTTTCCTACATCTGTATTGATTATACCCGTCACGTTATTTTTATCACCTCCCTAATCGTTGAAACCAAAACCACAGGCCCTATGATGAAACAACACCCTATAAAACCCAAACAGGCAGAGGCAAAAAAAACCGAACCGAAAAGAACAAATCCAAAGACGCTATGTTGGATGAATGGAAACCAATGCAATCCAGAGGATGCTACGTTATCCATATTTGATCATGGGGTTTTATATGGTGATGGCGTCTTTGAAGGCATCCGTTTTTACCACCATAAACCACTATTGATTGATGATCATATAGAGCGCCTATTTACATCGGCCAACAGCATTGACATCCCTATTCCCTACTCCGCAACAGAACTCATCGATGTAATGAAAAGCTTGAGCGAACAGGCATCATTCTCTCACGGGTATATCCGACTTGTTGTGACACGAGGGGTTGGGGCAATTGGTTTAAACCCTATAGGCTGCGGCCCCGCAAATGTATTCATTATTGTGACTGAACTCAATATGATGCCTGCTCAAGCGCTTCAACACGGTATCAATACAATAATCGCAACAACAAAGAGAATCTCGCCCAGCGCACTTGATCCAAAAATTAAAAGTCTAAATTACCTCAATAATATATTGGCAAAACAAGAAGCAAATAAAGCAAACGTTGATGAAGCGATTCTATTAAACGACCAGAACAATCTAGCGGAGGCCGTTGCAGAAAATGTCTTTATCGTTCACAGAGGAACATTAATCACCCCTCCATGCGATGATGGAGCACTCAATGGTATTACCCGGAAGACCATTCTTAGATTAGCCCAAGAATCGGGAATATCCTGCAACATATCATCAATATCGGAAGCGACATTACTTGCCGCCGAGGAGGTATTTCTTACCGGTACGGGAGCTGAGCTAATCCCTGTTCGGAGCATTAACGGAAAATTGATACCGCACTGTCCAGGCCCAGTATTCTCGACATTACAAACGTTATACGTGGATTTTATCGAACAACAATGTTGATACAGAAGCAATTTAGTGAATGCTAAAAGGTATCGCTGCTGATAGTGGCGCACCTTCATTCACTTCCACTTTAATATAATCAACACTTCCAGAAACTGATGATATTAACAAGGTATCAGCAATCGTGAAAACAGGGCCAGAGAACTCAGACTTACCTTGGCGTGATTGATAGTTTTTTAGCTTCAACTGCGTTGATGCGGCTACGGCTTGAGTCGCTTTAGGAGATAGACGTGAATTATCGGTATCGCGCTTTATAGTAAACAATCTCATGGTGAATCCCTCTTTACCTTATAATTAACAGTGTAAGGCTCTATATATCGAACTATCTACCCGGATAGTTCTCGCCTTGCTTGGTAAAGAAGTTTGGCAGAGAAGGGAAAAGTCTCTAGATGAAAAATACCGATAATTTTTGTGACTTACGACACAAAAATTATCGGCGTTATTGGTGCTATAGGCGCCAATAGCAGGAGTAAATTAATGGTCTCTAACGACCTGCCTCGCTACGTTACAGCATAATTTGTCGAAATATGCCCTGTAATAAGCCCGGTAAGCCTACCTACAAGCCCGGGAGGGAAGTCATGCCCCATGCCAGGGATAACTTCTAACAACGCATTGGGGATTGATTTTGCACTGTGTTTTCCCCCTTGCAATCGAACCAAGGGATCGCTATCGCCGTGTATCACTAACGTCGGAACCTTAATTTGCATTAACCGTTTTGAAAAACCTCCGGTCGACAGAATAGCCATTTGATGCATCGGCCCAGCCATAGGGCGCCGAGCACGAGCAATTGCCCGGCGAACATCAAATGCTAAAACATCATCATGAACTCTATATTTAGGGCTTTGTAACTTGTTAATTACTGCAACCCCCGCATCAACAATCGCTTTTTCCGATTTATCTTTTGGTGGCTTTAATAACGCCAATAACACGTCCCACCGTGGCCCAGGCAAATGACGTTCATTCGTTGAGGACATAATGGACGTTAGGCTTAATACCCGCTGTTGATAATGTGCCGCCGCTAATTGCGCAATCATGCCCCCCATGGAAAATCCGACCCAATGAGCTTGTTGAATATCCAGCGCATCCAACAATGAGACCGCATCTAACACTAAGGTATCTAGATTATATTCTGCATGAACTTCCATCCCTAAACGGTAGCGAATAAAGCTCTGCATAACCGGCGGCGGAGCCTTCACATGACTACGTGTCGTCAACCCTGTTTCTCGATTATCAAAACGAATCACCCGATAACCGCTCTCAACCACCCTTTGACAAAAATCATCAGGCCAGTGAATCAATTGCACCGACATTCCACATACCAGCAATATCACAGGATGATGCAGCTCCCCCATATCTTCAAAATAAATTGAGATATTGTTTGCCTCCGCATAACCAGTTCTTACCTCCATGCTTTCTACCCCATCACCCGACTAATTAATTTTTGATAACCTGTGGGTAATATCCGCTGAATTACATCACCAATTTTGGCATCGACACCAACAAGAATACGTGGTGTTTTATGCTCAATACCTTTCAGGATAATTGCTGCCGCTTGATCGGGAGTTGTTCTGGCCAACTTCTGATTAAATTCTTTTTTCATCTCTTCATGGGATGCTTGACGCCCAACTACACGCCCCAAACGGCCACTATTCGCGATATTTGTTTTTACGCCACCCGGGTGTACACAGCTAACACAAACCGTTGACTTTTCTATCTCCAACTCCATACGTAAACTTTCACTAAAGCCTTTTACCGCAAATTTTGCTGCGTTATATGCCGATTGATTTGGGATCGCAATCAACCCAAAAAGACTCGATACATTAACAACATGTCCCCATTCACTTTGCTTTAAATAGGGCAAAAATGCCTTACTGCCATATACCACACCCCAGAAGTTAATATTCATTAGCCAATGGAAATCCTTATCGGAAGTTTCTTCGACACAACCCGTAAGGCTTACACCCGCATTGTTAATGACCACATTTACCTGACCAAAGTGAGAAAACACACTATCAGCCCACTGGTTAACCGCAGAGGAATCAGCTACATCAAGCGTCTCAACAGTAACCGCAGAAGCTCCCAAGGATAAACACTCGGCTTTAACTGCATTCAGTGCATCGCCATTAATATCACTTAACGCCAACCGTGCATTTTTTTTCGATAATGCGTAAGCCAATGCCGCCCCAATTCCCGATGACGCTCCTGTTATAGCAATAACCGCTTGTTCAAATTTATTCATACTGATGTTGCCCCCTGAACATTAACTTCTGTTAGATCCTCATCCAGCGGATAACCTCTAGATTCTTTCCACTTATCAATCAGTGCTGTATTGTCGTTATCCCACGGATGAAAATCATCACGATAATAATCTAAGTAGGGTTTTACGATATTTCGAGCCAAGCCTTCCTTGCCGAAAAAGAACTTTGCAGCACCGACAACATCGCCAATACTAGGAATTTTTTTCGCCCAACGTAACAAAGATAACTGATACAACCCAACTTGCCATAAAAACAGCACGGTTTGAATACCCATAACAATATGCAATCGTCGCCGTTCACCAACACAGGTGTCGTACACATCAAATGCCACGGCTTTATGCTCAATCTCTTCAACAGCATGCCACAACAATAACTCACGAGCAGAAGTCGGCAGTGGATCAAGAACATGCGGATGTTCAAGTAAGTACTCAGCCATAATCGCTGTAATGTGTTCCATCCCAACGGTCGATGCCAAAAAGTCACGCTTATCCAAGCGCCCTTTGTCATCCCTAATCTTCTTCTCTAGGTCTTTTTCAATACGATGAACAAACCAACCTAAATCATTCAATACTTTGTTAATTTCTTTATGCTGGTAACTATGTTGACCTTCTTGACCAATAAACCCCTTAATGCTTTCTTGTAATTCTGGATCCGTTATTTGATCCCGGTAGTGTCGTACCGAATCTATAAAACCTTTTTCTCCTGGAGGGAATGTTGCGGACAACGCTGCCATGTAGGTAGTAATAATACTGTTGTTATTAAAAAAATATTTTTCTGTAATATCGCTAAATGGAAAATCCATTTTTCGTGGTTTAATGGCCGGAGCCCCTGAAATACGCTGCATGGCTGTCATATGTTACTCCCCTCAAACAGATATAATGTGTGGCACCCTCGTCTTCACCGGGTAGCTGTTTCTACTATCCTATGGTCTTAAGGTAGATATAATGTTTAATTGTGTCGAATTTGTGGTTATATGGGGCCATGGCAGATAACTTTGAAACGATTGGCAAAGGGGAGTTCGCAATTTCAGTCGATTACCTAATCGCTCTGAATGAATACGCGTCCGAATGTGGCATGACACCACAAGAAGTATTACGTGACACCTCTATCCCATTGAATACATTAATAAAACCTAATTGTCGAATCCGGCATCATTCGATGGATCAAGTGGTTCGAAACGTAATAAAAGGGCTGAACGACCCTTTATTACCCATCAAATACGGTAAACGCTTGACCATTTCACGTCATGGCGTACTTGGCTTTGCCGCGCAAAGTAGCCAATCCCTGTTAGATGCTGCCAGTTTATTAATTAAGTTTATTCAAACACGGTCCGGTGGTGGGGAGCGCTTAAAGTTTTCAATTGTAGATGACCAAGCCTGCTTAAGTATGCACGGCAGCGATGAGACAATATCGTCTGACGTCGCGCTATTTCATGCATTATCCATATTTATAAGTATTGAAACCATCGCTCGCTGGTTAGCCGGAAAGACACGAGAACACATCAACGCTGAAATTTTGTTAACGTTTGATGCACCCTGTGAAATCCCACCGGGTATATTATCCCCAGGGCTCACCATTAAATTTAATCAAGACAGAGACGAGCTACGCTGCCCGCTTTCATACATACAACAGCCACTCGCATCGGCAAACCCCTCTCTTTTTGACGAAGCAAAAAAAGAATGTGAAATCGAATTAGTACAACTTAGTTTAAAAACAGACATTACAGCTCAAGTTCGCTCTCATTTTCGCAACCATGAAAATAAAACGCCAACCATTGATTTGGTGGCAGAAAAAATGAATATTTCCACTCGAACATTAAAAAGAAAATTGCACGATGCAGGTACAACCTACCAAAAAATAAAAGACTCTGAACGTTTTACACAAGCCATCAGTTTGTTGGAAAACACCAAAAACACTATGGAGCAAATTGCTGAAACCCTAGGATACAGTGATGCGAGCAACTTCACGAAGGCCTTTAAAAACTGGGCTAATGTATCCCCCAATGAATACAGAACCAGGCTAACACGTTAAGCACCTGAAAGAATTGCAGAAGAGATTACTACAATGATCACACCGAGACCAAACAGATAACACTATGACTTTTGTTTCTACTCCTAAAAAAGACTTCAACAATACGCAAAATAAAATCATTAATGCCGCCATCGTTTGTGTTAAACGTTGGGGCGTAGAAAAAGTCAATTTGAACGATATTGCTAAAGAGGCCGGAGTAACACGACCAACAGTTTATAGCTATTTTAGTAATCGTGATGAGATTATCCAACAAGCGCTATTACAATCTGCATATCTTTTTGGAGCCAAAGCACTTAAACATCTACAAAAATTTGACACCGCCAAAGAGCGTACCGTAGAGGCCGTTGTTTATTCTTTAAAAAGGCTACCCAAAGAACCTAGCCTTGCCTTACTAAAAAATACCGACATGTCTAACATCATCAACAACAAAGGGTTAAGCACTCCTGAAGGCCAACAAATCCTACGTAGCCTCTTTCGAATGATATTGATTGAGAAGTCATTTGAAGATGATGAGCTTGACGAAATAGCCGAAGTAACAGCCCGGTTTATGCTCTCGTTATTAACCATAAAAAGCCCAAAAAAACGTAACGACAAAGAGCTAAGAAGTTTTATCGAAAGGAGGCTGCTACCTTCTCTTGGCTTGTAAAAACCTCATCAGAACACCTTAGTTAACCATCAATAGCGATGTTCTCTGCAAAAAAATCCACAAGTAATCTGACCTTAGGAGACAATTGCCTGTTGTTCGGATATAACGCCCACACTCCCTCATCTGGCTCACGAAACTCCTCAAGAATCACTAACAACCGGCCATCATTAATGTATGTTTCCACATAATGATTCGGCAACTGAACAATCCCTATCCCCTTAAGTGCCGCATCCAGTAGACTGTATCCGTTATTACATCGTAAAGTACCAGACACCCGCATATGCTTGTTCTTGCCTAACGGCTGAAACCTCCAAAAATCTGCCGACCCCAATAAACAATTATGTTTCTGCAGATCTGACAGTGATGCTGGTATACCATGCTGTTTTACATATTCTGGTGATGCACACACGAACACCGATCTATTTGACAAGCGTTTTGCCATCATAGATGAGTCATCTAGTTTCCCATGGCGTATGGCAAGATCGTAACCACCATCTACCAGATCAACCATCGCATTAGTAAGGTAAAAATCAACCTCTACGTGTTCATGCTTAAGCATAAAGTCATTTACCAACGGCCCTAGAACCTCCTCTCCGTACGTCACCGGAGCGGTTAACCTGATTTTTCCACGAGGGATATTGTCTACACTAACAATTGACTGTTCTGCTTCTACCAAGCTTTTAAGAATGTTTTGACAATCTTGAAAATAAACGCAGCCCTCCTGAGTTAATGATATTTTTCGCGTCGTCCTGTACAGCAATTTAAC
>CAJXXT010000264.1 GCA_913063495.1 uncultured Gammaproteobacteria bacterium | reverse complement strand
CGATTGCCCGCAGCCAGAGCGGTAGCAGCAGGCACCATCGACAAGTTGATAGGCCCGTTCCAGGGCACGATGATTCCGACAACACCAAGAGGCTGCGGAATCACCCTGTTTTTCGCACCGGGAAACAGGGTGAAATCCACCTTTTTCTTCTGTGGCCTCATCCATCGTTTTAATTGCTTCGAAATATAATCGATGGCGCCCATCACCGCGATAAACTCGCCAAATGTTGTTTCGTGCCAACTCCTATTTCCATAATCTTTTGAAATGGCATTTGTCAGTGCATCACGGTTTTCAACAAGCATTTGTTTTAATGCCTGTAAATCATTGAGGCGTTCACGATATGTCGACTCTCCCTCGATTTGACTCGAGGTCTTCATCGAATCAAATATACTCCACAATGGCGCTGCCTTTTCCGAGACATCCCTTTCCGAGACATCCCTTTCCGAGACATCCCTTTCCGAAATGTCCATTTCTACTGCCAAGTTTTCCATTCCCAAGCTTTCAATCGCCACACTTTCAATCGTCATAAACTTTATCCACAAATAGCTAATCAAGATTCCTCTGGCACTTAAACCGTCAAACACCAGTAAAGAAATAACCACTATCAAAGCACGACTTGTAGGAGTCGAGGTATAGACATATCTGGAGAGTGACAAGCCTAAACATAGCGTTACACACAGCTTTCGATGTCTAGTTGTGGTTTTGAACCAAAATGAGAGTATCTGGGTGTATTAAGGAAAGTTAACGAGAGTTGACTAAAACCCAATGAGGAAAAAACTATGCTCCAATCCACAGATATCGTCCTAATTACCGGTGCAGGCAGCGGAATGGGAAAACTAGCAGCGGAACGCGCCGCTAGCAAGGGAGAAAATGTCGTAGGTTTTGATCTAAATGCAAAATCACTCATGGATTTAGAATCACGGTATGACAATATAAAGACCTTTGTCGTCGATATTACGGATTTTGAGAGCGTAGAAAAAACCACAGCACTGATTGTGAAAAACCAGGGAAATATAAAAAAGGTCATAAATTGCGCTGGCATCATGCCTTTAGGGACATTGAATTCCCAGCATCCGTCCGAGTACAAGAAAATCATGGATGTAAACTACCTTGGAACCGTTAATATCAACATGGCAGTCCTTGCCAACATGCGGGATAACAAGCAGGGTGAAATCGTTAACTTCGCATCGATAGCAGGCCTGACTCCGTCGATAAGCTTTGGCGCATACTGTGCCGCTAAGTTTGCTGTCGTTGCGTTTTCAGAGGTACTGCACCATGAAAACCAAAGCTATGGCATAAAGGTTTGTTGTGTTTGCCCTCCGCCCGTTAACACTCCATTACTAAGAGGTGCAATTAATCGGCCTAAATCCCTCGAACTCTCTCCGGCGGTTGAACCCGACTTTGTTCTGAATGCTATGGAAAAGAGCCTTGCTAAGGGGCACTGGTTGTGCCTGCCTGGCTGGCAAGCCAAATTAATTTATAGGGCAAGACGGTTAGTGCCGGACTTACTGTGGAGAGCAATTCATTTGGTTGAGGGGAAAAGTTTTGATCACCTCTCTAAGCCTTCAACACAGCGTCCCAAAGATTCAAAAACATCATACAACACGCCATCAAGAAATGTTAAATAGCCAATACAAAAGGATTAGAAATGACCGATATCCAGTATGCTCTAGCCCAAAATGACACCCCTGCAATTCGCAGATATCAGCGCAATGCTAGCAAACCCGACTTACGACATATTCCAGGAAACACCGGTTTGCCTATTATCGGCAATGCACACAATCTTCTATTTAGGTTCGAAGACTACATCAACAACAGTTACAAAAAATACGGCCCAATTTTCAAATTCAAGAGCATAGGAACTATCGGAACTGAAGGTGTTTGGCTGCTGGGGCCTGAAGCAAACAAACTTGTATTGCAAAACCAAGGAAAAAAATTCAGCAACTATTTTGGTTGGAATGTCGCATTCAAAGGGCTGTTTGACAATGCCCTTCTGGAGCAGGATTTTAACAATCACAAAGGTAATCGAAAAATCCTACAGGCTGCATTCAAACGCGAAGCCGTTCAATCTCATATGGAAATAATGAGCCCCATTCTAAAGAATGGCATCAATCAATGGCCAACCAATACATTATTCAAAACATTGACACCACTAAAAACGTTACTACTAGACACAGGTAGCAAGGTTTTTCTTGGAGTCGAACCAGGGCACGAAAGCGCCGTATTGAATCAAGCATTCGTTAATATAGTGATGGCGGTAGCTGACCCCTTCAAAGAAAAAGGCCCGTTCTTTTTCCCTTATGCTAGGGGGGTAAAAGGTCGCCAGACGATTACAGACTTTATTTTTCGTAACATCCCAAAACGCAGAAAAAACCCAGGAAAAGACATATTCTCTCAACTTTGCGTGTTAACCGATGATGATGGAAAGCGCCTTAGTAAAGAAGAAATCCGCGACCAGGTTTTATTTGTCTTGTTTGCAGCGCATGATACCACTACCAGCACCTTATGCTCTTTATTGTACGCAATTGCTAGTAACCCTAAGTGGCAAGAAGAATTACGTGAGGAAATATCAAATCTGGATAAAAATCATCTTGAGTTTGACGATCTGGCGCTCATGGAGAAAACCAGCTGGTCAATAAAAGAGACAATACGGATGTATCCTCCCCTTGGGGTCATGCCACGTTTCACACTAGAGGATGTCGAATTTAATGGGTATACCATACCGGCAAATTCCCAAGTGATGATCTCGGCGGTTTTTTCCCATTACGACGAGGAATACTGGAGTAACCCCCACCAATTTGATCCACGTCGATTTTCACCTGAGAGGGCCGAGGATAAAAAAGATTTTTTCCAATACATCCCTTTTGGCGGCGGCGCGCACAAGTGCCTTGGTATGCACTTTGCTGAGACCCAAATAAAAACATTCCTGTTTCACTTCTTAAAAAATTATAGCGTAGAACCCAAGGCAAGAAACGGCGATTATAAATTCCGCTGGGTTCCCTTAACATTTCCATCAGATGGACTTCCGCTTACTTTTCGAACGCTATAGTTTCAAAAAATAATTAGCGAATTACTATTCAGATACTCTTTCATAGCGAAAGCTGAACAGGTTATTGTTCAGCTATTTTTCGATCGACTAACGACAACACTAGCTATCTTCCACTTCTCGGAGTAAACCATCCACAAAATTAAATATAAGATATCTAAGTTTAGATTCATCTAATTCACCATCTATTTGAGCCCAAGCCTTTACCATATGGTACCCAGAACCGGTTTGCTTAGAAATAACGATATCCATATAATCCTGATCGATATCCGTATGATTCCTTTCTCGTAACAACCTTCCGACGACTCTTCGAATAAATCGATGTAAATGAGCGAACACAACTTTATCATTTGAGCAGTTTAGTATCTCATGAATAAATCCCTTTCTCGGGATAATTAATTCCTGAAGCCTATCAGTAATTAAGCTGACATTTTCGCTAACCAATTGTATGTTCAACTCTATCACTTGATATGCCGCATCTAACATATCATCTATCAGATCCAGTAATATCTCATCCTTTGACATATAATATCGATAGAAATTCTGTCTACTCATCCCAAGCCTAGCAACAAGATTTTTAACCGTAATTTTATTGTATGGCATTTCAATCATGCATCGATAAAGCTCTTGCTTTATCCTTTCTTTCACTTCTTGGTTATCAGATAACTTAATCATTCCATCCCCCCCCTAAGCCATTAACTACTATACAACTATCAAATGACATTACTACATCAAGAGGGTAAAGCGTACTCTCTTACATCGTTTTTATCCAGAAAACATCGTTACGAATTGGCACCATCCCGCGACAAAGCCCAACGCTCCGCCGACGATGTAAAGTATCCATTCGTCCTCTTCGAATATAGGGCGTACAAAACGGTCTAGTTCCAATGGGGAAAACGCCTTCATGCGCGACTGTATTACTTCACTGAGATTGATGGACTTTTCCATGTAGGCAATACTATTAAGAACAGGCGGCGGAGGTTGATCCTCACTGCGCATTTGATCGAAAAGCCCCTCCTTTAGTTCAATATAGTTTTCCGTGCCGATCAGGGGTAAGAGCAGGTGTTTACTTCGGCCCAATGATTTATCAATGGTTTTATTAATATGGTATTTTAGTTTTTTATTTAGCGGAGATGAACTGTCCGACGCGAGTATATATTCCGCAACCGTTTGAGCATTGAGTACGGAATCAGTCATAGTATCTGCATAATCCTTCGCTACTTCATGTTTTCGTTTTAAGAAAAGGCCTTGCAGAGTGAAGGGGCCGATTTTGATAGGGTTAATTGGATTAAACAGGAGTTTTATTGCCACCCAATTTGTCAGATATCCAACCGCAAACCCTCCAATGGGCAATACGTACCAGGCACCAGGGTATTGGTAAAACAAAAGCATCTGAAATATGCCGAATATAAAGCCCAAAACGAGGCCAGACTTAACGAGAAAACCGAGCTCTTTATTAACGATTTTTTGGATGAGTTCAACCAATATGTGTTTTTCTTTATCTAGCTTATCAATGACCATTTGTTTTGAGTCAAAAATTGCTTCATGGTTGCTTTTGATGTATTGGAATAGGCTATCAATGCTAGCCGGCATTTCACGCTCTACTTTTGAATAGAGCCTTGATTTAATCGCATAAGGCGTATTTTCCCAAAAAATAGGTGACGATTTAGAGACCGCTTCATCGATCATGACTTCGATTAATTGTCGTATATCTGGCTGTAGAATTTTGTTAATTTCAATAGAATCAATACTTTCCAGTAGCTCCCCTACATCGACTATCTTTTCAACTTGATCCATCTGCAAGCGAGCAAATTTCTTGGCACGAGATGGTATGATACCTTGCCAGCCCAGAATGGGTTTTATACCCACAAAGTGAAGTGGTTTAAACATCATTTGAATGCCAATCACGTTAGTCACTAAGCCAATCACACCACTAATAACTGGAATTAATAGGAGATAGGTGATATTGGGGTGCTGGAGAAAACTATAAATTAATTCCATTGAATTCAGGGCCCTTAAAAGCCATAGGGTTAAATAAATATCCGTATTAACGTTGGATCGTATACACCATTAAATATCGAACTACATATCGATAATCTTTTTTAGCAATCCTGTATAAGGAGGGTTCAGAGCAGAAAATAGATTCAGTCTAGGCTGATAGAATACCGGCCGCATTTTTGAGAACGACTGAAAACCCTCAGAACCGTGATAATGTCCCATACCACTATGCCCCACGCCACCAAATGGAAGATCATCCTGTGCCGCATGCAGCGCAATATCATTAACCGTCACACCACCTGACATGATTCTTGATATATAGGTCTTTATTTGCCTTTTATCATGAGAAAATATATAGAGGGCTAAAGGTTTTTCATGGGAATTAGTGTAATCAATTACTTGCTGAGGTTCACTATAGGTTCGTACCGAAAGAATCGGACCAAAAATTTCTCGCTGGCATATTCCCATATCCTGCGTTGGATTAATGACCAAACTTATTGGAAACTTTTTATCCCGATGATTTATCTCCTGGTCGCTCAAGTTGATCACTTCTGCGCCTTTACTCTTTGCGTCCTGCAATATGTTATCAAGACGTTTCATTGAAGCGTCATCGATTACCGACGTAAAGTAAGGGCTATTGATATCGGGAACCATCTTTTTTGCTGCCGCCTTTATGAGCTCTACGAAGCGATCAATTTGAGATTCATGAACAAAAACATAGTCCACGTTAAGACAGACTTGCCCGGCGTTTGTTTGCTTTGCAAATACGATACGATCAACCGCCTTTTCTAGTGGATACGTTGGATCAACGATGACGGGGTTTTTACCACCCAGTTCTAGAATGACGGGAGTTAGATTGTTGGCTGCAGATCTCATGACGGATTTCCCCGTGTCGGGAGAACCGGTAAACAGCAGCAAGTCAAACGGCAACGTTGAAAACTCTATTCCGACTTCCCCCGTTTCATCAAAAAATGACAACTTTTCATCTGAGAAATATTCGGGGGAAATGTTGATGAGGACCTTGGAAAGATTCCGTGAGTTTTCAGACATTTTAACCATGACCCTATTCCCCGCCGCAATGGCGGTTGCAATCGGTATAAAGGACAAATAGATAGGAAAATTCCAGGGAACAATAATACCGACGATACCAAGCGGCTGGGCCAACAGTGTGCTTTTACCACCAAAAAAACCGATGCTAACTTGTCGTTTTTGTGGCTTCATCCATTGTCGCAAATGTTTGATCATATGGTTTATGGCGAGAATGGAAGATGCTATTTCAGCAAGGTTACTCTCAATATTGCTCCGAATCCCATAGTCCAAATTAATCGCTTCTTTGATATTGCGACGATTCTTTATCAGCATTTTTCTTAGCGATTTTAAATGCCGGATCCTCTCTTCATAAGATGGCTCTGGATCATTAAAATACGCGGCTTTTTGCTCGTTAAATGTCGAGTTCAAGGAATCAACCCCTTGCTTATAGGGTAACGTTACAACCGTTTCCATCTTAGCCATCAATCTACTCCTTCCCCAATTGCATTCGGCACATTGCCCGCAGATTCAGGCAGGTTCAAGTGGTGAAATTCCTTCTCGAGCTCGCTTTTTCGAATTTTTCCCGCATCGCTTTTTGGAAGTTTGTCAATTATACGAATGTGCTTGGGCAGCTTAAACCCATATAAACCCTTCTCTTTACAAAACGTTATGAGTTCTGATTCATCAATCGACTTTCCATCAACCATTTGTATCAGCGCACCTGGCACCTCACCCAAATCACCATCGTCCACTTTAATGACAACAACATCCATAACATCTGCATGTTGCTTTATCACATTTTCAATTTCTGTTGGAAAAACATTAACCCCACCCGATATGATCATGTCCTTGCTGCGAGACGTTAAATAAAGAAAGTTATCTTCATCAAGATAGCCAATGCAACCATCGTCATACCAGTAGACGCCGTCCACTTCAAAAAAAGACGCATTTATATCGTCCGAATTACCCGCTTGCACTTGATAAATTCGCGGGTTGCGTATCAGTACATGGCCAATTTCTCTCGCGGCACACCACGCTTTTTTCTCGTGATTGTAGATGCGCGTTTCAGAAACAATGGCTTTGCCAACACTCTTGTAGCGTTCGGGTTTTTCCTCGTAATCTTTCGGTCGCAGAATTGAGATCATCAATGCTTCCGAAGACCCGTAGTATTCGGAAAATACGTTCACACTGGCGCCCTGCTCTCTAAACAGGCCATTAATGTTTGCCTTCACATAATCTGGGCAAGGCGCTCCGGCACAGACGATGACCTTCATACTGGACAGGTCGTATTTACACTTTTCTTCCGGCAATTTCAATATCCGCTCAAGCATTGTCGGGGCGACAAACGTAAAATTAACCCTTTCTTTTTCGATGGTTTTTAGAAAATGTTCTGCATCAAATTTCTTTATTACCACAACGGTGCCACCCAAATAGAGTGGTGCCACAGCAGCCTGAACACCCGAATGATAAAGAGGCCCAGGTAT
>CAJXXT010000263.1 GCA_913063495.1 uncultured Gammaproteobacteria bacterium | reverse complement strand
ATACGATAAGGGCCCTGAACAAGCTCAAACGGCTTGCCGTTAACAGATATGCCATTGACCTTAACAAGCACCTGGTACGTGCCAAGCCCCCCAAAAGCAGGCACACCCAATCGCCACACGCCACCACCCGTAGGTTCAGCTGCGCTAACTTGCTTTTCTCCATTAGGTGCTTGTATTTGCGCCAAAATCTCTAATTTTTTCGTATCTACTAAAGCGACCTTGGGGAAAATCTTTAGGAAATGCTCAGCCTCTAGATCACTATCTGAAGATGCCACATCGATATCTAACACATCAGTATGCACCATCATTTGATGCGTACGTTTTCGCCTAAAAGTCTTTCCGTCCACTAAAATATCAAATACATGCTTACCATCGGTCAGCGTGCGGCCCAGCTTAGCTGAATACACACCATCTTTAGGCAGAATATGACGCCCTTTCTTATTCTTGGATAACGCGCCTTCAAAAAGCTCTCCTGCACTTGTACGCTGACTAAACGTGATATCCATAAGCTTTAGAAAATCGGGATTGGTCAACGCCCTTCCTTGCTCACTCAAATACATGCGCATGGTGACTCTCTCACCTTCTATCACGTTATCTGGCAACCCTTTAACAACAAGGTTTAGATCACTTACCACGGTAATTCTATTACCCTTACCAATATCAGCTTCCAGTTTCCACTGCCCTGGCCTGGGCGCTTGAACTGTTATCAAATCGTAACGTTTATCACTAAACCAACTAATACTCTTTCCTGAACGTTTATAGCTGTATTTTTTCCCCCTAGGATCCACTAACTTTGTCACGGGAGCCCCGGGCTTACGAAAAATCAATGCAGTAAATTCATTTACGGATTTATCGATATCAAAGATGTTGCCTTCTAATGGCACTTGCTCTGGCGCATTGGCTTTATCTGATGCCTCGACAAAGATCTCTAGCAACTCATCGGCATCACGAGCTATGGAAAAGCTCCCTCCTGTATCCACGCCTAAGGTTCGTAAGAATTCAAGATCTGCATTTTCAGACAGCGCAACGCTGTGAATTTTAAACCCCGCCTTTCTTAGTGACGGTACCACCTGAGAAAGAATTCGTTGTTTTTCTTTCTCATTTTCTGCCCGATTCTTTGAGATATCAACCTTGCCATCTGAGAGCAAAACAATGGTCTTTTCCCAGTCTGAATCTGATTCTGTTTGGTTCAGGGAGGCTTTTTCTAACGCTAAGCCAATATTGGTATATAGGGCAACTGAATTAATGCGATTTGTCTTTCTTATCGCCTCCTCCCGCCACTCTGGAGCAACATCTTTATGGGGCACCAACATATTTACATATTGACCAAACGTCCAGACACCAAACCGATCTCCCTCTTTGGCGAGGTTTAACATCAGCTTAACGGCTGGAATTCGTAGATTGCTTGGATCGGTCTTTTTCATGCTGCCGGATATGTCGATAACAACCCGCATGTCCGTTTTTGCAGGAGCTGCTTGCAGCACAGCAGGTGCTACGACAAAAAATACAGCAAAAAATACGGTAGGTATATGCACAACTTGCAACCGCGCGCCCAGCATTTTTAACGATGGTGCGTATAGACACATCGCAAACAAATAGAATCGGGCAAAAATCGGGCTAAATAGAATATTCGCCATACAATCCTGCATAAGAAAATGAATTAGTTTAATCATCCTCCTTTATGTATAGCAGGTTTAACTCTGGTTTCCTTATTTTGGCGGAGAAATATCAGGTAAGCAATTGATTCTTATTGACCTAAGGGGTTTTTACCTACCTATAGAGCTATCTATGTTTCTTATTCAGAAGGTGCTCAGCGGTTAACAACAACACAACAACCATTAACGAAACTGACAAAGGAAACAACGCTCTATACATTGCTACGTTCTCGGCACCTTTTTGTAGCGTTGCGTCAAAAACCCCGACGAACAACGCTGGTGCTAGTCTAGGTTCTCCCACGCTAACCGTCCACGGGGTGAGCAGTAATGCAAACAGTACAGCGACAACAACTTTTTTTAGAACAACAAAATTTAACAGGCTTAACGTCCGCCACACTGTTGCTACAACCCCAAAAGCGGCAAAGACATACACTAACCAAGCTACTAGGTATTCTGTTTCTGTTAGCATTCTGCTTCCATATTCATTTCAAAAGAATCTAGGCGACGACACTAACATCAACTACCTACCCCTTCTATCAATTTAACATTCAACCCAGTGGATAATGTGCTCTTCCCAATCGTCCTCTTCCACCTGGTTATCTGGTATTACACGCCCTTGAATAGATACACCAGCTTCAAAAACACTTTCTTTTCGGCCTGACACCAAAGGATGCCAAGATTCCAACCCTCTTCCCTCTGCGAGGCGCCGATACGCGCAACTATGAGGCAACCAGTGAAATTCAGGTATATCTTTCAGCTCCAACTTAACGCAATCTGGAACCCTTACACTTCGATTGGGGTAATCTGTACAAGAGCATGTCGACTGCTCAAGCAAGTGGCATACCAACTGAGTATAGTAAACCTCACCCGTATCCTCATCTTCCAGTTTTTGTAAACAACACAGGGCACAACCATCACATAGGGACTCCCATTCATTAGGGGTCATTTCAGACAGTTGTTTGCGCTCCCAAAATGGCTTCATTACTCAGTTTTCCGGTGTAAACAGGTCTAACATATAGTCTTCTTTTTTGGGGGGCAGCTGCAAATAAAACCCTTTACTTTCAAGTTCAGACATCACTTTTTCAATATCTGCGGCCACCAACGGCTTGTCTTTTCGAAGCAACAAATCCATTGCGTGGCGCGGCGATCCAAAGCGCTCCAGCAACAATTCTGGCACACCATCGAACATAGTGTTCTTAGAGGTTGTTTTAGGTACGTACAAGTACATGCCTTCCATTTTACTACTCTTAAAAACAGAGCACATAATCATATTATTAACCTTTTTTACAATTACACTTAAAACCCAGCGCCTTAGCCATTGTCTTTTTGGTAGGCGAGAAAGACAATATCCAACTCTTTAACCAGAACATCAAAACGCCAGCCAGATAACTCTTTAGGTATAGGCGTATTATTCAATTTAGCCTTAGCATATCGTTCTAGCAACTTTCTACTCGCGAGCCTTTCTGTAGGCATATCAAGCTCTTCAGCTGCTTTCTCTGCTATTTCTTTCATCTGTTTAGCAAGAGCTTTGTGCGCACGATTAAAGGGCTTATCTAATAGCTTTGGGTAAGAAGCCGCGTCCTGAGAACACGCCTTCGACACCATATCAGACAACACTTCCCCAAAACGTTTAGCCTGACCAGGAGAAACCGTCTCACACAGGGCAACCGCACTTCTCGTCTTAGGCATGCGCTCAGCTATTTCAAACAACGTAGCATCTTTAATTACGTGCCCTTTGGGGCGATTTTTTTCAATTGCAGTACGATCACGCCAAGCCACAATTGATTTCAACACGGCAAGCTGCTGGCCATTCAGTTTCCAACCACTACCAACAGATTGGTACAAACTATCAAAATCAATGCTCGCCGAATACTTATCAGTTAACGTCTGGCAATCCTCTACGACCCATGAGGCCCGGCCCAACAACTCGAGCTTTTCATTCAACGTTCTATAGACTTCCAGTAGATAAGCAACATCAAGCGCGGCATATTGCTTTTGGTTATCCGTTAATGGCCTTTGTAGCCAATTTGAACGCGTCTCATCCTTAGGCAAATCCACACCCAACAAGATGCTGAGTAACTTTTGTAAACTTGGTTGGCGCTCTAAATTTAAATGTGCTGCAGCAATTTGCGTATCAAAAATTTTAGTAGGCACAGCCTGCCATAGTGTCTTAAATACTTCCAAGTCCTCTGAGCACGAGTGCAAAACAATAGCCTCAAGCTGCTCGCCGTAAAACAAACACCTCAGAGGCTCAAGGGTACTGAGCGCAAGTGGGTCTACAAGGTAAATACTGTCAGGACCAGCAACCTGTATTAAGGCAGCAATCGGATAATACGTATCCGTTCGCATAAACTCTGTATCCACAGCCAACAGTGGTTCGTTTTGCAGAGCCTCGACCATATCGGTCAGTAATACATCGGAATCCACCCATGTAAATTGATATTCGGTATGCATAAAGGGGTTACCTAAAAGGGCTTACTTAAAACGACTGGCTTAACAACTAAGACACCGAACCAAGAGAAACCAAAAACAACAAATTTAATCTAACAACCGCCTGCTGGAAAATGCTAAATGAAGCGTATTGCTATCAACGTATTCTAGATCTCCCCCCATGGGGACTCCGTGAGCGATCCGCGTAACCTTAACATTCTGATGATGAGCAAGCTCCGCCAGAAAATGCGCTGTCGCCTCACCTTCAACCGTAGTGCCCGTCGCAAGAACCAACTCCTCAACCTCTCCTGTTTCCAGGCGGCGCTTCAGCACATCTGAGCCAATTTCATCCGGCCCAATGCCATCAATCGGCGACAAATGTCCCATCAGTACAAAATAAAGCCCTCTAAAAGAGCCCGACATCTCTATCGCCAACAGGTCTGCAGGCCCTTCAACAACACACATAACTGAGCGGTCTCGAATATCACTCTTACAAATTGTACAAAGGGGTTCTTCTGAAAATATCCTACACTGCTCACAATGCTGGATATTTTCAACCGCCGACACAAGGTTATTCGCAATCCTTAACGCGCCCGCTTTATCGCGCTCCAATAAATGTAACGCCATTCGTTGCGCAGACTTCGGCCCAACACCAGGCAGGGCCGTTAAAGATTGAATTAACTGTTCTAATAAGGGGCTAAAAATCATAATAGGGTCTGGCTAGAAAGGCATTTTAAACCCTTCAGGCATCGCAAAACCTGAAGTCATTGTACTCATTTTCTCTTTATGATGCTCTTCTACTTTTCTCACCGCATCATTAACTGCTGCAGCAATCAAATCTTCCAGTACCTCTTTATCTTCTTTCATTAATGAGCCTTCAATCTGTACTCGCTTAACATCATGGCGCCCATTCATTACAATAGTTACCATACCTGCCCCAGACTCTCCTGTGACCTCTGCAGTTGCTAAGCCTTCTTGCATTTCTTGCATTTGCTCTTGAACTTTCTGAGCCTGCTTCATTAAATCGCCAAGCGGTTCTTTCATTAGCTTACCTATCTACCTATTCGTCTATTTACTAATTTATGTGTTTGTTAACGCACCCGCTTACTAATCAAGCGGTTTAATGGAATCTTTATCCAAAACCCCATTAAACGCATCAAACAGAAATGTCACAAATGGATCATTGCGCAACGATGCTTCAGCATTTTCTAAACGTTTCGCCCGACGCTTTGCTGCTAACGTATCAGGGGTATCTTTAGAAGGAACCTTAATCTCAAGGGTGAGTGTTATCTGCTCCGATTTTTCCTCTTCTATGGCCTTTTGTAGCGCATCGATATGATGTGTTCTAAAAAGGGATTCGTGTCGAGGCCCTAAAGACAGAGTCCATTGATTTCCGTCCATAGACTCTAACCCGCAGTTTCTAGCAAAGTTTAACACACTACCGTTTAACGTTAACGCCCCCAAAAGGTCAGCCCATACATCACCATAAGGCTGACTCATGACACCACCAACTGACGGTGCTTTAACCACCACTGAAGGTCCGCTCATTGAAGGAGTATTGATTTTCTTGGAAGCATCACTAATCGGAATGACATTTGAGCCAACCGGCTTAGCAACCAGTTGCTGAGATTGCTCTATAGGAGCAGGCATCTGATGAGCAGCAACCGCTACAGCCGATTGTGCAGAGGATGCTTGAGCAGGAGACGTGACAGCTGAGCCGGGGCTCCCACCCTTACCCTCTAGCGCCGCCCGTGCCTGCTGCATTCGATTTGTTTGTCCGCTGCTTTGCACTGCGCTCATAACCGGAGATCCGTTATTAACAGGTTGGGATGAGGTCATCTGCCCCGCCCCTCCCTGGCTCAGTGCGCCTGGATTGGATGCTGCATACTGAGCCCCACCACTTTGATGTGATGGTACGCTTGCACCGCCCGTCATTCCTGGAGTATCTGCTACCCCTCGCCCCCCACCTTGAGTATTGCTAGGAGGCAGAATACCTTCAGGACGGAACAACATCATTCTAAGCAAGACCATTTCAAAGCCGCTGCGAGGATCCGGTGCTAAAGGCAGATCTTTTCGGCCAATAAGCGCCGTCTGATAATAAAGCTGTACGTCTTCTGCCGCTATTTTTGATGCCATGGAGATAATTTTTTCTCGATCTCCATCACTGTTATCTACAGCATCCGGTGCGACCTGCGCAACCGCCACCCTATGCAAACCACCAATAAGGTCAGCTAACACACCACTATAATCTGGAGATTGTTCTGCCAGTGTATTTACCACATTTAACAACCCTGGCGCGTCGCCAGACACTATGGCTTCAAGCAACTGAAACGTATATGCCCTATCAATACTGCCAAGCATTGCCTGGACATCGCCTTCGATGACTTTGCCGTTACCAAACGCTATCGCCTGATCAGTTAAACTCAGAGCATCACGCATACTCCCGTCTGCTGCTCTACCAATCGCCCATAGCGCAGGGTCTTCAAACGCCACCATTTCTTCAGCTAAAACATGCTGCAAATGCCCAACAATTTTATCAGGGGTCATCGCTTTTAGACTGAACTGCAAACACCTGGATAGAATAGTGATAGGGAGTTTTTGTGGATCCGTTGTTGCCAACAAAAATTTTACGTGGGGAGGCGGTTCTTCCAACGTTTTCAATAAGGCGTTAAAGCTGTGCCCCGATAACATATGCACCTCATCGATAAGGTACACCTTATAGCGACCTCTCGTTGGCGCATACTGGACGTTTTCCAGCAATTCCCGGGTATCTTCCACCTTGGTACGGGATGCGGCATCCACCTCAATAAGATCAATAAAGCGCCCCTCATTGATTTCTATGCACGCGCCACAAGTCCCACACGGCTCAGAGCTTACGCCGGTCTCACAATTCAACGATTTCGCTAAAATCCTCGCAATCGTAGTTTTGCCAACACCTCGGGTGCCCGTGAACAAGTATGCATGATGTAACCGATCATGATCCAGTGCATTAATAAGCGCCTTTAGAACATGGGTTTGCCCTACCATTTCACGAAATGTTTTAGGTCGCCATTTCCTTGCAAGTACCTGATAACTCATGGATTGAAATTCGCTTTATTAGTCATTGTAATCGTTAGATCAAGGGTAAAGGACATTACGCAAATTCGCCATGATTTTCGTAATTCAACCACGTTATTCTGAACTGGATCTAATACCTCAATGTACCAACAAAGCATTGCATGGTTCATATTAAGGAGGGTGTAAGGTTTTAGAGGAACTGGGAGGGAATTGATATACAGCTGATGTCTAAATTGAATGCGTTAATGGAGGCGACCCTACAAGCCACACCCCGGCACATGAGTCACGAGTTACCGTTGCTCCCTTCCGGGCCTGGCGGAGTTCACAAGCTATCATTGCGAGGGGACCAATAGGGCCACCATAACGCTTACTCTTCTCAAGTAAGGTGCGTGATTATTCACGAAATCTCACACAAATTCAAGACCATAGCGCATTGTTTT
>CAJXXT010000262.1 GCA_913063495.1 uncultured Gammaproteobacteria bacterium | reverse complement strand
ACATCGACATTTGTTTTCCTAATAATACTTACGGCCTCTACCCCATTACGATTTGGCATGTTGATGTCCATTAGAATTAGGTCCGGAGAGGAATCACTACAACGATCACATGCCTCAACCCCATCATTTGCTAAAACAACACTAACACCCAATTTCTTTAACATTCGAGATAACAATGCCTGATTTACAACATTATCCTCTGCCAACAAAACGGTTCCACTTAATTTTAAATTGACCTTCTCTTTTGATGAAGGTGATTTAATGGGTTGAGATGTATGCGATACAGTAACATTATTTTTTTCGTCACCCCTATCAGTATTTTTTCCTTCCGAAACGACCTCAAATGAGTTAACCCAAACAGTATTCTGAGCCAATTCCAACTTCACAGAAAAATCAAAAACACTCCCTTTTCCTGCCTCACTTGATACCCCTATATCTCCCCCCATCAAAATCGCGAGTCTTTTTGATATTGGTAAACCTAAATCAGAATCATCCATTCTGACGCTCCGCACACCATCTAGCTCAATACCAGGCAACCCAACACTAAAAACATGTTTAATTTCATAATTGTCAATCCCCCCGCTCTGATCTGAAACTTCGAAATTCAAAAAATCGTCTTTCCATGAAACACCAATCTTTACCAACCCGGAACCTGAATGTTTTATCGCGTTATCACAGAGATTATTAACTATTTGTAGTATTTTTGTTGGGTCGCCTAAAGCAAGCTCGGGAATAGGGGTCGAAAACTCAATATGGAACTCTACACCCTTATCTTTACTTTTCTTAAAAAAATCATGATTAACACTAGAAACCAGTTCAACAATTGAAAATTGGATTTTTTCAATATCAAACTTTCCAGCCTCTAATTTTGAGAAATCAAGAATATTATTAATCAAAATTAAAAGATCACGACTATTCTCAGAAATTATTTCTACATATCTATTCTTTTCTGACAAGTTGTTTTTATCGACAGAACCATCCTCATCCTTAAGAAGTTCTCCAAAACCAATTATCGATGTCAAAGGCATCCGAATTTTTCCATTCATCATCGACAGAAATTGGCTTTTTTCTTTGGTTGCAGATACAGCAAAATTTTTCCTCAAGCGCTCCTTGATTTGACCTCTTATAGCGTTCTCTTTTTCCTTTATTTCCGTAACATCAACTAACGTACCTTCCACATGTAAAGCAACGCCATTCTCGTCGTAAATCACTCGTGAGCTGTGATGCGCCCAAACACTGCCACCTGAGATTCTAGAAAAAGATAACTCCTTATTTTTAACATCATCAAAAATATACGTTTTAACCCCATCAACATGACTGTATAAAGTTTCAGCGACAATATCACTATTGCATATTACATCACGCT
This sequence comes from uncultured Gammaproteobacteria bacterium, assembly GCA_913063495.1. Classification (GTDB taxonomy): domain Bacteria; phylum Pseudomonadota; class Gammaproteobacteria; order Pseudomonadales; family Ketobacteraceae; genus 42-54-T18. Next base: position 6,222 of record CAJXXT010000262.1, on the reverse strand, counting down.
CATCCACAAACCCCATAATCCTGGCCATGGATGTGTTAGCATTTGTTACAATGCCCTCCATTGACATCCAGTACATCCCCTCCAGTGCATTCTCAAAAACCGATCGATACTTTGACATATTTTCAACAATCATCTCATCAGCATCGAGCTTTTTCTTTCCTTCTATTTTTATTCTGTCCGCTAAGGAAAATGAAAAAATAACGGCCTCCAAAATAACACCTATCGGCGCAGAAGAAATTGTCAGCCATGTTGACGGGATAACACCATTAGCCATTGATGCATATGTCATCATCCCTACGGCATTAAACGACCAGGCAAAAAAGAAAAACTTGGCCGAATCATTACCTTTCACCCAGCAATATACCGTTGTAACGAGAAGAACCATAAAGAAAAATATCGCAAATGAGCTTACCCAAACAATAGAAATGTAATCTCTTTTTATAACACTAAGAATTCCAGAAACAATTACCACCCAACTCGCCACGTTAAAAAATATCTGTAGCCTTGGGTGCCTTTCAGGTATATTTAAAAACGATGTAAAAAACTTTATCCCCCCCCACAAAGATACCCAGACTATTGTGGAGGTGTATTCTTTACCTAACGCATCAACTACTACATTAAAGTGAATTGCTCCATGACCAATTTCAAAAAGCTCAAATAATGTGACACTACCTAAATACACAATATAATATAGGTAACATTCATCTCGAATAGACGAATAAAGAAACATGTTATACGCCAGAAGAATCAACATTGCGCCAAAAAACAAACCATATACAAATTCTTCTTTTGCAATCTTCTCTGAAAACTCAGATGGATTCCATAAGGTCAAAGGGATATGCAATGCCGAAGTCGTATTCTGGATTTTTAGATACAGCGTTAATTCCTGGCCCAATATCGTACTTATAGGAAAGACACTATTCACATGAGAAATCTCTTTACTCATAAATGAACTTCGTGAATCAGAGCTTTTCACCAAATAACTGCCATCCTCTTGCAGAAGATACAGCTCAGCAACCCCTAACAAGGCTTTTCCTATTTCTAGATACCACTGTTTTTCAATCGTTGTATTTGGGTATTGTTTTGGATAAAACAGATCAACCCTAACCCAATACGTATGTGGACTAACCCCTAGATTAAGAATTTCGCCATCGTCGAGATAAAAATTTCGCTGATATATATCAGAAACTATATCATCGATATTAAGACTATTCGTTTCATCCTTTAATACCGCCATATGCCCACTAAGCGAATAACTATCCTTTTCAAACAACCGAATAGGGTCAATAGCACGGGCGGATACACCCATGGAAATTAGCAGCAACATCCCTATTACACAACATTGAAATAGCCGCTTAGTCAAAGCAGCCACGGCCACATCCAACAATACTTCATTGATTCATTCCAACAACATCCTCCTATCCCCCCCCTATTATTCTTCAATAATAAAGCGCCTTTCGTTCAGTATAGATGGCCCAGCCAAATCACAAGGATAAGCCTGTAACATTGAATCACCCTCTAACACCCTTATTTTCCACCCAACTTATAACCCGCAGCTATAAGCAACCATAAAAATCTTCGTACCACCAACTAACCCATTAATATTCAACGTTTTTTTGTTTAAGAGTTCACCTTTAAATCGACTTATATCAATACCGAAATCAAAAACAGTTGCTAAACTAATGCTTAGAATAATCATTTAGGATAAACAACTTGCACCAAACGCTTATCAAGCTTTTTGGATCCGCTGTTGGCAGCATGCGAGACCTCACGCCTATTGTTTTGGTTGTACTGTTTTTTCAGCTACTTGTTCTAAAACAACCGCTTCCGGAATCTGGACAGCTCATCATTGGATTGCTGTTTGTCGTCATGGGTCTTACATTTTTTATCCATGGCTTAGAGCAAGGTTTATTCCCTATTGGCGAGTCACTTGCCCATGCATTTGCCCGAAAAGGTAGTGTGTTTTGGCTACTAACCTTTAGTTTTTGCCTAGGTTTTGGCACCACTGTTGCCGAGCCCGCGCTTATTGCGGTATCTGCAGAAGCTGCAAAAGTTGCCGCTGAAGGCGCAATGATTACTAACACAGCGGAAGCCCAAGCAGATTACGCCAACGGATTACGCTATACGGTTGCCTTCTCTGTTGGCCTCGCCATTGTCATTGGGGTACTGAGAATCCTGCGTGGCTGGCCAATTCAATGGTTGATTATTGGTGGTTATGTGTTGGTTGTAATTATGACGATGTTTGCGCCCGAAGAGATTATTGGCATTGCGTATGATTCAGGTGGTGTAACAACCTCCACCATTACCGTTCCCTTAGTAACCGCATTGGGTGTTGGTCTAGCCTCATCAATTAAAGGTCGAAATCCCATGATTGATGGATTTGGTTTAATCGCATTCGCCTCTTTACTGCCGATGATATTTGTTATGGCTTATGGCATGGTGATTACCTAATGGCTGCTGAAATTTTTTCTGAAATTCTACAAACCCTCATTAGTACAACCAAAGACATATTCCCTATTGTAGTTATTATTTTTGGATTTCAATTTGCCGTTATTCGCAAAATACCTCCCAATCTTGGAAAAATCATCGGGGGGTTTATTTGGGTTTTGATTGGCCTTTCATTATTTTTACTGGGCCTTGAATTGTGCCTATTCCCTCTTGGTCGCTTAATGGCAGCACAACTTACTGACCCTGTTTTTATTCAAAGCGCTAAAATAACCGCCAGCTTTATACCTCCCCATGACGGCGTCCAATGGCAAGACTATTACTGGATCTACCTTTTTGCCTTTCTTATTGGGTTTAGCACCACCATTGCTGAACCTTCACTCATGGCAGTCGCTATTAAAGCCAATGAGGTGTCAGGTGGTGCTATTGGTATCTGGGGGTTACGTATTGCGGTTGCCATTGGAGTTGCCGTTGGTATCACACTAGGCTCTTATCGCATTGTCGCTGGCGACCCTATTCATTGGTACATTATGGCGGGATATGTAATTGTTGTTGCACAAACAACCATTGCGCCCAAAATGATCATCCCTCTAGCTTACGACTCCGGCGGAGTCACCACTTCCACAGTAACAGTGCCTTTAGTCGCCGCTTTAGGGCTGGGGCTCTCGGAAACCGTTCCGGGAAGGAACCCTCTTATCGACGGTTTCGGTCTTATCGCCTTTGCCAGTTTATTCCCTATCATGTCAGTTATGGCTTATGCCCAGGCATCTCAAATCTGGGCAAATCGAAAAAATAAAATCATGTAATTCCACAAAAGATTAAACGAGGAGACGGATATGCATTTTAAAATGATTATCGTTTTTGTTGAAGATGATAAAACAAATGCTGTCATGAATGCAGCACGAAAAGCAGGCGCTACCGGAGCAACAATCATCAACAATGCCCGAGGCGAAGGCCTAAAACGCTCCAAAACATTTTTTGGACTCACTCTTGAAACACAACGAGATGTTTTATTGTTCTTAGTTGAAGAACATTTGAGCAGGTATATTTTAGAAGAAATCGGCAAAGCAGGGCACTTTGATGATAAACCGGGCACCGGCATCGCTGTTCAGATTGATGTAGAGGATGCGGTAGGAGTAAGCCACCAAGTTCAAAAAATCACCAGCGAAATGGAGGATTTATTATGATATCAAGAAAGATTATTCAATCCAAGGATGTAATGGGCAGCCACTTTATTGAACTTGATGGCATGGCAACCGTAAAAGATGCTATTGAATTAATGAATCAACAGGGCGCGAAAGTTGTCATCATCAACAAAAGGCACGAACATGACGCTCACGGTCTTGTCTTACTCTCTGATATCGCTAAAAAAGTCCTCGCACGTGATCGCGCCCCCGAGCGAGTCAACCTATATGAAATCATGTCGAAGCCGATGCTTACCGTACCACCAGAAATGGACGTACGGTATTGTGCTCGCCTATTTGATCGATTTGGTTTGTCTGTAGCCCCCGTAATAAAAAACGATAAAATCATTGGTGTCGTAAGTTATGGCGAGCTGGTATTACACGGTTTATGCGAATTAGTTAACTGATACAAAGAGCGCTAACAACCTAATGCTGTGTATCTTAGGTGTAATAACCTCCTTTTCGCCCATCTCGCTGAGTCTTGAATCGTCTGTGCACCCACATATACTGTTCTGGGTATTTACGAATTTGCTGCTCTAATGCCTTATTCACAAGTGCTGCATCAACACTATCGTCACCACTCGGAAAACCAGTTAAAGCTGGACTGTATTCCACCTCAAACCGCCCGTTATGCTGACGATGATGTCCAACAATAACAACGGCTGCCCCCGTCATCTTCGCCAACTTAGATGTACTATTTAATGTTGCGGCCTCAACCCCAAAAAATGGCGCAAAGACGGAGTGTTTACGACCATAATCCTGATCCGCCGCATACCACAATACTCGGCCCTTTTTTAACCCTCTTAACATAGCCCGCAATTGTGAACGTTCAATAACATGAGCAAAATAACGCTGCCGACTATTACGAATAAAGTAATCAAACAGGGCATTGTTATGACGCCGATAGGTCACATCAACAGGTTCACAATGGGTCACAAATAACCCACCTAAATCCAAATTACTGTAATGAGCACCAACCAGCAATACGCCTTTACCGGCCTCTTTTGCTTTTTGAATATGCTCTAACCCTACGACGTCGATCTTGTTGTATTGATTTTCTGGTTTCCCCCACCATGCATAGGCAGATTCAAACAAACCAATAACATTCTCTTGCATACTAAGTCTTACCAGCGCCTCCTGCTCAATTGCTGATTTTTCAGGAAAACACAAAGCAATATTCACTCGAACAATATGGCATCGCCGTCGAGCGACAACAGCCATAAAAGAACCCAAAAGCTTACCCAGCTTTCGCAGATATCGATAAGGTAGCTGTGCGCAGCACCATAAAAACATCACCCCCAACCAGCTACCGACATATCTCGGATGTAATGCCTGCTTCCATGACTGAAGTTCTTCGCCCTTCAACCTTCCTTTACTCATAGTTCATAACTCATGCCTCATAACTCATGCCTCATAACAACAGGCGGCGATTGCACCACTATTATGACGATGCTTCAAGGGGATACAGGCTATCTACGCATATATGTCAATAAAATCGTTACAAATTGCAAACAGATACCTCTAGAGCCAATATTTATGTTGAATATTATTCACAAAATTATCACCATGGTACCGGAAAGAAAAAAGAAACAATCGCGTAGCAAGATGACTACCTAAGAGAGAGATTATTATGCAATTATTTGCCATTTTAGCGGTATTAGTAGCAGCCAATTTTGGCGCAGTTTACTACGGGTCAGACATGCTTGAAGAGGACGGCAGTGAACCACAAGGCATCGTGGAAGTACAAGAAGAGGCGGTACAGGAAACAGAATCCACTCCTGAAGCGGCAATTACCCAGGACGCGCCCACCAAACACTAAAAATATGACAACAATATAGCTACAACGTGGCTGGTCGAGCTTACCGTATAACAAGTATTACTTTGACGGTCTCGTCCACCATGTCGGTATCAACATAACCGATCATATTCTGATTGCCCGCTATAAATTCAATAACTTCAAGACTATCGTTTACAGTAAACGGTGGCTGCCCTTTACCCGCAAAAATAATTCGGGACCAATAAGAGTTAAGCTGAGACTGAGACTTTCTTACTAACTCGCTATAAAATACTTCGCGCTCTTGTTCTCCCTCTCTTTGGTCAATTGGGACAACTTTTGTTCCATCCGGCAATGCATGGCTTTTACCTAAAAATATACTAACGACTTCTTCCACCGTTATGTCGTTAGTAACATTATCGTTATTTACGATAATCGCCAACTCTGCCTGGGCATTAAAAGCGCAAAAAACCATCAGAGCCAATAACTTAGCCCATTTACGCCCTCCCTTAAATATCATCGATACTGCCCCGTATATTTCTTATATTTATATTCTATTTATTATTCAGATACTATTTAGCTAGTGGATAAATAGCCTTAAGCAAATATTCAGACAGATCCTCCTCTATTTCAAGCATTTATTCAATGATTATTGTAAAACAACCATACCATCCTAATTGCTAAGGGGCTCTTCACCCTCATCAATCGTCACACAATTCCTCCCTCTGGACTTTGACGCGTAAAGCGCCTTGTCTGCCCTCTCCAGCACCATATCAAAAGTTTCATTGGTAGCGATGAGCCCCGATACACCGATACTTA
>CAJXXT010000261.1 GCA_913063495.1 uncultured Gammaproteobacteria bacterium | reverse complement strand
TCTAGTGAAGGGTAAACATCGAACAGCGGTAAACTCATCTCACGTCCTTATCAGTCTGATTCACAATGCAATGAATAGCCCATTGCATCATGTACTCCCTGGGCTTGGCTATCACTGCCTTTGAGACCAGAATAATACAGGCTCATAATAACACCTTTCATACCCAAACTGATTAAACGTAACCATCCGGCGATAAATTCTGGATAACGGTGATGATTATCCATCGCTGTCACCAACCAACTGATCATAAACAGTGGGGTTATTCGAAGCACCAATAATAAAATGCCGAGTAATTGAACATCATCCGGTTCAACTGATTCTAAAACATCATCAACATGTTCAATACAACCGGTATCGGAGAAACTTGGTAAACATCCGTTTCCAGGGGCGTACAGGTCACCCAGGCGCTGTAAGCTTGCCAGTTGAATGCTATTAAAATAGTCGGAGCGTACATTACGTAAACTATTTAAGGTTGAGGTTCTTGCGTTATCCACAAGCTTTCTCCTTATTATTGATCTTTCAATATTATTTCACTAGCACGATGGCTATTGGCCATTATGGTCAGTGATGGATTAATACCCGGTGCTGATGGGAATATTGATCCATCGGCAATAATCAGATTTTCATGGCCATGCACTTGATAATCATGATTCACTACGGATCGGTCTGCATTTTCACCAATCGCGCAGCCGCCCATTTGGTGCAAACTGAAATTAAAGTTGGAGGTAATAAATTCACGCGCTCCCAGAGTATCGTAAATTTGTTTCACCACTTTGACACCGGCCATACCCCGCTTTAAATCTTCGCCATTCAGCGGTTTGGTAATTTGTAGTCGCCCTTTGCCATTCACTCGAATGGTGCCAGGTACCACATCACGAATACAAACTTCCATGCTCGCCATATATCGATAGCGCTCCATATAGTTTTGCAGCTCGATACCGTGAGCGGGAATTAACATGGTGACCCCCATAGGGCCTACAAACACGTTTTCCAATTTAAAGCCTTGCTCTCGAAACCGTGGTTCATCGGATTTGATGGCTTGTAATGCACCTTTATGGGCATTAATTTCTTCATCAAACATCGCCAAGTTCATCCATTGGGGATGCGCAAAAAATCGCTCTCCCAACGCTGGCAAACGTTCTTTATAACCCGACTTTAATAACAATCGATTGGTGCCAAGAGTACCTGCGGCAACAATACACTTTCGACCATAAACCGTTTCATGTACCCCATGACGCTGACCATGAATGGCAACTTGATGAGGGCCGTGAGCAATATCAGATACTTCAAACTCGGTTTTAATCTCTAAGCCGTTGGCTTGGGCTTTTTTTAGAAAAGTAACCGGCATACTTTGCTTGGAATCTCGACGACAACCACCTAAACAGGCCATGCAGTCGTTTTTATCCACTTGGCAATCTCGTTGCCCGCGACGTAACTTGGCCCATTTATAGCCAAGTTTATCAAAACCTTCAGCGTAGAGTTCGGCATTTCGATTCCACTCTTCTCGCTCTATGGTATGAATCTGCAGATGTTCTTCTACCGCGTCATAATGACGCTCCATATTTTCAACACTATAGGCGTCAACACCGGAGATATCTCGCCATTCATCTAGGGCTAAGTCATCAAATCGGTCTAGTAGTGCTTGGTTAACAACAGTGCCGCCGCCCAGCAGCTTGCCTCTAAGGAATAACAAGTTGGCATTGCTTGTTGCATCCATGCCTCCACCCCAAAACAGGCGAGAGTTGGTATGCAGCTCATTGCGAGGATAGTTAGTCTTATCCCATTGCTTGCCGGCTTCCAGCAACAGGCACTTGGCTCCTGCCTCTGACAAGTAATGTGCCATTACGCTGCCCGATGCCCCAGATCCAATAATTACAAAGTCATATACTGTTGCCACTGCCCTCTCCTTTATGGAACGTTCGTACCATTTTATAATTATTATGATACTTGATGTTTACTATGGATACTAGCAATAGACTTACTATTTATCCTAAGATACTTTTGTGACGGTTCACATCCTAACTTGATTCAGGCAAACTGCTAGCTCTCTTGTTAGGTGGCTCATATACTCCATGATTACTGAACGAAAAATCCTGCTGACTCAAAGCCAAGACCATACAGGCCTAATTGCACAAATCACCCATATTTGTTTTAAGCATGGCTTAAACATCATCAAAAATGACGAATTTGTTGATCGTGAGCATCACCAGTTTTTTATGCGAACTGAGCTTGAAGGGGTTTTTGATGACTGTAAATTATTGGATGAGCTAACTCAGGCACTTCCGTCTAATACCGTCCATCGCTTAAGTACCGCATCAAGAAAACGCTTAGTATTAATGGTAACCAAAGAGCCTCACTGTTTAGGTGAGTTACTCATGAAAAGTCAATATGGATCACTCAATGCCGACATCGTTGGTGTTATTGGTAATCACGGCGATTTAGAAGAACTCACTCAAAAATTTAATGTGCCATTCCATTGTATTAGTCACGATGGATTAAGCCGGGAAGAGCAAGAAGTAGAAATCCAGAACATCATTGCCGGTTACAACCCTGATTACATTGTGTTGGCGAAGTATATGCGTATCCTTACACCTTCTTTTGTAGAACAGTACAACAACCGCATTATCAATATTCACCACTCATTTTTACCCGCCTTTATTGGTGCCAAACCCTACCATCAGGCATATGCACGTGGGGTAAAAATCATTGGTGCTACAGCACACTTTGTTAACAATGACTTAGATGAAGGCCCTATCATCACTCAAGATGTTACTCATGTTGACCATCGACATACTGCAGAGCAAATGGCACAAGCGGGACGTCAGGTGGAGGAGTCTGTGTTGTACCATGCGGTACAACAGGTAACAAATGAGAAAGTGTTTGTTTATGGAAATCGAACGGTGGTGTTTGATTAATGCACTGACTTACCACCCAAAACTCCATCCATAGTATTAATCAACGTACTAATATTCACTGGCTTACATAGATAACCGTCAAACCCAGCAGCAAGACCTTTTTCAATATCACATTCCATAGCTTTCGCGCTGATAGCTATTACGAGCACTTGGCGCGTCGCTCTATCTTGTTTAAGGTGTTTAAGTAACTCATACCCATCCATACCTGGCATAAATATATCCAGCAGAATGAGGTCTGGAGGGTCTTTAATTGCAAGCGCCAGCCCTTGATGTGGATTGGAGCATGTTTGTAAACTATAACTCTCACTGTACAATTTAAATGCTTGCTTAATGAACAGGGTATTACCTTCATTATCTTCTATATATAAAACCTTCGCCATTCCTACTAACGATTGACTCCCCCCCTCAGAATCAACAGAAAAAACATTAGCACTACCTTCTTTCCCCTTAGCAACATTTTTTGTCAGATATTTTTCAGCCAATAAAATATCAACCCAAAAATCACTTCCTTCGTCTAAAATACTATTTACCCCGACATCCCCCCCCATTAATACTGCCAATTTTTTACTAATAGCAAGGCCTATTCCAGTGCCTTGAACCTGACCCTTTTCTGCACCAACCCGCTCAAAAGGAGTAAACAGTGACGCTATATTTTTTTCACAAAGGCCATGGCCAGTATCCGATACGGTAATGCGAAGGCACTCTTTTCCTGTCGTTTGGTGTTTCACTTTTTTAAAACTAACAGTAACGGTACCAGGCGATCTATTATATTTAATACCATTGGACAAATAGTTGATCAAAATTTGTTTTAACCGAAGTGGGTCACACGTCAAGGTAAAATCTGTATTATCTGCAACCTTAATAACAACATTCTGATCTTGCGCCTGAGATGACGTTAACCGTAAACACTCCTCAATAATCCTGGTTAAATTAACATCTCGCATATTAATTGTTATTTTTCCAGATTCAATTTTCGACAAATTCAGTATTTCATTAATTAGCGCTAAAAGATGTTTTCCACCTCGTTGTATTTCATTTACCGATACTAGCTGATCTTTAGATAACGGTTCCTTTCCCATCTCTAGAACTTGAGAAAATCCAATAATGGCGTTTAGCGGAGTTCGCAATTCATGACTCATTGAAGACAAAAACTCTGACTTTGCACTATTGGCCCTTACTGCTTCTTCTGTCGCTCTTTTTAGCGATTCATAGTGCTTTTTTTCATAGCTAAGATCATGGGCAACTGCCATATAACTAACATTATCAGCTTCACAATATTGCCCAATTGATATATGCAAAGGAATTAGCCCGCCATTTTTTCGACGACCTTCAACCTCTCTGCCAATACCAATAATTTTAGATTTACCCGTACTATGAAAATCTCGAATATAGCCATCATGAATTTTTTCACTTGACTCTGACACCAAAACACTGACATTTCTCCCAACAATATCTCCATTGCTATAACCAAATAGAATTTCTGCTGAGCTATTCACGCCAGAAATAATGCCATTTTTATCGGTAATAATCACAGCCTCCGCAGCACTATCAAACAGGGCTCGATAGCGATTTTCTGTTGTGATCGACTCCTTCTTCACTCTTTTTTCTTCACTAAGGTCTTCTGCAGTTGACCAAATAAACCGCTCACCATCTAATACAATAATCCGACCTTGTAGCTCAACAGGTACAAGGTGGCCACTTTTATGGATATACTCTTTTTCATAAGGGCCATAAAAGCCATTATCCTTTAAATTTTGAATTTGCACTGCTTCATCAGACGCATATTTCTCTGGCGTAATATCCCAATACGACAGTGATTTTATTTCTTCGACATCACGACCAACAATAGATGCATAAGCATTATTTACATCAATTAGTCGCCCCTCCATGTCACACAATGCAAGGCCTACAGGAAGTTCATCAAACAACGTTCGATTATATTTATTCGCCACCGCGAGGGAGGCTTCTATCTGATCTTTACTTTTCTTATTGGCCAACAATGTCAATACCGTGACTGAAAAAACAAATATAAACAACTGAATCTCAACGATGCTAACATTGATAATTTCAGGCACATTCACCCCAAACAACTGAGCTTTGGCAATAAAAACTTGAACAGATATTACTATAATCGTCAAAAATGTAACATGATTTGGAAATCTAAATACCGGCCATATCAGTAATGGCAACAACAAAATAATCGGCAATGAAATTGATACTGATATAATATTATCTTCAACAACCAATAAACTGAGAAGCAACAACAGTACAAAAAACACTAATAATTCACATCCAGACTGTACTGTAAACCAACGCCAATTCTTCCAGTGTGAAATCGACAAAAACACAGGGGCAATCAACAAAACTCCGACACAAGATCCCACCCACCACGCACTTCCTACGATTACAAATTCACTCCATTGAATAAGCCCCATTAATGCTAAACCCGTTACTCCCATAACCGCACTGATTGCACTACCAATGACAGCACCAAATAATACAAAATAGAATACATCTTCAGCGTTACTGAAAGGATACACCGACCCGGTCATGCGTCTAATAAAATATGCACCTATAATCGCACATAAAGAATCACCGCAACCATTACTCGTTGCCGCGACCATTGAACGCAATACGCTGTCTAGAGTAGAAAAATCACAATATGCCCAAACATTACTTAAAAAAGCACCTATAAATATTCCTGGCCATAGGTAATTACCCCGCAACAATACCGCCGCTAAAATAATTCCGGATGGTATCCAAACAGGAGTAACGTTCCCAGGAGATATAGCAAAAACCTGTCCAACACTCGCAGATACCACATACACTATTGCAATTAGAGCTATATGGGATCCCCGTGCAGAGAACACACGTTCAATAAACGAAGCTAAGATAGAATAGATCTGCGTGCCCCTTGCATATTTATTTTATTACGCCTTCATCAACCGAGTAATATCATTTGCAATAGATATAAAATGTTTTTCCACATCGGTATTACTGGTAAATAATGAAACCACTTTATCCATATGATTATTCACCAACCCAACAAAAAACTCTTCTTGCTCTTCAGAAAGCGATAAGGACGAGAACCCCACATGCATTTCGTCAAACAATCCAGCAATAATTCCCGCCGTTTGTCTTTGCCTTAATTTTATCCCACTCTCCACATCTTTAACGGCCCCGTTGACATGCCCCAAGGCTACATGAAGTTCATTAAGCACCACTTTACGCTGCTCATTTTCACTATCAATACTTTCTATACGCGCCTCCGCACCATTTAATAAAGATGCAAGATGGTCGTTGAGACGCCCACATTTTCCGTCATCTTCTCGGGGCATATTCTTAATAATTAGTGAGACATTATCAAAGTTAAATGCCGTTCGTTTCCCGAAATGGAGAATTCTATCCGCGTTTCGTATTTGTTCCATTAAGTCTATTTCAAGAGCCGTACAATCATGCCTCGTTGAACTAGCATTAAATACTTGCGATGAACTTCTAATCTGTAAGCTACATTCCAAACTAAATGCACGACAAGTATCGATAATTTGTTGTGCTAATTTTTCAACGGTTTCACAAGAAAAGCTGCTTTCATAGAACTGATTCACCATCCCCAATTCACTACTATTGGTCATCGCCGTCATTGCCATATTTCTTGTATTTAATATGGCATTTTTTTGTGCGATTTGCGCTCTTACTTTGACGAATACTTCTTTTAACTCACAAGGCTTGGTGAGATAGTCATCTCCGCCTGCTTCGTAACCTTTTAGTTTGTCTTCAAGCTCTGTATAGGCAGACAAGAAAATGACGGGAATGTCTTTTGTGCTGAACTGGTCTTTGATGGCTCTGCAGGCTTCATAACCCGTCATATTGGGCATCCGCACATCCATAACAATTAAATCAACAGTCTGGTTTGACAAATACTCCAAACATTCTGCACCTGACTTTGCTTTTATTACCGTATACTCTTGACGTAACGCGGTTTCCATCAATAATCGGTTCGGTGCTTCGTCATCCACAATAAGCACTTTATAGGGGGTATTCGCTGGGGTATTACCTGAGTCGTTGGTCATGATAATGAAAGTTCCCTTTAACTGATCTTATATTACTCACTCCATATAAGTGTAGCCAAGGGGCTTGCGACCGCCAGTAACCGTTAAAATACCGTGGTTATATTCTCATATCACGATATTTTACAATAGATTATAACCTTTGCATCCCCGCTATCACCGCTGCCACCACCTCTCCCGGCCCCTGTACATCACAATTTACCGTTACATCGGCATACTGACGATACAGCAACTGACGCTCTTCAAATAGGTCTTCAAAACTCTGCTCAGGACGCCGTGCAATGCCCCGCGTTTCATAGTTATGGATACGTCGACGAAGCTCCTCCAAAGGGACTTCAAGGTACACCACAGGCCCACATGATTTGAGGTATTCCATGCCTTTCTGGCTGTATACCGCACTGCCGCCTGTTGCAATAACCTTTTGATGGCATTCTGTTGCAAGCAATACCTGCTCTTCAACCTCCCTTAGGGCCAAATAACCTTGATTCTCCAAAATGTCCTGCAAGCTTTTATCTTCTTGGACCTGAATGGCCACATCGGTATCCAAAAAGTCTAGTCTTAGCTCTTTTGCTAACAATATCCCTAACGTGCTTTTCCCGGCTCCGGGCATTCCAATAAGAATAAGACTTTGACGGTA
>CAJXXT010000260.1 GCA_913063495.1 uncultured Gammaproteobacteria bacterium | reverse complement strand
ATTAAATCGTTCATCGGGTGTTCTTACAAATTCGACCATAATTATCTCTCATTAATTTTAGAATGATTGCTCAACTACTGAGCAAATAAATAGGATATAAATTACTGATATGCCTGCAATGTAAAATCCACCGTTGACTCCAATGAATCTATATTGCTCTGATTTTTACTTGCCACCAACAACCCTGACATTAAATGTGTTAATTGCCCTGCCGCAGCCTTACAATCTAAATCTTCTCTAATATCACCATTGACCTGTGCAACCTGTAATTGCTTGTACAAGCCTTGTTCTATGGTTCTAAACCCCCGCTTTATTACAGTACTGACACCGGGCTTAGATTTTCCGAACTCTGTTGCAGTGTTCACCAACAAACATGCATCTCCTCGAACTTCTTTCGGGACTTCTTTAAAAGACGAAACAATAAAATCACGAACAGTCTGCATTGGATTATCTGTTTTAGAAAAGTAATGAGTAACCCGAAATGCGACTACCGTATCAATGTATTGACTTAATGCATCCTCAAACATCCCTAGCTTGCTACCAAATTCATGGTAAATGCTACCTGGGGTCAAACGAGTCGCCTCTTCTAAGTCTTTCATCGAAGTAGCATCAAAACCCTTCTTCCAAAAAACCATTATCGCGAGCCCTAGTACATGCTCTTTATTAAAAGACTTAGGTCGTGCCATATCAAATACTTCGCCGTTGTAGAGCGACCATTCTAAAACAATGATCGACATTTAATCAAGTACTAAAATCTCCCATCAAAGACCCTGATCCACCTATTGTCTTCAAATAGGTGGATCAGGGTCTTTGATTTCGGTAGGGGGGGAGAGTTTAATCGTCCAACAACTGATGAACCTATGTATAATCTCCTTACAATTGACGGAGTCGGTAATAATCAGGAAGTACCACAATGAAAATCACACCAGAAGACTATGCCATTTTGGAGCGCGCGGTAAAACGCACAATGACCCTCACTGGCCTTACCCTGGACAATTACACCTCTCTTGGACTAACCGCCAAACGTTACCGATGGGATATGCTAGAACAAACACAAATCAAGATAGGTGACGGCATCAACATTGATGGAGACGTGAACATTTATGCCTATGCGAACGATAACCATATTGATACAGCCCTCCGAAAAATCACCAAGACCAAATAGCCCTGCCGGACGAGTTCAAATGTGACATTAAAAACCTGCTACGCTATAAGACATGAAGATATAGAATAATTGGCTCCAATATACTGAATATAACGTATAAGAAACTAACTGCGTTACACAGCCTATTAATATCAAAAAACTAAATTTAGTGAGAAAAGTAATGTTTAAGTCACTACAAGAGAAAAGCAAGCTATTTGATCACCCAGAGGACGAAGCAATTCACCTTGCACTAGCTTCAGTGCTATACCACATTATTAGCGCTGACAATTCTGAAAGCTTTAAAGAACTAGAAAAATTTTCATTGATCTTACAACAAGAATTTGATTTAGATGAGAAGCAGATCGAGCATCTCCATCAAATAGTAAAAGCATCTACCAGTGACATGTCTACCGATCTAGAAACCATTAATCATTACCTGAAAGACAATCCGATGATTCGCATGAAATTTATGGATAAACTCAATCAATTAATAGGAGTTGATGGTGCCTTAAATGTCGAGCTGGATATTTTTAATGAAGTATTGCATGTTATTTTCCCAGATATCAAACGGGTATAGGAGGTGGGATAAAGCCAAAGGGAACAAAAATGACGACCTTGAAGATGGCCATGGACTACCCGCCCAAAAAACTAATTAGTTTTCCAATCAACTAGGTTGTACTTTTTTAGAATTTCTTGAAGTCTTCCACTTTTCCTGAGTTTCTTTACCCCATCACTAAGGATCTCAGCGTGCTTTTTATTACCAAAAGCAATAAATAACTTTTGGGGCTCACTCGTTGTACCAGCCACCCGAAAGTCCCCAGACTTGAACCCAAGCTTACTGACGTTATACCAAAACACAGCCTGGTCTTCTATCAATACCTTAATCCTTGAACGAGATAAAAGCCTTATAAGTTCCGGCAATGCGGTGTCACCGTGAGACAAGTAGACTTTTGATGGATGCCCAACAATATAGCTGGCAATCTCCTCATCATAATCATAACCACTAATAGCACCGAGAATAACGCCTTTCTCGTCCAGACTACTAATGTTACGGTATTGCCAATCGCCGCCTTTTGCTGAAAAAAACTTAGCATACATTCTACCTTGCTCTTCAATGGGCACATACAACCCTTTCGCTTCAGATTTAATAGCGCCAATAATTCCCGCTACTTTCCCTTCTTGCGCCATCTTTATCGCGCGGGTCCAAGGTAATTTTTTATAGCTAACGTTATATTTAGTTGAACTTTCTAAATCAAACGCTTCGCGAGCAATCTCAACCATATAACCAGGTTTATCACTGCCTGGAATACAGTTATAAGGACACCACTCATCTGCAGCAATAACGATATTCTTAACAGGCAAACTATTCACTTCTGAACCGATTGCATTTAGGGAGAAACAAAAGGTGATCAATAGTGAAAAGAACATGCTAGTAACATAGGATGTTTGCATAAGTTTGCACGCTTATTGTGGTGTATTTTCAGAGTATAGCTTAGTCTCCACCAACTAAGCGTGATGGAATTAACCCCAAAAAAACAATTGAAATAAATATTTGTCGCACTCTCGAAGACTCGTTATGCTGTTGCCACACCGAATTAGACAATATAACTGAAGAGGAAGCCTTATGGTTGTTTTACACCATCTGAATAATTCACGTTCACAGCGTTTATTGTGGCTATTTGAAGAGCTCAAGATCCCCTACGAAATTAAAAACTATCAACGAGATTCAAAAACGGATCTCGCTCCTGAAGCCATAAAAGAAGTTCACGCGTTAGGTAAATTTCCGGTGATTACCGACGGTGATATAACCATTGCAGAGTCAGGCGCGATTATTGAATATTTAGTAGAAAAATACGGGAGGAATTTCTCACCAGAGCGAGGAACTGACGCGGGACGATCGTACACCTATTGGATGCATTATGCTGAAGGATCATTAATGCCGTTGTTAGTGATAAAATTAATTTTTGATAAAGTAAAATCCAGCCCGATGCCATTTTTTATTAAGCCAATTGCTAAGGGTATCGCCAATAAGGTGATGGCCGCTTATGCTGGGCCAAACATTAAATCTAACTTAAACTTTATTAATCAACATTTAGCAACTAACGAATGGTTTTGTGGCGATCAGCTAACAGGGGCTGATATCCAAATGAGCTTTCCTCTAGAGGCGCTGGTGTCGCAGCAAGGAATGAAAGAGTATCCTAATATCTTTGCTTTTGTTAAAAAGTTTCAGGCGCGCCCAGCCTACCAAAAAGGTTTAAAAGCAGGAGGGTCATATGATTTCGCATGAACCTTCACAAGCCACCCTTACGAAAAACTAACGTTGGCTATAGACCGGGCAATTTTTCAATGACTTAGTATCGCTCAAAAATTGTTCGAAGCATGCCCCCATGCTCATGTCCGTTGCAATGCCCCTCTAGAAAAAACCTAACGGGCTAGTTGAATAACTGACCAACAAATTTTTAGTTTGTTGGTAATGCTCCAGCGCGACTTTGTGTGTTTCTCGTCCAACACCGGATTTTTTATACCCACCAAATGCGGCATGCGCTGGATAGGCGTGATAACAATTCGTCCAAACACGACCAGCTTCTATTCCGCGCCCCATTCGATAAGCTCGATTAATATCCCGAGTCCACACCCCAGCCCCTAACCCAAACTCTGTACTATTCGCAATTGCCAACGCTTCTTCTTCCGTTTTAAACGTTGTTACGCCCGCAACGGGGCCAAAGATTTCCTCCTGGAAAACACGCATATCGTTGGTGCCTTTCATTAAGGTTGGCTGTATGTAATACCCGTTTTCAAATCCAGCAAGCTTCTCAACACCGCCACCGATTAGAAACTCAACGCCTTCATTACGGCCAACGTCCATATACCCCATTATTTTATCAAATTGTTCTTTGGAGGCCTGCGCACCCACCATGGTATTTAAATCCAATGGATTGCCACGCTGAATCTTTTTACTGCGCTCAATGATCATTTGAATAAAATCGTCGTAGATCGACTCCTGTATTAATACGCGAGACGGACACGTACACACCTCACCTTGATTAAAGAACGCCAACACCGTGCCTTCAACACATTTACTGAGGTAATCGTCTTCAAACTGCATAATGTCTTCGAAATAAATATTAGGTGACTTACCACCCAGCTCTACGGTTGAAGGAATAATATTCGTAGCGGCATGTTTAAGTATTTCTGAACCTACTGGCGTAGAGCCTGTAAATGCAATTTTTGCAATACGCTTACTGCTGGCCAATGCGACACCCGCTTCGCGGCCAAATCCGTTAACGATATTCACTACACCTGCCGGAATAATTTCTGCCAATATTTCCATTAACACCAAAATTGACGCTGGTGTTTGCTCTGCCGGTTTTAAAACAATACAATTCCCAGCAGCCATCGCTGGTGCCAACTTCCATGCAGCCATCAATATCGGAAAATTCCAAGGAATTATTTGCCCTACTACACCAAGGGGTTCATGAAAATGGTAGGACACCGTCGCATTATCAATTTCACCAACACTACCTTCTTGGGCCCGTAAACATCCCGCATAATAACGAAAATGATCAACCGCTAAAGGAATGTCTGCTGCCAATGTTTCTCGCACTGCCTTTCCGTTATCCCAGGTCTCAGCAACAGCAAGCTTTTCAAGATTCGCTTCAATAGCATCAGCAATTTTTAACAACAAATTCGAACGCTCTGTAACCGATGTGCTACCCCATCCTTTTTTTGCCGCATGTGCAGCATCCAACGCAAGTTCAATATCCGCTGCATCCGATCGGGGGATTTCACAAAAGACCTCACCTGTAACCGGAGTGATATTGGAAAAATAAGTACCATTAACGGGTGCAACAAACTCCCCACCAATAAAATTCCCATACCGCTCTTTGAAGGTTATTTTTGCACCATCTGTACCTGGATTTGTATAAGTCATGATCAGCTCCCTATGCTCTGCTATTATTTTCATCTTCGTTTGCGTGACCGGGTCATTATGGCATAGCTATTTTTATGGTTACCAGAGGACTGACATGAATGGTTACGTTTTGGTAATAAGGGTTTGAACTCACGACACTTCAACAAAAAGAGGGGCTAAGAGAATTTCACCCTTAACCCCTCGAAAAACTTAACAAGCATCGGTTATTTTAACGCCCTCTAATTCGAATGTTCCAATATTACCCTCCTTAGCTTGAACCTCTAATGCCATCTTTGTGAGTGCATCGGCTTCACGTTGATCGCTAATGCCACTCGTGTAAGAAAATTGCAATACAGCATTTTTTGATTTCTTGGCAGACCTACCCATATTGGGTTGGACTTGCTCGATATTGACAACAATAGGAACGGGCGCGGGCTGATCCTGTATCCATCCTTTTACTATATTGATTAAATTGGCAACACCAACGGTTATAGTAGTTATTGCAGCAACCGTTAATATAGGCTCCAATGCTACTGCTGTGCCACTATTAGCTAGCTCCATCATACGTCGATATTCTGATGCAGGCTTTTTTTGAACTCTATCGTGAATCATTTTCACCAAATGGTTTTGCGATCGAGAAAGTTCTAAGTGACTTTCTATGAGTTGCCCTAGATGTTGGTTGCTGGAAGATGGAGCACCGCTGGTAACAACCCAATTCGACTCACTGTCAAGTGTAACAGTGGCTTCACCTAGCAGATCAAACTTCGAAAGGGGTACGGCGGCTGACACGGTGGATACTTCAGTAAAATTAGCCAATTGGTTGCTACTATAATTCCCTGTACCAATATAAAAGGTTAATTTTGGTTCAATCGTAACGGTAGCCCCAGGTTCTGGAGACCACGTTGATCCAATAAACCCATTTGAAGTTTGTATCCCAAAGGACATGTTAGAATACCAGTCTCTTGCTTCATTCACTGCTCTGTTAAAGTTGCTAGACTGAAAAGCTAGCGTTTTCTCAGGTGACGACTGACCTGCGACAAGAGCCATTTCAGGGGCTCTTTTTCCACCGTCCGCAACATTGAAATATTCAGCTAACCAAACTTCTTTTAAATCTGCGTTATTGGTAACAGAAGATTCAATTTTGGTATCTAACCCCACCGCGTTGTTACTTGCTCCAGCGCTGAGTACGTAGTTAACGGGAATCGTAAATGCGTTTTTCCCGCCTTGACTTCCTCCGATGATCAAAGAAGTACTAGAGTTTGCATATACGTCTCCAGCTATACTGGATACCGGCTTTTCTAAAAAACACCAAAATTTTTGTATTCTTCCAGTTCCATTAACTAAGTAGATTTTATATTCAGTTGTCATTTAATAATCCTTTTAAATAAATCAGTATGTTTCAATAAAGCTTTGACTGAACAACTTGGGAGTATCCCAGTGTTTTTTGTTCCTAGCCAAGGGTAGAGCCTTATTTTTTTGGGGGTAACGATTTCAACGTTAGTATCTGATCCGATAGAAATATAGGATTTCGCTTTCCTGTTTTTGCAAAGGTACTTTGCATAATTATTGCGATTCCAATCAAAAGAGAGTCTATGGGCTCCTGTCTTTGATTCTATTGGCCTTGCACCCAGCCCCATCAAGTCCTTTGTAGGATATATCCTACAAAAGGTTAGGAGATAACCACTGTTCGGCAGAAGCCCAATTGAATAAGATAACGTCACTCAGGAAGAGGATGTTTCAAACGGATGTGAAACGCACGAATGCAACAAGGGACGTAACGGGTAAAGGAATACAAACAGCTCCAGGATGGAGATGGTAAGGAAACCAAAAAGTAAGGGACTGCTTTAGGAACGGATGATTCAAGGACTGAATATCACTCATGGAATGAGAGCAACACGGATGCAAGACAGGATGTACTATTACCAAATGGACTGGTAACGGAAGCGACGTATCTCAAAGGCACAGCGGTTAACCGTTGTGCCTTTTCTGTTTGGGGTTTTGCAAACCAGCATAGAGCGCCCCTTTAATTCAATTATACCGGTAATTCTATCAAACTGAGTAACCCATGATCACCTTCAAAGGCCGTCACACACCGAAACCTATAATACGTCAATGCATTTGATCGTACTGTTTTTATGCGCTGAGCTATCGTAAAATCGAAGGAAATATAGTTGATAGTGATGTTGAAAAAAGCAACAACGATATTCTTCTCAAACTCATTTGACACCAGTTGAACCCAACGACGCCTAAATGAAAGTGCGACCTTCTGCGGTATCCTGCTCTTCCCAGCCTATATGCAATCGTTCTGGATAGTAGAAAAAATCACGTATTTCTACCACTTTTCGTTTACGAAGCTTAATTAAATTTGCACCGATATTTTCGACCGTGACACCCGACTTATTCGTAAGCTTTACACTCCACTGAGCAATTAGATTGTTCGTCCCCGTCACATCAAACAAGTTCTCAACGCAAACATGATTAACGGTAAAATGAATCTCGGGGAATTGAGTCATCATATTGTCGAACCAATTACTGACATCTAGCTTACCGGCAATAGTTCCACTGATAGAAAGTGATCCAGGATACATAAACCTAATATCATCATC
>CAJXXT010000259.1 GCA_913063495.1 uncultured Gammaproteobacteria bacterium | reverse complement strand
GATTTACCCTGTGATCAGAGTGATATAGGAGGACGGTAAAGGGAGGATAGTGACTGACTAACAATCCATTGAGAAGGATTTTCACTATTTTGAGATAACGTATGCAAGCGCCCGTTAGGCATAACATTTAAAGGTAACGCTGCAGATGAGCAGTGGCCTGATGGACAATGGCAGTCAACATCACAGCAATTATTGCTGTCATCGGTGGTCATCTCTAGGCTTTGATCTATTAAAGCATTGTCGACCTTTACATCAACGACCAAGTCTTCTTCATCATGACACGAGCGACTATCATCGTTCATTGCCATAGTTGGTGAACCCATCGTCATAGAATAAGAAACAGCAGCAGACGCAATGGGCTGGCTAACAATCATTAGCACCATCATAATCACTGTAAAAAACTTGCTGTTTTTTATCGACACATTAATTACCGTAAACCGATCAAATACAATGAAACACGCGTAATCCAATTAGGATACTCTCAAACAAAATAAGTTCCAATGGAAAATGTCTGATGAAAACTTCTTTTTCTTTAAACTATATCGAACCCTATCGACTATAGACCCTATACCCTACTCCAGGGTCAACATATTGTTAAAACAGTTTTATCAGGCCACTTTACACAAAATAACACATTCACTATAGCAGCCAGCCAACGCTACTGGTACATTCGTGCCATAACAATAAAAATAAAATTAAGAGATCGCAATGGCCGCAATGAACTCCCGTCACCCCACTTCCAAAAAACTTACTCGATTCACCTTGCCCTTTGTACTGGCAAGTGCCCTAACTGCCTGTATTTCAGATTATGGCAATGATGACTGCTCAAATGACGATTTACCACCTGTCGATAATTACTGGGCAGGTTCTAACACCACGGATGTAACCTTTATCGCTTTTGGCGACTCTCAACATGGTGGCGGAGCAGAAGATAAAAATGACCTGCACAAGGTAGCGCTAAATCTCGCAGATACACGACTGGACTGGAGCACGTTTGACCTCACCATGCCTGTCAGCGATATCCGCGGCATCATCATGAATGGAGACATCACACAAAACGGTAGGGACGGTAGAACACTGTCAGAAAACGAGTACGGAGAGTTCACTCGTATTTATGGGTTATGTGGTAACCGCGATGTTAAATTCCCTATCTTTGAGGGGTATGGTAACCATGACTTCTTTGAATGGAGCAACATTGGCTATCGCGCAGTAAAAGCGCACCCCGTTGCGGACTCTGTAAGCGTGAGAAACCAGTACCGCGTAGGACTATCCAATACAGCTCCAGATAAAGACGGTCATTACAGCTGGGATTGGGACAATATTCATTTTGTACAACTTAACCTTACGCCTTCTGATGTTGATCCTAACCATGCCGTACCTGGCGTTCGAAACCCTAGAATGGCTCTAACATTTCTAAAAGAGGACTTGGCAGCACACGTTGATGGAACCAATAAAAAAGTCATCATCATGTCCCATTACGGCCCATGGTCAACATTTGAATGGGACAATACTCAAATTGATGCGTTGTATGATGCAATAAAAGATTACCCCGTTATCGCGTATCTACACGGGCATGCTCATGCAACAAGTGCCTATACCTGGAAAGGCATCCCAGTATTCAATGTCGGCTCACCGTATTACCTGAACTACAACAGCGATGAACGCGGCCACTACTCCGTCTTCAGAATTACCAACGACAAACTGTACGCCTACGATGTCTCATGGAATCCTGAAGACCCAACAGAACTTCAATTCCCCGACAATTGGCAGCGAGAAATTGATTTATAAATAACGATTAAGGGTTCACCAAATCATTGGAATAAAATAATTTTCCGCGATGATCAATAATAATCGCGGAATAATCTGGTTGCTGCTCAATATAAGCTAGCCCTTCCTTTACCCCCATCACAAAGACGGTTGTTGATAATGCATCCGTCTGTACTGCGGTAGGCCCCATAATAGTAACACTCTGAACACCCGCGACAGATTTACCACTGCGCGGATCAAGAATGTGGTGATAACGTTGCCCACCTTCTTCAAAATAGCGCTCGTAATCACCAGAGGTAGATAACGCCAACGATTCTACCGGCAACGTGACGGCATGTCCTTCTGCTCTTGGCGATTTCACCCCTAACATCCAAGGCCGCCCCCTTCGATCACCAATAATACGGCTATCGCCACCCGCCGTTACAATACCGTGCTGTACTCCATGCTTCACCAAGTAATTAACCGCGCGATCAACGGCATGCCCCTTAGCAATCCCCCCAAGATCAATGCGTGTGTTGGCATGTTTAAATGAAACCGTTTGCTTTGTTGGATCTAACGTTACTGCGCGAAAGTTAATCGCGGGGAGAGTCGTTTTAATCAAATCATTACTGGGTTTGACGGCACGCCGATAATCATACTGATACCCTATACTGGCAAAGGTAATATCAAATCGACCATCACTGCGTATACCATGCGCCACACTCAGCTGTATTAAAGAAAACAGTTCAGGGGACACTACAACGGGATGAACAGAGGCTTGGCTATTAATAATTGCCAACTCGCTTTCAGGTTTATACGGGCTCATCAGCCGATCAACCCTTCGCATTTCTTCCACCACCCATTCCAACAAAACGTCAGCTTGCTGGGGATTTTTATGCCATATTTCAACGCGAATAGATGTACTCATTACCGCGGCGTCTTTTTTATACCACTCGGCATAACTTAGCGTGGAATAAAAAATACAGATTAAAGCGCCAACGAAGACATACAATACACGCGAATATTTCTCAATCAACACAACCATACAAAACCCCTAATTGAACCCTTCGTACTCAAAACACATTATTTTAAGCAGGCTCTTTAGGGGCAGACTATATCACGATCAATTATGCTATATCACACCCGATAACGTGTAATCACGCCATCTGTGGTTTCGCTGAGTTGCTTGCAGGTATACCCTCAGCCGAATTTTTACTGACCGACACCCAGTCGTACACATTAAAATCTACATTCTTTAATTCGTGTTGATAACGCAACGTTGTTCCCGGCCAAATCACAACATTACGACCATCTGCTTGCTGATACCAACTTTGGCAACCTGACGCCCATACCGTACCAACCTGCCGTTGCTGAATTTCATCATTAAAACTCTTTTGTACGCCCGCTTTCAAGTCCATATACCCAGCGCCTTTTTTCTTCATTGTGTTCATACATTTCACAATGTAATCCACTTGCTTTTCTATCATGAAGATAATGGAGTTATGACCCAATCCGGTATTTGGCCCAACTAGCTGGAACATGTTCGGATAACCGCTAACACTAATACCGTAATAGGCTTCTGCGCCCTCTTTCCAATCTTGGTGAATATCATGACCAGGCAACCCCGTTAACGTAAAATCTTTCATGTAAACACGAGGATCCGTCACAAAACCAGTACCAAAGATAATGGCGTCCGCTGGATGCTCCACACCATTACAATCGACAACGGAATTCTCACGAATCTCTTGAATACCGTCGGTTATCAAATCAACATTATCACGGCTAAACATGGGAAAATATTTATTGGATATCAACACACGTTTACAACCAATGGTATAGTCCGGCGTTAATTGCTTACGCAATTTTTTGTCCCTTACCTGATAATCCAAATATGCTTTGGCTAAAAATTGAAATGACTTCGCTAAACGTGCATGAATAATCGGCAGTACTCTCGACTCGTTTGTTGCATACAAACGTAACCGATGTAATTTACGAGTGAGTGGAAATGTTTTAAATAATTTTTTATCAAAATCACTATAACCCCTCATATCCCTTGGTAATACCCATGCAGGCGAACGCTGGAATACCGATAATTTTTTTACATCTGGAGCGATTTCTGGCAAATACTGTATAGCACTTCCCCCCGTACCAATAGACACCACATTCTTACCTTTCAGGTCATAATCATGATCCCATTGTGCGGAGTGGAAGGTTTTTCCTTTAAAACCTTTTAACCCGGGAAGGTCTGGAATCGACGGAACATGTAAAGGCCCTGTTGCTAGAATAAAATGCTTAGCATCTAGCTGGCTACCATCACCTAGCCTTACCAACCAACGCCCCGTCTTTTCATTAAACTCAGCCCCAGTAACCTCAGCGTTATATTGCACATAACACCGAATACCGTATTTATCCGTTGTACGCTGAATATAGTCTTGGATTTCTTTCCAGCCAGGGTAGCGCATTGACCAATCGGGGTTACCTTCAAACGAAAAAGAATACATATGAGACTGGACATCACACGCAGCACCAGGGTAAGTATTGTCTCTCCATGTACCTCCGACATCAGCGCCCTTTTCCAATATAACAAAATCAGTGATCCCTGCTTCCTGTAATTTAATGGCCATACAAAGACCACCAAACCCGGCCCCTACGATGGCAGCTTCCACCCGTTTAACAGACTTGTTCAAGGGTGTTGAGGTATCGACTGATTTCATTTTTGCATTCATGGCATAGCCTGTTTAGTTGTTAGTTATTACGAACAAAACCAGTGTATGCCTTTTAACCCTCTGCTTCATAGGGTATATTCAGGCAATAAATTGATAAATTCGGCCAAGCAGTTTAACTAAGCCATTTAACCATGCAATTTAATCAAGCCATTTTCTTATTAGAATATGCCCTATGAGCAAACGATCCGTTTTAGGCCTCACCTACGCCTTTGAAGCCCTAAAAGAGCATGTCAACGTAGACACGCTGCTAAAAAAGCATGGCCTAACCAGCGCAAACCTAGACCCTACAGCACATATAGATATCGCGACCGAACTTGCCATACTCAACGACCTTGTAGATTACATTCCGAGTAACGATGCGGGTATCTCAGTAGGTGCCATATTCAGCCTGGCGGGATACGGGCCACTAGGGATGTTACTAATGAGTTGCGAAACGCCCTTCCAGGCGACTCAAATAGGGGTAAAGTATCAAAAGCTAACGTATTTATACGGTGAGCTATCACTTAAAATATTCAGTGATACGAGTGCATTATGTTATTTACCACACCAATTACCAGAAAAAGTGCAGCGCTTTATTATTGATAGAGATATTTCTGGTACTTACAGGCTCATCGAGGATTTACGAGCCTACATGAATCTTAATATCAGCATGACCGAACTATGGCTCCCTTATCCTAAACCCGACAATGCGGCGACGATAGAAAAGCGCTACAGCTGCCCTATTATCTACGACCAACCAGAAGCACGCTTTTATATTGCAAACGAAGAATTACAACGCCCCTTCCCCTCAACCAATAAAGCCGCATGCGGGTTATACACTAGCCAATGCGATCAATTACTCGAAAGTTTACGAGGTAGCGAAGATCAACTGTCCCCCGCCGTAAAAAACCATTTGAGTTTATTTCACAACAACTACCCAAACGCTACAGAAGTTGCAGACACTTTGGGGTTTTCAGAACGAACATTACGACGAAAACTCAAAAATGAAGGGAGTTCATTTCAAAAAATCATTGATGCAACTAAATATGAAAAAGCCCAGCAATATCTAAAACAAGGGAAAGAATCCATCGACGACATCGCCCTTAAACTCGGCTACAAAGAAGCCGCTAGTTTTATTCGTGCTTTTCAACGCTGGTCAGGCATGACTCCCGCCAAGTTTCGCCGTCATAAAGGCCCCACTTGATCGATATACGTTAGATAAACACGTAAATCAAACTCCAACTGGTGATAATTGGGCTCCATATACTCACACAATTTATAAAACGCCTTATTGTGTTCCTTCTCTCGAATATGCGCTAACTCATGGACGACAATCATACGCAAAAATGGTTCTGGGGCTTTTTTGAAAACTGTGCTGATTCGGATCTCTTTTTTCGCTTTTAATTTAGCTCCTTGCACGCGAGAGACGAATGTATGCAACCCAAGTGCATTGTGAATCACATCAATTTTGTCGTCATAAATCACCTTACTCAGAGGTGAGGATTGCCGAAGGTAGCGATTCTTTAGATCTAACGTGTAAGCATACAATGATTTAGACGATGCGACTTGGTGTGTATCAGGGTAACGCTTCAATAAATAATCCGCTAACCGGCCTCCCAATAACATATCTTCAATCTGGGTTACCAAATCTGGAGAATACCCCGCGAGATACCGTGTTTTTGACTTCTGTTTACTCATATTAATGCCTTTTCCGTAAGGCCTAGTTTATCGTTTCAGTAAAGAGGGTTCTAGCCCTCAATCAGAAAACGGCCAATACCAACCCCTAAAAACCTAGCCAGGACATAAAAGTACACAAACCTACCCCATAAATGCCACGTAATTTGCTATGCAAATAGTTGCATATGAGGGCAAAGAACAATAACATAAAGTCATACTCAAAAAATTGCATAACGATTGATTGCTTGCGACATAACCCCAAGCACCCAACAAGACTCTCACAGTCACCCAAGAGGGCACCCTCCATGGCTAAAGTTAAAGTAAGAACTGGCAAACGTTTTCGCGCCAAACGCGCTGAAAGTCATTACGATACCATCATCATTGGCTCTGGCATTGGAGGCCTTGCAAATGCTGCTTTCCTTTCTTTATTAGGTAAAAAAGTCTGTGTCTTAGAACAACACTATACCGCTGGAGGTTACACTCACGCTTATGAGCGCGAAGGTTACGAGTGGGATGTTGGTGTTCATTACGTTGGAGAGGTTCATCGACCCTCTACCTTACGTCGAGTATTTGATGTCATCAGTGAGAGCCGCTTAGACTGGGCCGCTATGGATGACGAATACGATCGCGTGATTATTGGTGATAAGCAATATAGCTTTGTTGCAGGACGAGAAAATTTTTCAAAAATGCTGATAGAAAACTTTCCCAATGAAGAGAAGGTTATCCATCAGTACATCGATCTTATTAGAGATGTTAGCCGCTATACACCAAAATTTTTTGCAGGCCAAGGCATGGCTCCCTGGTTAGCAAGCGCTTATAACAAAATCCGTCCGATGCTGGTTCCAAAGGTGTTTTTTCAAACCACTCGCGAAGTGTTAGAAAACCTAACCCAAAACCAAGAACTGATTTCAGTATTAACGGGTCAATGGGGTAACTATGGCCAAGCACCCGCAGATGCATCCTTTTTAATGCATGCTTTGATCGCCAAACATTATCTCGCTGGTGGCGCCTATCCCGTAGGTGGTGCATCAGCAATCGCCCGCAGCATCATTCCCACTATTCAAAAAAGTGGCGGAGAAGTATTTACCTACGCTGATGTTGATAAAATTCTAATTGAAAATAATCGTGCATACGGTGTACGTATGGCAGATGGTACTGAGCTAAAAGCCGATAATATCGTCAGTAATGCCGGTTTCTATAATACCGTTAAAAAACTATTGCCCGATGATGTGCAGCAACGTCTTGGTGTTGATGATTGGTGTCAACAAGTACAACGTTCTAGTGCCCACCTTTGTATCTACGCTGGATTTAAAGGTACGGCGGAAGAACTAGGATTATCTAGCACCAATTTATGGATATACCCGAGTGGCGACCATGAAGGCAACTTAGCAGCTTACAATAACGACCCGAATGCAGAGTTTCCATTAGTTTATATATCCTTCCCCTCTTCTAAAGACCCTGACTGGGAAAATCGCTTTCCAGGAAAATCAACCGTTGAAGTTGTCACACCTGCAAAAATGGACTGGTTTAAACAATGGGAAAACAGCCAGTGGCAAAAGCGCGGTGAAGATTATGAAACCCTTAAAGAAGATTTCACACAACGTTTATTAGAAAAGCTATATGAACG
>CAJXXT010000258.1 GCA_913063495.1 uncultured Gammaproteobacteria bacterium | reverse complement strand
CGCGTACGGGTTGTTTCATTGATGTGCTCCTACAAGGGGATAGTTTTTTACGGAGGGGATTTTATTCCTCAGCGCTGGGAAATTCCAATAAAAATGTAAAAGAAGTGCAAAATATAGCAGAAAGATTGATATTCGTAGGATTTTGCCCTGGATTGAACCCCAAGAATGGCATTACGCACCAAAAAAATGCGAATGCTAAACCTCTTCGTCAATAAACATGCCTTGCCGTGATGCTGGGCTGGGTGAATTAACCCCTGAATTGGATAAGATTTCTCGCATTTGGCGGGAATTACGCAGGAACGCTCGGCGACGGTCTGATCGACGACGCTCGAAGGCCACTTCCTGTTCGATTTCACGCCTTTCTTCCTTAGGTGAACGGCGCTCTCTTAACAAGTTCTTAGGCTCTTGAGCCTCTTGTTCTACAGAATTGCTGGCCTTTGATTTATGGACTTTCAGCGATCGGTTGGATTTTAACCGGTCAATCTGTCGTCTTTCTATCTTTGGCATAGGTAACATAAGGCTGAATTTTACTCCTTTTCTTGTGATCATAAAAACGGCGTTATTCTACCTTCTATTAATGTTATCGGCAAAAAAACGTAAGTCTTTAATTTCATTGCGGTTTACGTAGGGCTAATCGGGGGGGGAGTGAGCGCTAAGCCTCGGGTAGTGATTAAACCGGTAGGAACGGATAAACTACGCCTTCTGACTTTTTAGCCAATTACCTGCTGTTTAGCGTAAGGAATATTATGGAAGTACAAGCTGCTATAGAAAAGAAGCTTCAAGAAGCATTTAAGCTGTCACATTTTACAGTAGATAACGAAAGCCATATGCATAGCGTACCAGCTAATTCCGAGACTCACTTTAAGGTGGTATTAGTATCGGGAGCATTTGAAGGCAAGCGATCAGTGGCTCGACACCAAATGGTATATAAAGTGTTGTCAGATGAGGTTGAAGGGCCTGTACATGCACTGGCGATTCATACTTATACGGATCAGGAGTGGGAAACGGCGAATGCCTCGGCTCCTAATTCACCAAATTGTAAGGGCGGTGGTAAATAGATTTTCTTTTTTCATCTATTTTTAACCCCATTTTAAATTAGCTTCGTTTATATCAAGCATAAGGCCTTTACATCCTAACGTTTGATATTTTACGGAGCAATCCAATGAAACAGTTTTCAGTATCCTCTATTGCACTTGTTGTTAGTAGCACACTTTTTTTATCGGCATGTGGTGTCAGTCAACATGAAGCCAGCACTTCAACTTTAGATTCAACCCAACCGGTTTCTAAGGAGGAGCGTGTTGCTGGGTCGATAGATAGCCGGGTCGAGCAGCTAGCCGACCATCTAGCCGAGCAAGAAGGCGATGTTAGTGCGGATGCTGTGTTATCTTCACCGCCTGTGATGCGACAATTGGCTGAAAAGAAATCCATGCATCATTCGGCGAGCTTAGTGCGCAGCAAAGCTAAGATCGGAATGAGTTTCTTGTCTCCCCAGCATGTGCAGTCACAATATTTTCCTCAGCCCACTGTTGTTGATAGAGAGAATTACCAGGCTATTGCATCGAACCCCATCCATGTGGCTCTGAATAACCCTGTTTCCACTTTTAGTATTGATGTAGATACGGGGAGTTATAGTAACGTTAGGCGGTTTATTAATGGGGGGCGTTTGCCTCAACATAATGCGGTACGGGTTGAAGAGTTGGTTAATTATTTTAATTATGATTATCCACAGCCGGATACATCAAATATCCCCTTTCAAATCACGACGGAAGTCGCCCCTTCTCCTTGGAATGCCGACTCGCACCTATTACATATTGGTATAAAGGGTTATGACATTGATAGTTCGGCATTACCGAATGCAAATTTGGTGTTTTTGGTCGATGTATCAGGGTCTATGAACTCTCCTCAAAAAATCGGTTTATTAAAACAATCCCTAAAACTTATCACGCAGAAAATGCGAGTTGATGACCGTATATCAATTGCTGTGTATGCAGGAGCATCTGGTGTTGTTTTAGAGGGTAAGTCAGGCAATGATAAAGCGGAAATAATGAGAGCAATCGATCAGTTTCAAGCGGGTGGCTCTACTAATGGTGCTGCGGGTATTAACTTGGCGTATCAATTGGCTCAAACCCATTTCATTAAAGGTGGCATTAATCGAGTGCTATTGGCAACCGATGGAGACTTTAATGTTGGTACTGTGAATTTTGAAGCGCTTATTGATATGGTTGAAAATCGTCGCCAGTCCGGTATATCTCTGACTACATTAGGGTTTGGTCAGGGTAACTATAATGATCATTTGATGGAGCAGTTGGCTGATAAGGGCAATGGTAATTATGCGTATATTGATACGTTGCAAGAAGCTCGAAAAGTGTTAGTGGAAGAAATGTCTTCAACTCTCCATACGATTGCGAAAGATGTGAAAATTCAAGTGGAGTTTAACCCAGATTTAGTACAGGAATATCGTTTAATAGGTTATGAAAATCGTGCATTAAACAGAGAGGACTTTAATAATGATAAGGTCGATGCAGGAGAGGTTGGTGCTGGACATTCAGTGACCGCGTTGTATGAAGTCACCTTTGTTGGTGGAGCTGGGCATCGTGTTGATCCATTGCGTTATGGCAAACGGGAACAGCACTTAGAGAAAAGTGATGCATCTAATGAGTTAGCCTTTGTTAAATTACGCTACAAGCAGCCAGACCAAAACGTTAGCAAATTGATGACACAACCGGTGTTGAAATCAGATAGGTACACAGAATTTAACAATGCCAGTGACCGCTTTAAGTTTGCAGCAGCAGTAGCGGGTTTTGGCCAAATTCTATCTGGTGGGAAATTTACGCAAGATTTCACCCTAAAGAATGTTGAGGTTATTGGTTTGTCGGCAAAAGGCAGCGATGCTTGGGGGTATCGTAGCGAGTTTATCAATCTAGTTCGGCTGGCCGAGGCGCTAAACCCTTCTTGAAAAACATTGAGGCTTTCTTGAAAAATATTGAGACTATGACACACTTGCCCCATATTATGATCTTAAATTATCGATCTGGGAGTTGTTGACGTTGGAATATAACATTTAATGAATGCGCAACAACCTGATGAGGCATTAATGCTGCTTTATGGCGAAGGTGATACGGGGGCATTTGAACTGCTGTATCACCGTCATAAAGGTGGTGTTTATAGATATATTAAACGCCACGTGGGTTTGCGGCTTGATGGTGATGAGTTGGTTCAGGAGGTTTGGGCGAAAGTCATTAAAGCGTCAGCTACTTATCGTGTGTCGGCGAAGTTTACTACGTGGTTATATACGATTGCCCATCATTGTATTGTTGATGCCTTTCGTAAACACCGTCAAAAATTTGAGTCTCTGGCAGATGAAAATGGAGAAGATACGGATGCATTGGTAGAATCCAGCAAAAGAAACGATAACCCAATGAGTAATGTTAGCGCAAAACAGCAGGTTGATCGTTTGTTAGATGTTATATCAACGCTGCCTGAGGATCAAAGAGATGTGTTTTTGTTAAAACATGAAGCGGGTTTTAGTGTTAAGGAGATAGCTGAAGTTATAGGGGTTGGGGAAGAGACAGCAAAAACACGGTTGCGTTACGCGATGCAAAAAATCCGGTCATCAATGGAAAATGAAGGAGGGCAGAACCATGAGTAATGATAAACACCCTGACCATCATTTTGATGAGGACTTAATTGCGAAGCTCTATGACGATTCAAAAGAGGAAATGCAACCTTCTATTGACATGGATGATCTGATTTTATCGCAGCTTAATGATTCTTCAGGGGGGAGTGTCGTTAAAATTCCCGTGGCGAGAGATGACGTCAAGAATACCCATAGAAAATCACCTAAGAAAAGGTGGTTTGTCCCCAATTCGTTAGTGGCATGTTTGGTGGTCAGCGTAATGGTTGGACTGATTTATAAAGAGAATGCAGACCAACTGTTAATTAGCGACCCTACGGAGTTGGATTACGGGATTCCAACGCCAGCAGTAGAAAGAAGTATTACCACAAAATCCAGCGTTAGTGTGTTAGATGAGGATGGCGGTGTTGAATCTGATGAAGTCTCTGTAGATTTTGAAGATAAAGAAGTACAGGAAAGGCAATTATTGATGGATAGCGCTTCTTCATTTTCAGAGTTGCGGTCAGAGCTGCGATCCGAACTGGGGTCAGAGTTGCGATCTAAGGTTCAGGGAGTATCTGCCGCAAATGTCGAAGCCTTGGTGGTTAAGAAGCAAGAAGTTGCCGAACAAGAATTCTCAACGCTAAGAGTCGAATCAAAGAAAATGGCAGCACAGAAGGCGAAAAAAAGTAAGCCAAAAACTTTGAAACGCCAAATGGCACCGTCACCAATGTTGATGATGGCTCCTCCTATTCAAGCTGAGAAGAGTGCAGAGGATACGCTGGATCTTGATGTCGAATTTAATAAGATAAGAAAATTAAGAGATGCAGGTGATGTGGTGGGGGCAAAAGCCATGCTAAATGTCTTGATAGCCAAATACCCGTCAATGGAGTTACCTGACGATATCGTTTTACTAAAGGAAGGCTTATAATGAATAAATGCTTAATGTTAAAGGGCACATCGCTATTTGTGTTACTGGTTACTTGCTTATCAATGTGCTCATTCACTGTGTTTGCGTCGAGCGAGAATGAAATTGCCCACTTACTTGACTATGTATCCAATACCGATTGTAAGTATGAGAGAAATGGCACCCTGCATACAGGCTCTGAAGCGGTTGAGCATATTAATAAAAAGTATGATTATTTTAAAGATGACATTAAGTCCACGGAAGATTTTATTAAATACTCAGCGACGAAAAGCAAAATGTCAGGTGAATTTTATAAAATTCACTGCGCTAATGCTAAACCTGTGAATAGTGATGAATGGTTAATGAGAGAGTTAAGGCGTTATAGGGCGTTGTAAAACGTATCTACAGGGAATACGGTCATAGTCACAGCGCCTTTTAGTTGGTGATTCTTCCCGCACACTGTAAACTTGCGGCCTTTCAGAACTGTTGGGTCATTTTGTATGAAAGTTTCACCACAGTGGGTGTTATACATCGCGATGCTATCTGTTGGTATGGGGCAATCCATTATTTTTGCCGTGTTGCCAATGCTAGGGCGTGAGCTAAAACTTCATGAATTGCAGTTGCAACTACCCTTTTTACACTTATCTATTGAACCCAAGGAACTTGCAATTACATCCCTGTCAGCTCTGACGGCATTAACTTTCTCTTTGGTAAGCCCTTTTTGGGGGCGAATGAGTGATCGTTATGGCTGCAAGCCTGTGATTGTTGTTGGGTTGCTTGGTTATACCCTGGGTATGGCGCTTTTTAGCAGCGTTGCCTATGCCGGTTTGGTCGGGGCGATAGGTGGCTTAGGGTTGTATATATTGTTACTGGTTACGCGAATTATCCACGCGTCGGTAATGTCGGCGGCATTCCCCGCGTCGAGTGCATATATGGTAGGGCTCGTTGATGCGAACCACCGCGCAAAGGGGTTGGGCAAACTATCCGCCGCTAATCAACTCGGTATTATGTGTGGGCCTGCTCTTGCGTACTTGATCGCGCTAAATTATTTGGCTCCATTTTTTGTGCAGTCACTTATAACATTGCTAGCAGCGATACTTGTGGCCTTAATGCTACCGAAAACAGAAGCTGTTGAAAAAAAATTGCAGCAATCCAAAAAACTCACCTATTGGGATAAACGTTATCGTGTATATATTGGCGTTGGATTAGTGGTATATACCTGTTTAGGAATGGTACAACAAACATTAGGATTTTACTTTCAAGACACGTTGAATCTTAAAGGGGTTACAGCAGCAAAATATTATTCGTCTGCTATGGTAGTCTCCTCTGGAGCCATGATGTTTGCACAGCTATTTCTTGTCCAGCGGTTGCATTGGCGGCCACAAATATTACTGCGACTCGGCTTACCGTTTATGATGTTCGGATTTTTATTTATCGCAGTTTCTAGTAATTTGCCTTTGTTGTTAATTGGAATGGCACTGTTTGGTTTTGGCATGGGGTTTACTGGGCCAGGGTTCTCTGCTTGTGCGTCGTTAACGGTTGCACCAAACGAACAAGGGGCATTGGCGGGGCTGGTAGGGGCGGTTGCAGGAATGGGATTTGTGATAGGCCCATTGTTAGGTGGTTTTTTGTATGCGCTAGATTCATCATATCCTTATGCCTTAGCGGGTGCCTGTTCAGGTCTTGTGTTTATTGTTATTTCCTTGAGATCATTGCCTGGTGAAATTCATAGCGAAGAATAGGGGGGCTGTGTTTATAAAGCGGTCGTTCAGACCTGACGTCTTATGCAATGCCAGCAGGTGCTTTGACGCCGTTCAGCACCGCTTTATGGACTTGCCCAATGGATGCAGCAGCAAAGGCAGCTTCTTTAAACTCATCAAAACAAGACTCGATGGGGGCGTCTAGGTCTTGCTCTACGATATGTCTTACTTTTTCAAATGGAATCGAGGTACTGTTGGTTTGCAATTTGGATAACGCGGCGCGCGCTTCCGGCGGCAACTGTGTACCGAGTGATCCAGCCATTTGACCGAATTTCATAATCAAGCCTTTCATGCCGTCAAATTCATCGGCAAGCTTAATAGCCATCTCGATGGCTTTCTCAGGCGCCATCTCCTTGGTGTTAAGCAATTTTTTTGTTGCCCCCATACCTAGCCGTGTCGATAGCTTCGCTGTAGTAAAAGCTCTACTTAAAAAACCCTTTTTTATAGATTTATCCTTCCCTTTTCCAGCCATAGTTACACCTTAAATAAACTACAGAATCAGTCTTTCTGAAAGTAAAAAAACCAATCAGCTTCGTAATGCAAAGCGGCCTATTGGAGTATTGACACCATTCTGGTTACATCAAATATACACCTTCGGTTCCAAAAAATCCTTATTATCAATGACAACATTTGCTCGCTTTAGCGGTGAGCACAAGGAGAGATACTTCTTCTGAGCCGCAACATATTTGACTTGATATCAATATCCAGATGGATAGTAACTGATCGAATGTGAGTGTGACTTGAGGGGATAAGTTTAGCCGGTTTAGGGCATCACTTGCCATTTAACACTGGTAAGCCTACATTGCTCACTTAATAAACACCCTTGTTGTCTAGATCGATATTCACTCAGTTTCGTAAGATATATCCTACAGATAAAGTTCAATAGATCGGTTAATATCAGCCGATCTAGACAATAACAACAAATAGGCAAGCGATGCATTGCTCACTTGCTACAATAGTTAAATCGGAATAACGATCATGATAGTTACCAATGAATTGATGCCCTCTGAAAAACAAGCGAAACTATTAGGTGAGACAGGTCCAACAGGGCCTGTGTTTATGATCAATTTGGTAAAGTTTAAAGAAAAAGCAATCTACGAAGATCGTCGTGATACGAATCTTACTGGAAAAGAAGCATACAGGCTTTATGGTCAAGATGTTACCCAAGTTCAATGCCGAAGTTGTTTTTGGTACACATATCACTGAGCTGATGATCGGTAACGTTGAAGAGCTCTGGGATGAAATGTCTGTTGTGAAATACGCCTCTCGCCAGGATCTTAACAATATGACTACTTCACCAGAATGGAATGAAATAAATATTCATAGGCTCGCAGGCATTGAGGGGCAGCTTAACATTGAATCTATTCGGCCCTCGTAGTATGGAAACTTGACCCGTAAATTAAACCCACTTAAAAAGCCTACTTGCTTATTAAGGCATTATTTCTAATGTCCGCTATTGTGGTGTTTGACAGTTTTCTTCCACAGCCAATTCTGAT
>CAJXXT010000257.1 GCA_913063495.1 uncultured Gammaproteobacteria bacterium | reverse complement strand
ATCATATCAGGTCTAGCAATGAGCACGGTACTAACACTGATTGTCATTCCCAGCTTATGCCGTTTATTACTGGATACAATCCCCAATATGAGGTGGGCACAAAAATTTAACCACTCACCATCATATAAAACATAACATCCGTTTTAATAGTTAAGTTAAGTGAGGTCAAGGCATTGGGCTTCTCAAAATAAATAGGAATAACCGCCATGATAGATTAAAGAGTCGCCCGTATTTCTACCCGAGATAACGTCGGCAGCACCAATAGATATGCTATGCCCATTCATAAAATCATAACCAATAACAATTTCTCTGCTGTTAACCTCCTCTTTTGTTTTATGGAAAACGTCTGGGTTCACTCCTTGATCACCAATATCAGGGCCAGACAAGCTGTGTTCCACACTATAAATAAAGCGCGCCGATAACCGCTCAGTAAAAGATACGTAAAAACCGACATTGGCAATGGCATCATTAGGGACATCATTTAAACGCCAGCGGTACCCTAGCTCTGCACTCAAACTAATAATTTCCGTTAGCGATTGGCCTAGTTGCGCAGTAACTTCAATGCCATTACTTTTATCTCCCGGTGCGTGAACATTAGGTTCTTTTATCCCATCATTATTCTTGTCGGTCAATTGTGATCGCTCATAGCTGCCCCGTATAATACCGGCAATAGCGAAAGACAAAGAAGGCCCGGTGTCTTCATAAAATTCGTTACGAGCATTCCATCGTAAGCGAATTTTGGAGTCGGCAAATCCACTAATATCACCCAACGGAGGATCTGCATCCCACGAACTTTCTACATACCCTATTTGAACATCAACCATTAGCGAATCATTTAACGCAGTCCCATAATATAACCATGTTGTTTGTTGTCTGATTTTTGGTATATCTGTTCGTTTATCTGCGATTAAGGCTTCATCATAGGATTCGCTCACATAAGATACAGAAACAACCGATTGCCCCTCACCTAGCAACCAAGGATTTTCTGCGGAAGCATTAGTAGCAGCTATGAGACCCAATATAAATATCGAACAAAGGCGTAGGTTCCTCATGATAATCTCCCTATTTTAACCGATAGCGTTTGAAGAAATATGCATCTAGTGCTCGTAGCTGTCTATCATCCAGCATGGCATCAAAACAAGGCGTATGTGTTGTACAATCGGTTATTTTTTGGCTAACTTTAGACTTTAATACTAATAATTTGGATCGCTTAAATTTCTTGTGGCATTCAGAGCAGTTGGCATCACCTTTTCTGCCTAAAAATAGCGCCTTGCCGTTATTGTAGCGTGCGTTTCCTGGACCTCTTTCAGAAGGTACAAACGAGCCAGAACTATGCGCCGCAGAGGCTATCAAGCAACCTATCAATACAGCAAGCGTTATAACTTGACCTTTTTTCTTATTAAGCGCTGTCTTCATAGCCCTTCTCCCAGAAACTTATCCCTTAAAATATGTTGATTTTCATTGAGTGTAGCCTATAACAAAAAAGTTATTGTTGGTTGGTAGATGACAGGTACCGATCCAGTGCTTTGTAGAGAAGATTGGCTTGCACTGGTTTCCCGACATAGTCAACCATGCCGGCGTCGCTACAGGCTTTCAGTTTATTCTTATCACTATAACCCGTCATTGCTATAATCGGCGTATGTTGATTTTTTCCATCACTTATAACTAGCTTCGTTGCTGCCAAGCCATCCATAACCGGCATCACTACATCCATCAGAATTAAATCATACTTTCGCTGCTTTGCTTTTTCGACAGCTTCCTCTCCATTATTGGCAGCATCATAAGTAACACCATACTTCTCTAGCAAAATGCCCATTAACATTCGATTGCTATCGTCATCATCCACAAGAAGAAGATGGCTTACTGTGGGAGTAACCAAATAACTATCGAGTAGCTGGCTAAATTCAGTTTCATCTATAGGCTTCAGTAATATTGCTGTCATACCCACGTCCATGCATTGCTGTTTGTCTGCTGCCGTCGCATTGGCAGTCATAGCGACAATCGGCACAGATGATATTCTAGCGTCGGCCTTTATCTTTTTTGTCGCCGTAATACCATCCATCACCGGCATTTGTAAGTCCATAAGCACAAGATCGAAATTAGCATTGGCTAACCTCCCCTTATGTAATTCATAGATTGCCTCTGCCCCGTCATTAGCAACAACATAGGAGACACCGCATTCATCCAACAGCATTGTTGCTAGCAATTCATTGTCAGCGTTATCTTCTACTAGCAATACATGGGTTTTACGTTTGAAGGGCAGCGAAGTTTCAGGCTGTGTGCCTCTTTCTATGATTGACCTCGTTTTCTCGCCGCTTTTTTCCGACACCCTCTCGTGAACATGTTTTAAACTAGTAACAACTTCATCCAATATCAGCGGTTTTGTTATCACATAATCCGCCCAATCTAATCGACTCTCACAAACATCATCTATTGCCGTCATTGCTACAATTTTTGCGCCAGGAAAACCATGTTTGTTTGCCAACGACCTAACTTCGCCTATATTGTGTCGCCCCAAATAATCATCTACAACAATATAGTCTAAGGTAAATACCTCCGATCCTTCTTTAAGTATATTCTCGTAATCGCTCATATTTGCACAACTATCTACATGCTCTTTTCCAAACCACATAGTAAATTGCTCAATAACTGGCACACAGGTTTCAATCAATAAATATTTGGCCCCGATTGAGTTAACATAATCAAAGCGAGCTGTTTCATTACACTCTTGTTTCGTAGGAATAGTTACAGTATCGGGAACGCGCTGAATCACGATCACCGAAAATGTGGAGCCTATCCCGACGTCACTCTCAAATTCAACCTTCCCCTCCATAAGCTCAGCAATATTTCGA
This sequence comes from uncultured Gammaproteobacteria bacterium, assembly GCA_913063495.1. GTDB lineage: Bacteria > Pseudomonadota > Gammaproteobacteria > Pseudomonadales > Ketobacteraceae > 42-54-T18. The sequence goes on along the minus strand of CAJXXT010000257.1, from coordinate 4,955 downwards.
GCAATGGACAGGCCTAATCCTGTGCCCCCATACGATTTAGATATCGATGTGTTAGCTTGCGTAAATGGGTTAAAAATTTCGTCCTTTGCTTGAGAACCAATCCCTATCCCCGTGTCTTTAACCACAAACGTCAGCTCAACCCTTCGGCCTTCTATTTCCTTCCAATCCACAGTAATGGATACGTAGCCTTTTTGAGTAAATTTAACACTGTTATTGAGTAAGTTTAATAGTATCTGGCTGGTCCGCATTCCGTCACCGGAGAGGTTTTTTGGTAACGGTTTGAGCACAATTAACAGCAAATTTATTCGACGTTCTTTTGCCGCCTCTGCGTTCATCATGATCAGGTCAACCATTTCTTGACGAAGATCGTATTCTGCTATGTCGAGTTCCAGTTTTCCGGCTTCAATTTTGGATTGATCCAGAATTTGATTTACAATCCGCATAAGGTTTCTGGATGAACCATCGACACGTTTTAGCAGCATGTGTTGTCTCTTCGATAACTGGCTATCCGACAAAATACGAGTAAAACCTACAATTGAGTTCATTGGAGTTCTTATTTCATGGCTCATATTGGCTAGAAATTCGTTTTTTACCGCCAGCGACTTTTCAATATCTTGGAGACTCTTCGTTAGTTTTCCGTTTAACTTAGACCTTTCTTCATCAATGATAATATTCTCTCGGTGTTCTCGTTGAATATTATCGGCCATATCATTAAATCCAGAAAAAACATCGTCAAAATCATCGATACGATGCTTGGTGATTCGGAAATCATAATTCCCATTACCGAAAGCTTTAATAGCTGCAAGCAGTATATTTAGGGGTTTTGCTGCATACACCGCAAAAAGAAACGAAAAAATGGTACCAATTAATACACATATAGCACCGATAACAAAAAAGTTTTTTTTGATTTCCGCAAGCTCATGAAAAAAGAAGCCTACCGTTCTATCTGCTTGTATTATTCCAACAACCTCTCCATCTAAAAATAATGGCGCTACCGCCGATATCCACTCTCCTTCGCTGTCTCGATACACCCCTGTAACAGCAGATTCACCCAGAAAAGCTTGGAGATGTATAGGTTCAGCCTTAATTCTAGCGCCAGTATAGAAATTCCCGTTATCGTTAACATCACTCATAACGACAAACTCTACCTGTTGATTTTCCTCAAAATCATAAGATTTTCGCAACGTATAGACAGGGCTACCATTATCATGACTCAGATTATTGGCATCTCGAATAGCTGCGAGAACTTTTTGAATCATATCGAATTCAGTACGGCCTTCTAACCCATCATCAGGATCAAAAAAAACATCTTCATGGCTTGTTACATCAAGTTGTACTGAGGCAGTTCTAACAATAGAAATAAGCTCTTTGGCCAGGCTGACTTCTTTTCGGATCACCGCTGAACGATAACTTTGATAACCAAAATAAGAAGCCATTAGAGATATCAGAAAAATTGATATCAGCGTAATCTGAACAAAAAAACTTATATAGAGGCGACTATTGTGATGGGTTTTCATGGCGGGCTATTGATGCTCTATACCGTGGAGAGTGAGACAGTAAGCTTGTCACTTATAGTATAGCAGCCCTACCTATAGCGGCCTTTAGACTAACGCCAAATGAGCAGAACACATCAATATGCAACGGTGAACCTCGCCTGCGGGTGTTTGGGCTGCTCAGCTTCATCCATCAAGGCCACGGCAAAATCCTCCATTGAAATAGTTGAATTCCCCTCTGCATCCACTAAAAGCTCATCGTTCCCCACACGAAAAGTACCAGTTCTCTCTCCCGGAGTTAACATTGCTGGCGGGCTAAGATAAGTCCAATCTACCAGAGATTGCGCACGGCAAACCTCTAACTGCTCAGTACAAGCCAAGGCAATCTCTCGCCAGGCAAGCCCCACATATCGTAGATCATCCACCACTAGGGCGTTGCTATCACCCGGTACCGTTAGGCCTCCCGCACCACCTACAACCAATAGTCGTACATTGGTCTCGGCAAGACCGGCAAACAATGACTCGGTGATAGCAACAAGCTCTCGCTCTTTACTTGCTGGTGGCCGTGTCGCAGTGATCACCAAATCTTGACCTTCACTTAACTTGGCTACGTCCTCACTATTGCCCGCATCACCGGTACGAACATGTGCAGCGACGCTCAGCTCATGTGAACGGGTGGGGTCTCGCATGACCGCTGTTACCTCATGGCCTCGAGACAAGGCCTCAGCTACAACACGACGCCCCACATTACCGGTGGCTCCAAATACAGTTATACGCATAATCTTATCCTTCCTATTCAATTGATTGACACATCTGTTATCGACAACTGAAGTCTACCGTTACAAATCCCCTCAAGGCTTAACCCAGGTTTATTATGAAAAAATAATTATTCACTAAACCTGAGTTCATTACACACGTAAAAAAAACAGTTATTGTTGCATCCTCAATCAATGAACTGGAATACAAATATGAACGCGATACCCACATTGGAGCAAATGACTCAGCTTTATCTAGAGGATCTAGCATTATCATCAGAGCAATTGGACATTGATTTTCTACGAGACTTACAAAGCAAACATATCGCCCGTTACAGTTTTAATAGCTTAGCGGTGGTATTGAATCAAGAGCTCCCCCTGGATCTTCCAACACTGTTTAATAAGATTGTTGAAAAACATCGTGGTGGATATTGCTTTGAACACAATAAACTTGTGCTTAATATCTTGTCAGAGCTGGGTTTTAATGTACGGTTATTGTTGGCAAAGGTTATTTATAATCGCGAGGTAGATGTTGCCAGAACACATAGAGTCACCCTACTGGATTTCCACGGTGAACAATATATCGTTGATGCGGGGTTTGGACATTTTGGTGCCCGCTTCCCGGTTAAGGTTGAGCCTGGGTTAGAACAAGACCAGGGGGACGGCGTCTACCGCATTATCAATAACTCACAAGGCGACTACTGCTATCAGGTGTTTAAAGATAACGAGTTTTTTACTCTATATACCTTTAACCTACATCAGTACAGTGAAGCTGAATGCCTTCCAGCACATTTTTACTCCCATCGGCATCCAGAAGCCGCCTTTGTAAACAACCTTGTTATTTGTCGTAAGTACTTCAATGATATTCATTCGCTACGAAATGGTGAATTTCATCAGGTGAAAAATGGCGACACTGTCATAACAAAAATCACCAACCCTAAGCATTTACATCAAGTAATGACAGAGGTTTTTGAGTTAGATGTAGATATTGCCGTTTCTGAATTTTTATTCTCAAAATTCATTGAAGACAAAACCAACTAACAATACCCTTTTGATTATACTGGCAATCACAATGAATCACTCTCTATCTCAGAATTTTTTACTGCTACTCTGGGTCAGCCTTATGGCATCGTCCTTTGTTGTTTCCAAGGATTTATTACCCTACGCAAACCCTATTGCAAGCACGGGGCTACGTTTTATTCTTGCCAGTATTTTAATGTTGCCTATTATTTTGAGGGAAAATGTATGGAAGAAAAACACGCACTTGATTGGGAAAAAATTAATTGCTCAGTACAGCTTTATCAGTTTATTTCTAGTACTGTTTTTTTTAGGGTTGTTTGAAGCATTAAAGACCACATCTGCAATACGAACTTCTGTAATCTATACCTTGGTACCTTTGATTAGCGTGATACTCACGTATACAGTACTCAAAACAAAAACATCAAAAACCAAACTCCTGGGTTTTATACTTGGGACAATAGGAGCTATATGGGTACTGCTGACCGTTAATCCTGAAAGCGTTAAGCTACTCCAATGGAACTCAGGGGACGGTATATTTCTAGCTGCATGTTTCAGTCTATCCATGCACGTTATGTTGGTAAAAAAATGGGGAGGCGATGTACCTCCCGCACAAGGTGCGTTTTATATTATGATGATAGGTGGCATCATGCTAATACCATTTCTATTTCTGTTTGGTGATTTACAGACAATCGCCTGGCAGCAAATACAGTTTTGGAAAACCCTATTATATCTAACAATATTCACTACAATGGCGACATTCTTTTTGCAACAATACCTTGTGCAACAAGTAGGCCCTAATCGCCTACTAGCGTTTACCTATTTGATTCCGGGCCTAGTGGCCTTCGCCCAAGGGGCAGTTATGCCTCAGCTATGGAGCAGCCTGCCTGGTATAGCACTAACACTTCTGGCATTGCACCTAATTTCTCGAACTCAGATTTCTCGAACTCAGACTTCCAGCATAGAGAGCGAAGCACCGTGAATATTCAGACACAAATGCAAGATTTTGTTGGTTATTTTACAGAGCCAGGCAGCAGCTTAGAAGCGTCTAACTTTGACAAGTACGGACTATGCCCCGAACTCAAACACTACAAAAAGGGGCAATTACTCATAAGCCAAGGTCAACCAGCACCGAAACTCTTTTTCTTAGTGGAAGGTTTTGTGCGTTATATAAGTATTTCACCAGAGGGAAAAGAATTTACGCAATCGTTTGCATGCGCCCCCAGTGTTTGTGGGTCAACTCGTGCGATGACCCGAAAAACTCCAGCACTATTTAGTATAGAAGCATTAGATGACGTGCTTTGTCTTGAATTTGAATGGTTCATTTTTTATAAACAAATGAAACCCCAACCAGGGTTTCTTACAGCTTACAATTGCTTGCTAGAAAACATGTTTATCAAAAAGGAAGAGCGGGAATATGCATTTGTTCAACACAGTGCAGAACAACGCTATTTGGATTTTCTGGAAACCAACCCTCAGCTACGCGACAAATTACCACTAAAAATGATCGCTTCACACATCGGCATCACCCCTATAGCGCTAAGCCGTATTCGTAAAAAGCTCAAATAAGACGATTAACCAACCAGCGTTAACTAACCGCAATAGGGTCAGCGTCTAATTCGTAAGCCCCATCGGCGTTGTGAACCTCATTACCATTAAGAGGTGGGTTAAAAACACAAGCTAGCGTCAG
>CAJXXT010000256.1 GCA_913063495.1 uncultured Gammaproteobacteria bacterium | reverse complement strand
GTATCTAGTGGCCTCGGATCGATTTGGACTATCATCATTAGTAGTATTTTCCCCTTGGGCTGTATCAATGCTGATAGGGGCATAACAAACGATAAGCTACTCATAATGGAAGTTGCTCTCGATGAGAAACGAATCTTGTATGCTCACCTCAATGTTAATTGTTGTGGTGTTGCTATCTGGTTGTAGCCCGATGCTGTTGATCCAAAACGGACCAGTAGTAAACAGCTTGCCTGCTAACTTACAAGTAGAGGCTGAGCAGCAGGGTTGGTGGCAGTTACGTTTTCAATTGGTTTGGCCTGAAGGGGAGCCATTGGAGTTTTCTCGCCATGCACTAATCGCTGAACAGATTCTAGCCCCGATAATTAACAAATATGATAGTACTATTGGTTTATGGCGTTTTCATCGGCGCGCCAATCGCGACAGTGCTGGGCATCAATTCAGTTTTATTTTCTACACAGATGCTTCTACAGCGGCTGAGATGAATTTGCAGGTGCTTGATAACCCGTTAACGAAATGGTTGAAGCAAAGAGCGTTGATAGAGTCAGTTCACTTTGTGGCGGTTAGTGGTCAAAATCCTTCTCGTTTGGAGCAAACCAGTGACCAGCATTGGCCCCTAGCAATACAGCGTTCTTGGCCTTATTTTATTATGGGCGTTAGTCAGACATGGCTGGTGTTAGTGCAGGAGCTAAGTGCTCAACAAAAGTTAAGCGGAGAAATTGGTTACTCAGAGTTGTTGAATCATTATAAAGAAGTAAATCAATCACTGACAGGTCTTTGGAAAGTGCACGGTCAGCATGCATATCTACATCATTTGAATGCTATTTTTGGTTATGAGTCCTTGAAAATTAAAACAAATAGCTGGAGTAGCTTTTAAGGCATTGATTGAGCCTCAGATGCTAATAGCCATTGCCTGATAGGTTCGTAGGGCACTACTATGCCCTGCATACTAGAATCTTCTTAATATCTCTGAAGCTCAGAGTGAATAGGTGGTAGAGCCTAATGACTAGGCTGGTTATTTAATGAACCATAGGCCATCAAGCCCTAAAAATCACACCATAATACATTCCTAGACTAGTCTTTATAGATATCACTCGATTAGATCATAAGAGGTATACATGGGGATTGAGGCAACGCTTTCCAGTGATAGTAAAGAGCTCATAATTAAAGTTTCCGGTGAGTTTAACTTTGGTATGGATAAGGAGTTTCGTGCGTCATATATCGAAGTTGTATTGGTAGATTACGTCATAGACATGCGGAAAGTTCAATATATGGATAGTTCGGCGCTGGGAATGTTGATAAATATGCGAAAGACGCTTGGTAATGATGTAAAAATATCCATTCGTAATGTCAGCGCGAAAGTTAAACACCTACTGACCATTTCGCGAATTAATAAAAAGTTTACAATTGAGTAGCCATAAAGGCCTCTCACTCAGGGGGGAGGGTTTCTGATATGCCGTTTACATTATATTGTGATTTGCAGAGGATTTGTTAGTACCGATCGGTATTTAAGACATGTCAAAGCCTTAGGTAAAATAGGTCTAACACAATTCAATAATCGGGAGAACAGCGATGCAATCGTCTCGTTTAAGTGATTTTGCAGAACAACATCATGTGGTTGGGTTAACTGATGCAACCTTGGGTAATTTAGATAATGGCAGTTATGACTTAGGAAAAGCAGAAGCATTTCTAGCGTTTCAGAAACGTATTAATAATGAAATGTTAACCCATCAAGTGATTACCCATAATCCGTACACACATTGGTTTTCTAACGCTGAGTTAAATGACGCACAGGTTAAATACTTTATTATTCAATTCAGTGTTTTTTCAAATCAATTTTTAGTGGCACAGCTACAGAAAATGCTGAATGCCGATACTATAGAGGAGATGCGCGCGTCAAAAGAGATTCTAGCGAATGAGTTGGGTGTGTTATTTAATGATAAGAAACACCCTTCAGCAGCTGGTGGTCTCTCTGGTTCAGGAGATCGAGATCTTGGCGGCTTAGAAGGATCGATTGAAGGTGGACGATTTCATTTTCGAGCGGCACATTTTGAGCTTCTGGTGCGTATGGCAGGAAAGCTGGGGTTGGATTTTCGGTTGTTAGGAAAAAGAGGCAGAGGTAAACCCAGCACCTTATTTTTTTGTGATGAATTGATTCGATTATATGGTAGTGAAGATTACCAGACATCTACGGCCGCCTCTTATGCCGTGGAAAATTGGGCCTCGGCAGGGTTTTGGGATCAGTTAGTTTCGGGGTTAAATCGTTACAAGAGCAGTCATCATATGGAAAAACTGCCGTTAACCTTTTTCTCTTGGCACAGTCAGTTAGAAGCAAATCATGCGCATCATACACAACAAGAATTGGAAAGTTATTATTTTAACTTTAATGTGGATGAGGATGCTTTTATTCGTATTGGTAATGAAATGCTGGATGGTGTCTATGCATTTTGGAGTGGTTTGGATCGAGACCGGGATCGATTGCACTAAGCAATTGCATTAAGCTATTGCATTGGTTGATTACATTAACTTGGATAATCGTTGTTGCCGGTTCTGCTAGCTCCTGCGGTTATTCATGGCCACCAGAGCTCGAGCGGCCTTCTTTTTAGACGAAACAAAAGAAACCACTTAGATACGAGTGAAATTTGAGTAAGATTTAGCCAGCTGCTCCATCATCGCCTAGACTTATAAGCACCATAGACAATGGTTGTATTGATAATTTCAATTAGTTTGTGTGGACGTTAATAGCAGAAATACAAAAGAACTTAATGAGGTTTTTTACAATGACCGTACGTAAATTATTTTTGATGACAATGATTGTGTTGGTGATTTTGGCTGTCATAACGGGTGCTGTATACCTGGTGTATACTGATGCGGTCAAGGATCAGCAAAAGGCGATGGATTATCGACATCAAGCTTTCTTACTTTCTGAAGAGATGGAGACAGATTCCTCAGACCTTACGAATACTGTTCGTCTCTACACCATGACTGGTGAGAAAAAGTGGCGTGATGTTTATTTCTATGTTCTTGATAAATCGGCAGGTAAAGTCGCTCGCAAAGATGGTACTACCATTGCATTTTCCGAAAAAGTGAAAAAAATGGAGCTAACTAAAGAGGAAGAAGGTCACCTTCTACAGTCTAAGAAGGAGTCTGATGGGTTAGTGGTTATTGAAGTAGAAGTGATGGACGCTGTGGATGCCCATGCAAAAAAATATGGTTATGGTAAAGCGTACCTGGCAAACAAGTCTGAAGCTTTGAACGCGCAAGGTTTGCGGCTATTTGATGACGACTACCATCAATTTCTGGGAAAAATTGGAGGGGAAATCGCTCAATTCAACGAATTACTATTTAGTCGGGTGGAAAATCAGATCGAGCAGGCCGCCTCAAAGGCTAACGCCATGCAAACCGTATTCTTTATTTGCCTGGTTGTCCTGGTTGTCGTGACGCTGTCTCTTATTTTTTATATCAGCTTCTTTTTGAATAAACGTTTAGGTGGTGAACCTGCCTTGTTGTCTGATATTACCCGCGAGATAGCCGGTGGTAACCTGACAATTGAGGTTGCCGTCAAGCAAAACGACGACTCTAGTTTAACTGCTTCAATGAGTGTTATGCAGCAAAAGTTAATTGAAGTGGTTGAGAAGATTCAAGGTGACTCAGATCAGATTTCTGCAGCGGCATCTCAAGTCAATAGTACGGCGGGCTCATTGAGTCAGGCTGCTAGTGAGCAAGCTGCAAGCGTTGAACAGGTTAGTGCATCTGTGGAACAAATGGGGGCATCGATTTGTCAGAACAGTGAAAATGCCCAAGCGACAGATGCTATTGCCCGTGATTCTTCCACAGCAGCCTCCGAAGGTGGTGTTGCTGTTGCTGGAACCGTTAAGGCGATGACTCAAATTGCTGAGAAAATCACTATTATTGAGGACATTGCCTACCAAACCAACATGTTAGCACTGAATGCGGCAATTGAAGCCGCTCGTGCAGGCGAGCATGGCAAAGGCTTTGCAGTGGTGGCAGCTGAAGTTAGGAAGTTGGCTGAGCGTAGTCAAGTCGCAGCCTCTGAAATTAGCACTTTGACGGGTGATAGTGTGAAGGTGGCTGAGCGGGCCGGCATGCTGCTTGAAAAAATGGTACCTGATATCACCAATACAGCTGAATTGGTTCAGGAAATTACGGCAGCTTCTGAAGAACAATCCAGCGGCGTGGGACAAATCACAAGTGCGATGCAACAACTCGATAAAGTAACCCAGCAGAATGCTGCAGGCTCTGAAGAGCTTGCAGCAACAGCTGAAGAGATGCAGACTCAGTCAGAAAATTTACAAGAGATGGTTGGATTCTTTCGCTTGGCAAGAAAAGGTTAAAAGACCGATGACATCGAAGAGATGCGAGCGTCAAAAGAAATTCTAGAACTTGATGGCTTAGAAGGGGCAGTTGCACTAGTCGTTCACATTAGCCTGGGTAATCGCTTTGTTGTTCTGGTGCAGCTTGATGGAATTCAGGTTGTGCCAGGCAGTGTTGATATACCTTATTAAGCGTTGGGTAGATCGACATATCGACGTCATAACGTAATGCATTGTAAATCTGTGGAATTAGGCAGCAGTCCGCTATCGTTGCGGTGTCCCCAAAGGAGTATTTTTCTTCACTATTATTTTTTACGGATGAAATTTTGGTTTCCAGTGCAGAGAAACCCTCATTAATCCAGTGTTGAACCCATGGAGTGACATCAATCTCTGACGCTGCATCCTGTTTTAGGTAATTGAGTACCCGCAAATTATTGAGAGGGTGTATATCACAACAAATAATAAGTGAAAACTCTTGGCATGCAATTCGGTTGTTGGTGTTCACTGGTAATAATGACGGGGTTGGCTGATAAGTTTCCAGGTACTCCATAATCGCGAGAGACTGGCTTATGTTCCGGTTGTTATGGGTGAGCACCGGTACCAAATTTTGTGGGTTTATTTGATGGAAATCTGGATGATGTTGTTCCCCTCCAGATTTTAATAAATGTATGGGTTTTATACGGTAGTTGATATCTTTAATATTTAACGCTATACGCACGCGGTAAGCGGCACTGGAGCGGAAGTAACTGTATAAAATCATTGTGCTACCACCCGTTGTTTAATAGCACCAAATATAGACAGACCGTTGCTATCAAACATTTCTATACAAATGTTATCACCATCTGTTAAGAATGGAGTGGCTATGCTGCCGGTGGCAATTTTTTCTAGCATGCGCTTTTCCGCAATGCAAGATGATCCATTGCTGCGATCATAATTTGATACCGTGCCTGATCCAATAATGCTGCCCGCGATTAAACGCCGGCTTTTACATGCATGATTTACTAATGTGGGGAAATCAAATGTCATATCTATGCCCGCGTTAGGTTGTCCAAATAGGGTATTGTTTATATGGCTTGTTAACGGCAAGTGTAGCTTTTTTCCATTCCAAGCATCGCCCAGTTCATCCGCGGTAACCGCAACGGGACTGAAACTGCTGGAAGGTTTGCTCTGAAAAAAACCAAAACCTTTCGCTAGTTCTTCAGGAATCAAATTTCGCAGTGAAATATCGTTCACCAACATAAACAGTTTGATGTGTTTTACGGAATTTTCTACGCTTGTGCCTTCAGCGACGTCATCGGTAATAATGGCTATTTCAGCTTCTAAGTCGAGCCCCCAATCCACGTTCATCAGAGGGATATCTTCTGTTGGTCCCAGAAAACTATCGCCGCCACCCTGATACATAAGTGGGCTTTGCCAGAATGAATCAGGCATCTCGGCACCTCTGGCTTTTCGTACTAGTTCTACATGGTTAACATAAGCGCTACCGTCGGCCCATTGATAACAACGTGGCAAAGGTGACATTAGTTTGCACTGAGTGAAATCAATGATATTGTTTATCTTATTGTTTGGGTTGTTAGCTAAATTTAGCTGTTGGTATTTGTCATCTAGCAAAGGGGCGCAATATTGCCAGTTTTCAATGGCATATTGTAATGTAGGGGCAATATCGGGGGTAGCAATGGCTTGTTGCATATTACGAGAGACAACCAACAACCGACCATCTCGGCTACCGTTATGTTGTGTTGCAAGTTTCATGATGTGGCATCCTTATGCTTCATGGCTTTTCCAGCTATCGACATAGCCCTTCCATTCAATATTGTTAGGCAATCCCTCTTCTTCGGTGGTTGCTATCATCGATTGACGTGTATCAATCATCACAGCCACCTCGTTGGTTTGTTGGTGTTGTTGGGAAAAAGAGTTTTTGTAGGCCTTGGGGTGAGGGCCATGAGTAAACCCTCGCGGGTGAAAACTCAACATGCCGGGATTAATATGATCTCGACTAAAAAACTCACCTTGGTGATAAAAAATAATTTCATCGTAGTCCTCATTACTATGATAAAACGGAACTTTTAATGCACCAGGGTCGCTCTCAAAAGGTCTAGGAACAAAGGTGCATACCACAAAATTATCGGCAACAAAGGTACTATGAGCAGAAGGAGGTAAATGATATCGATGGCTCATCAGTGGCCGTATATCACGCCAGTTTATCTTTAATACGCAGACATCACCGTGCCAACCAATGGCATCTAGTGGATTGAAGGGGTATTCGATAGTGGATATTTGTTGGTTATGTTTAACGTCAACGGACCAGTTTTTTTCATCTTGCTGATCAAGAAAGCTTTGGTTTATCTCTGCAGTAATAATGGCATTACTGTCAAAAATGGCGTGTTGCCCAACAACTCCTTTATCGGGTAACGCGAAACGCTGGTCCGTGGCTTCAATGGTGAAAAGTGAAACCTCATCCTTACAAGCAATTCGCCATAAGGTACCACGGGGTATCAGTAGGTAGTCGCCTTCAGAAAACGCCAATTCACCGTAATCACAAAACAGTTGCCCATCACCCTTATGCACAAAGATTAATTGATCGCCATCAGCATTACGTAACAGGTGTTGCATGGAAGAGGGTAATGTCCAGAATTGCAGTCTGCAATTTTCGTTCTGAAGAATAGGCTGCACTTGCCATAGTGAATGCTGGTGTTGTGGCCATTGGCTTAGATCATACGCTCGAGGTCGGCAACTGCCTTTCCACCGGCTCCAGCCAGTGGGAGCGTGACGGTGATGGATATGTGTAGCGGGGCCATAAAAACCATCTCGACTCACTTCGCGCTCATAAGGCGCGCCTGCGGGGAAATCCGCATGGGCTTGTCGTGAGCATTCTCCGGAGCTTTTGGGAAATCGTATCCAATCTTTCATGTGCGTTACTCTGGTTTAATAATACCTCGTCGGATTTGATCATTTTCCATGGCTTCAAATAACGCTTGAAAATTCCCTTCCCCAAAACCCTCGTCACCTAATCGTTGAATGATTTCAAAAAATATGGGGCCAATGACGGTGTTAGTGAAGATTTGCAACAACATCTTCCAGCGGCCGTTTTCTTTATGACCATCAATTAGAATGGCATGTTCTCTCAGTTGACTTATATCTTGCTGGTGTCCGGGTAGTCGTTGTTCGATCATATCGTAATAACTATCCGGTACTGCCATAAATTCGACGCCGTTAGATTTAAGTTGTTTAACAGTGGCAACGATGTCATTCGTGGTTAACGCGATGTGTTGAATACCTTCACCGTTATAGTCTCTTAAGTATTCTTCAATCTGCGATTGTTCATCGGTCGCTTCATTGATCGGGATTTTAATCTTTCCGCAGGGGCTGGTCATCGCGCGGCTTAATAAACCTGTGTGTTTACCTTTGATGTCAAAATAGCGTATTTCATGAAAGTTAAAAATATCTTGGTAAAAACCTGCCCAGCTATCCATTTTTCC
>CAJXXT010000255.1 GCA_913063495.1 uncultured Gammaproteobacteria bacterium | reverse complement strand
GAAACTCATGGTAATCCAACGCTGCTTGCTTTAAATCTGACATAACGAGTCGATCTCTTGATTGGGTTTTTCACTGCAATAAGGGCAGCCTTAAAATGACATTCGTCTCGCCCAGTGATGACATACAATAGCGACACAATACACTGATGTACAACAATGCCACACAGCATCTACCACTTGCGAGGCGATGTAGCATAACGAAAAGGCAGATTCAGCTCAATAACCCTAGCGACTTAATTCGCACTAATAAAGTGCCACTGAGAATGATGACGAAGGTTATATTGCCAACGATTACGCTCGCCTTTTTGGATTTTAGCAACCATTTTGCCTCCCCATCGCCTCCGATCAATCATCCAGCCCTGGATTTCTATCGCTGGCAATAAACCCAACCCTTTGTTTTCATAGGCATCCAGGACTCGCTTTAGCACCTTTCCTTGCTGAAACTTGCTATCTCGGCGACTCAGTTTAATCGTCACGTTCCCTATTAGATCAATCCAAATAAACTCTTGCGACATAAATAGCTTTTCAATTTTGCCATATATTCGCTGATAACCGCCCGACAAATTTTTAGCCGCAGCCAGCTTCGCACCATAATAAGGCAATCGCCAAACGCCGGCACCAATGACCCGAGCCCCCTGCTGAGCAGCAAAATAACAGTCCGCGAGCCACAAGTTTGGCGGTATAGCCACATGAAACCCCAAACCATTCACCAACAAACGGGAAGTGATATTAATACCCGACAAAGAAAACAGATGCCCTAACGTCCGACCATAATGATCCTGCACGTCTCCACCTACTCGCAAAAGCGCAGAAACAGGCAAGGCTTTGCGTCGACTCACTTCAACTTCAAGCAACAACTGCACAAGCTTTTCTTGTGCCAACGCTGCAAGGGGCTCAACAGGGCGATTATGATGCCCAAGCTCCGGTGTATTAACCCCAATAACACGTATCTTACGCCCATCAGCGAGTAAAACCGTATCTCCGTCAAATACTTGCGTCACTTCAACACGTTCGACTCCCAGAGACGCAAGCTCATCTGCCTTCAAACCTTCAACTTTCAAGTCGCACGACTCCGCCGCCCACACACTCGCCGAAAGCATCCAGCACAGACATAAAAAAAGGCCCCAAAAGGAGCCTCTTTTTATAACACTAACGCACACTTGGCAGTTACTTAGCACGACCAACAGCACCAAAGCGCTTCTTAAACTTGTCAATACGTCCGCCAGTATCAACCACTTTCTGTGTACCAGTATAGAAAGGGTGACATGCAGAACAGATATCAAGGTGGATATCTTTACATAAAGTAGACTGAGTCTTAACAACATTACCGCAGCTACATGTAGCGTTACATTCGCTATAATTAGGATGAATATCTTGTTTCATAGGGGGCACCTGTTTTCGTCTGCACCGCCACCCGATCTATTGCCTGGCACCGTACAGATACTATCACTAATGAATTCGTGTTTTAGAACCTTGTGCGCACAGAGTTTGCTCCGCGCACAGCAAGGGCGCGAAATAATACCAGAATGGAACAAAATCACAAGCCTTTAACTCAAAAACCTGCAGCACCAACCAAGCCGCCCCGCCACAAAACATGACCTGTCTCACAAAGCTATCTTCTCACTAACCGTTTATCGTACTCCTGTACCGCTAGTCGCGTTATAACTAAAAAACATATGCATATCAGGTACCCTGTCACCTCGTTATACAAGGAGGCAATCATGAAAACAAAAGGATTCACGTTACTTGAGCTAATGGTCACTCTGAGCATATTGGCGATAATGATGGCACTAGCCTTTCCTAGCTTCAGCTCATTATTAATAAAACAAAAAATCAAATCTAAACGAGATGAGCTCATGAGTGCCTTTCAGTACGCCCGGACTGAAGCCGTAACCCAGAACCGATCCGTCAGCATTTGCGCCTCACCTAATCCGTGGGATAGCAGCCCAACCTGCTCAAAGAGCACCGACTGGTCTACAGGGTGGATTGTATTTTATGATTCCTCAGGAAGCTCCAACCCTTCTGTCCCTGCAACTATCCTTCGAAGCTACCCACAGACAGAGGGAATAGACGTCAACTACAACACTACTGGCGCAGCTTCATCCAATCTCATTCGATATGTTGCAACCGGCATGATGGATACGACATTCAACCCTGGAACATTTGAGTTCAGCGACCCCAAAAATATCGCCTCAACACGTTCCGTCATAATAAGCCCCACTACCGGACAAGCCCGAATAGGATCTTAATATGAAACATAACCAACACGGCGTGGGTTTGATAGAAGTATTGGTAGCAATTCTAATTATATCAGTCGGACTTCTAGGAGTCGCCAGCTTGCAATCCCTGAGCCTAAGCGAAGGTGCGTCATCCTACTTTAATACCCGAGCACAAATGGCAACAAATGACATTATCGATCGCATCATCGCCAACCGGACACAGGCGACCACCGGCTCTTACACCAACCCAATACCAGCGGCAAGGCCTGCCCCCGATTGCGATACCCTTGGCTGCACCCCGACAGAAATTGTGGCCCATGACCTTTGGCAAGTATTTGACAATATTAATAGCACCAACTCGTTACCCCGCAGCGCCTTAAACATTACGTATGACAATATTCTCTCAGAATATAGCATCGCCGTAACATGGGATGCATCTGGCAACGGAGATAGCTACATCGCCCCTTCCTGCTCGGTGGGCAACACCTTAGTCAACGGTTGCATGTATACGACAATGAGGCTCCAATGAACATTTCTCTTCGCTCAAGCACCACTGGTTTCTCACTCGTTGAGCTCATGATTGCGATGATGCTCGGTTTATTTTTAATGGCAGGTGTTATCCAGCTTTTTATTGGCAGCTCACAAACATACAGCGTTGTCACATCTCAATCACAATCCCAAGAAAGCGGGCGCTTCGGTCTATTTTTTCTAACTCGAAGTTTACGGCACACTGGATATTGGGGGGAAATTGGAACAAGAAAGCAATTTAACGCTCATGAAATGTTTGAAAAAGACGCCGTAATATCTGGTAGCAATGATGACTCCAGCATCGCCGAGGTTCAAAACGGAACTGACGAATTATACGTAAGAATGACAGGAGCAGAAGATGGCAATATGCAAACCTGCCTTGGCGAAACCCTAACGCACCACCAGATCGCTATCGATCATTATTTCATTGGCTTACCACAAGGAACTGAAAAGGTATCAAGCCTCTTTTGTTCCTCACAAACCTACAACCTTGATACCAGCACTTATGAAATTACAACACTTGACCCAAGTAATCCCGTTATAACAAAAAGCCAACCTTTGCTGAACGGCATTGAAAATATGCAAATACTTTATGGCATAAATAAACTAAACGATGCCAATGAGGCAGTGATTGCCTATGTTACAGCAGAAGATGTCCCGCCAGGTAAATGGAGCGGCATTCAAGCTGTCAAAGTTGCACTTCTAAGCACATCGAATGAATTCACTTCGGGAATTAATAACGACCAAACCTACACCTTGCTAGATCAAGCAATAACCGTAAATGATAGACGCCCAAGAATGATTTTCCAGCAGCTTGTCTCGCTTCGAAATACCATTTAGCCCCATACCAACCTCTCCACAAAAGACATTTATCATGCAACATTACGCACAACCTAACTCTCAACAAGGTGCTATTCTTTTTTTAGCTTTAGTGATGCTACTGCTAATCACCGTTATTGGCACAAGTTCTATTGGCCTTACAACCCTCGACACCCGAATGACATCTAACTCTCGAGACCGGCAAAGTGCATTTCAAACTGCCGAACATGGGCTATTGGCAGCAGAAGGCATTTTAGCACCAGACAAGACACTCCCAATAGCTGGCACAACAGCGGGCTATGTAAAAGGTTTAATGCCTGAATGGTGGTCAACTGACCCTTCAATTTGGAGCAATGGCGCCGCCGTCCCCACCACAGACAATAGGGTAACCACGACCTATATTATCGACGAACCTTTCGTGGATGCAATTGACAGCAGCGAAACCGTCCAAGACGTATCGCTAGATAACAAACGAAACATAAAACTTCTTCATTATGTAAGCACCTCGAAAGGTGTTGGCCCCGGCGGAGCCCCCGCACTACTACAAAGCGTATTTGCCCGAAAAACCTTAGGCAGCGAACTTGCCGAATAAATAACAACTTTTTGCACCTGAAGGAAAGAAGCACCATGCGTACATTGCCATTATTTCGCCTCAGTACATTCATGTTCGTTACATTGTGGCTCAGCATATCTCAAAACACCGCCTACTCTGCTCCACTCAATCTCGTTGACAGCCCTCTTTTTGTTTCGGCATCAGCGTCCCCTTTAACCATGCTCGTAATGGGTAGAGATCACAAACTATATTATGAAGCCTATAACGATGCATCTGATCTAAATAACGATGGCACTATTGATGTTGGCTACCAACCAGACATTGATTATTTTGGGTATTTTGATTCACACCTTTGTTATAAATACCACGCCCTCGACAATCTATTTAGCCCATCAAAAAAAACCGCAAACAAAACCTGCTCAAGTGAATGGAGCGGAGATTTCTTAAACTACATAACCACTGCTCGCATAGATGCTCTACGCAAAGTTCTTTATGGCGGTTATCGCAGTATCGACACAAACAACAAAACAGTCTTACAACGAACACACATCCCTCAAGATGCTCACGCATGGGGAAAAAGCTACGACCCAACAAGGGATACCAAATATTCAATAAGGGAATACACTCCCCTAAGTGAACCAGCCAATGGCTATCGACACATATTTGCCAACGTGTCCCTCAGCGACACAGGGCAGCCGCTTATGCGCGTGCTAAATGACACCTCTTTTGAAGTCTGGGACTGGTTATCAAAAGAGGGCCCTGTCGCTGACTCGCGCTGCAGAAACAATTCAACGAGTTGTAGTGCCAATAGCAGTCAAATTAAGGATTACGCTGTAAATATTGAAGTTTGTCTATCATCAGATAGCAAACGCTCAACAGAAGGCAACTGTCAGAAATATTCAAACGGCAAGTATAAACCTACGGGCCTATTACAACGTTATGGTGAAAATGACTCAATGATGTTTGGCCTTATTACCGGCTCCTACGAAAACAATACTCAAGGCGGTGTACTGCGAAAAAACATTAGCTCTCTTACCGATGAAATCAATAGTGACAATGGCACACTTGAATCAACCGTTGGCATCATCAGAACCATCGACAAATTAAAAACCGTTGGATTTAATGGTAGCAACTACCAATGCGGCTGGATCGTGGACAGGGCAATCAACAATGGCGAATGCAGCATGTGGGGGAACCCAATTGGTGAAATAATGTATGAGAGCTTGCGCTATTTCGCAGGCAAAAGCCCAACACCAGAGTTCACCTATAGCTCTGGCAGCATAGACAGCCAGCTAGGGCTCCCTTTAGAAACATGGAAAGACCCGTACAACACTTACGAACATTGCGCTAAACCTTTTCAACTTGTTATCAGTGACATTAACCCCTCATATGACTCTGACTCCGTGCCAGGCTCCGCATTTAGCTCATGGACAGACACCGATTTATCATTTAATGCTCAAGCAGAAGCCGCAACAATTACAGCCAACGAACCGGATATCAAAGGGCAACGATTTATTGGTTACTCAAAAGACGACATACAAACATCAGCCACTCCTTCCCCTAAAAATGTACAAAGCCTTGGCCGCATTCAAGGTCTAGCGCCAGAAGAGCCCACCAAAGAGGGCAGTTATTATTCAGCATCTGCCGCCTATTACGGCTGGAAAACAAATCTTAATTCCGCAACTACAGACCAGAATCTCACCACCTTTGCTGTTGCTTTGGCGTCACCGTTACCGGAAATCACCATCCCAGTAACAGGTAACAAGATCGTCACGTTAATTCCCTTTGCTAAGTCTTTCAATGGTTACGGCATCAGCCCTGGCATTCTCGATTTTCAACCGACCAATCAAATTGTAGATTTTTACATAGAGGCTCTTGATGAGACAAGCGGGTCTTTTCTCGTGAATTTTGAAGATGTCGAGCAAGGTGCCGACCATGACATGGATGCCATTGTAAGATATCGCTATGAGGTTACCGGTAATGTTGTCACTATTTCAATGGAATCCCTATACTCATCCGGCTCTATTGATCAACACATGGGATATGTCATATCAGGAACTGCTGGTCGTGATGGTGTTTATCTAGAGATAAGAGATACCGATGGCTCCAATACAAACTATTACCTCGATACCCCACCACCAACTTACAAGTCTAATGGTTCTTTGGATATTGACGGCATATGGGCAGGCGGCAGGGACGGCGACATACGTGTTCTTGGACTAACAAGCACACGTAAATTTACAGCAGGCTCAACCAGCGGAGTCACCGCACTAAAAGACCCTTTGTGGTATGCCGCTAAATGGGGTGGTTTCAACGATAAAAACAACAACAATTTACCCGATGAAACGACTGAATGGGATGAAAATGGCGACGGCAACCCAGACAACTACTTCCTTGTCACCAATGCCTTAAAATTAGCCGAGCAACTTGAAACTGCATTTGACGAAATTACCAGCCGAACCGGTTCAGCGGCAACCGTAACGGTCAATTCTGGCTCTCTAAATACAGATTCATTGCTGTATCAAGCCAAGTTTGATACCGATGACTGGAGTGGCTCTGTGCAGGCATTTCAAATATTACCTGATGCCTCGCTCTCAACCATTACAACCTGGGACGCTAAAGACGAAATCAACAAGCAAAACTATTCTTCTGGTAGGGAAATCATTACATATAATTCGGCAGAGAATACCGGCATCGCTTTTCGTTGGCCGTCAAATTACCTTAACCCCCAAAGTAAAGAGCTTAGTGCCATAGAGGCCGGTGTATTGGTGAGCAACATTGCCAGTGACAAACAAAACTACGGCCAAGATATACTTAACTATATTCGAGGAGACAGAAGTGAAGAAGAAGGTACCGCCAGCTCGACTAGGTTATTCCGAACACGCACCTCCGTACTAGGCGACATAGTACACTCCAACCCCCTTTTCGTTGGACCACCCACTTTCTTTTTTCCTAACACCTGGAACAGCATTGACGGAATCAGTGCCCCTGAGAACAACGCTTCGCAAAAATACAGCGATTTCAGAAGCAGCTTTAAAGACAGGCCCCCTGTACTATATTTTGGGGCCAACGATGGGATGTTACACGCCGTCGATGCTACGCCCTCTGGAGGTAACGAACTACTGGCCTACATTCCCAGCACCGCTTACCCCAACCTATCAAAATTGACCAGCCCATCTTACAACCACAAGTACTTTGTGGATGGCCCCGCAGCATATGGCGACACCTTTTTTAACAACAACTGGCACACCGTACTTGTTGGCACATTACGAGCTGGCGGACAGGGCACATTTGCATTGGATATAAGCAACCCACAAAAGGTAGGCGTATCTGGCTACCCTAATTTCAGCGAAGATAACGCAAGCAAGTTAGTCTTATGGGAATTTACCGATGCTGACGATGCTGACCTTGGATACACATACGGCCAACCCAGCATTGTTCGTATGGCCAATGGCAAATGGGCAGCCGTATTTGGAAATGGTTTCAACAACACACACAGCGATGCTCATGTTAGTGATTCTGGCAATGCAGTTATCTTTATTGTTGATATTGAAAATGGCAACCTAATTGCCAAACTAGACACAGGAAAAGGTACCGAACAAGATCCTCTAGGCACAGATAGACCCAACGGCATCAGCGCAACAACACCTATCGACGTGAACGGTGACAGTATTGTTGATTATATTTACGCTGGAGACTTATT